>JADQBT010000013.1 GCA_016278485.1 Halanaerobiales bacterium
TTAGTATATCTATTAGTATTTTTTGCTTAGGTCTTCCCATTACAATTTCAACAGCAGCACTCACATCAATAGTAATAATCATCTTTCCCTATCCTCTCTGATAAGAGGGACAGGGTCAAGAACATTTTCGTTATTATTGGTTTCAGCTAAGATACTATTAAAAAGAACTTTTCTACGTTCTTTATTTTGTTTTTCGATTTCTAAGGCTTTTTCAAGTAAAACAATAGTTTCTTGGGTTATACTTCTTCTTTCAGCATCAGCAAGTTGAACAATTTTTTGATAAATATGTTCAGGTAAGTCTCTAACTTGTAAAGAAGGCATTTTTTTACCACCTTTCGGATTAATATATTTATTATAACATATTATAATAACGCATGCAGTGTGCATGAATAATAACGGGGGTAGCTGAACTTCGTAAATACGGATACGTTAAACGACATTTTGCTAGACTATACATTTACGAGAGTAAAAAAAGGACCAGATTGGACTTGGGGAATGAATTAAATTACTTGAAAAAACAAAAAAATCTCCTAGCCATTATTGACTGGAGATTACTATCATTCCTATTATATTAAGAAAAATAATGGAGCGGGAGACGAGATTCGAACTCGCGACCCTCAGCTTGGAAGGCTGATGCTCTAGCCAACTGAGCTACTCCCGCCCAAAATTGTCAGAACTAAATCACCGACAATTAGTATTATAGCAATTTAAATGACTTCTGTCAAGAAAAATTCACAAAATGATTTTCCCCAAAACAAAACCCACATTTGCTTCGCAAATTAGTTTAGGATACCATTCTACCTTTTCCAGCAGGAATACAGTACGGTGTTCCAAATATAGGGTCAGACATGATACTACACTTCATATCAAATACATCACGTACCATTTGACAAGTGACTACTTCTTCTGGCTTTCCCTCAGTGTAGATATTACTATCTTTAATAGCAACAATATTATCAGCATAACGACAAGCCAAATTAAGGTCATGTAAAACCATAGCAATTGTACTACCTTCTTTTTGATTTAAATCATATAATAAATCGAGAACCTCTATCTGATGGGCTAAATCTAAGTAGGTAGTAGGCTCATCTAAAAGAATAATATTTGTTTGCTGAGCAAGTGTCATAGCTATCCATGCCCTTTGCCTCTGACCACCTGACAAAGAATCAACAGCTCTATCTGCAAGGACTTTCATTTTAGTAAGCTCAAGGGCTTTATTAACCACCTTTTCGTCTTCTTTAGACCACTGCTGTAACCAATTTTGGTGAGGATATCTACCCTGCTTTACTAATTGAAATACAGTAATACCTTCAGGAGCTACTGGACTCTGCGGGAGAATTGCCATATGTTTTGCAACTTTCTTTGTTGGAATACTATTGATTTGTTCTCCATCTAAAAGAATAGTTCCACTCTTAGGTTTTAGCAACCTGGCAAGAGAACGTAGCAATGTTGATTTACCACAACCATTACTGCCGATAAAAACCGTAATCTTACCCTGTGGAATCTTTAAATCTAAATCTTCTATTACAGGATCTTGGCCATATGATAATGTTAGTGATTTTGTTTCTAAACTATTCACAATTTTCCCTCCTATACTCTGTTTCTACTTCTATACAGTAAATAAATAAAAAATGGTGCTCCAATTCCAGATACAAGTACTCCAGCCGGGAGATCTATTGGTAAAAAAGCCGTTCGGGCAACAAGATCAGCCAGTAATACTATTAAGCCGCCTATTATTGCTGCAACAGGGACTAAACCAGCAAATGATCTAGCTACTAATTTTCTAGCAATGTGTGGTGCTATTAAACCCACGAACCCAATTCCTCCACCATAGGCAACTGCAGAACCAGCCAGTGCAACACTAATAAAAAGCAGTAAAAAACGATTTAGCTGAACTTTGACCCCTAAACCATAAGCCAGATTATCACCTAACTCTTTTACATTTACAGTCCTGGAAAAAAGAAATGCCGCGGGAATAAAGATAACGACCCATGGTAACATAGAATATACCTGCCCCCAATTTGCACCATAGACACTCCCTGTTAACCAGACATAGGCTTTAGCAGTAGTAGTTATAGGACTACTTACAATCATCAATGTAGTCAAAGACCCCATAGCTGCTGCTACTCCGATACCAATCAAAACAAGTCTAATAGGTGTTACTCCCTTATTCCAAGCCAAGATATAAATAATAGTTGATATAATTCCAGCCCCAATAATAGCTGCAAAGGGAAGCCACTTCATACTTAGAATCCCAGAAAAATAGGTAATATAGAAAACTGCCGCTGCAGAAGCACCCCCTGAAATACCAATAATATCAGGTGAAGCAAGGGGATTACGTATAATTCCTTGTAAAATCAAACCTGATACACCCAGAGCAGAACCAATAAGTAAGGCCAGCATAATTCTTGGAAACCGTAGGGTATTTATAATAAAATTATGTCCAGTATCCTCTATTCCAGTTAAGTGTTTTATCACAGCTACAGGATTAATCATTGTGCTCCCTACAGATAATCCAACTATAATCATCAAAAACATAAAAAAAGTAAGTAAGATTATAATAGCTAATGTCCTTCTATTTATTTGGAATGATATCGAGCCTGATTTATTTCTGAAACTATCATATTTATCCATTCTTATTAAACCCCCTACGAGCCAGATAGATAAAAAATGGAGTCCCAAGCAATGCAGTCATAACCCCAATTGGCATTTCTTGCGGACTTATGATAAATCTTGCTACCACATCAGATATCAGTAGCAAACTGGCTCCAACTAATACAGAATAGGGTATTACCCATCTATAATCATTACCAACAAAAGCACGTACAATATGTGGAACGATAAGTCCAATAAAACCTATAGAACCAGCAACTGCAACAGAACCACCGGCTAAAAAGACTATAATAATTCCCAGTAAAATTTTAATAAATATAGTCCTCTGTCCCAGCCCTTTAGCAATATCTTCACCTGATAAAAGAATATTTATATGATTTCCCAATAGAAATGCCAGAGCCCCAGCCCCTATCATAAAAGGCAAAATAGGCATTAGCATCTCCATTGTTCTCCCAGCAACTGAACCAGCAAGCCAAAACAAAATACCTTCTAAGCTCTGTTGATTCATAACCAATAAGCCCTGTGTAAAAGAAACAAAGAGAGCCGTTATAGCTGCACCTGCTAAAACTATCTTGAGAGGGGACAATCCATCCCTACCAAGAGAACCGAGAAAGTAAACCAGCACTCCTGCTATAGCAGCACCTAAAAAAGCTATCCACATATAATACCCTAGTGACGATACTGAAAAAAATGTAGCTGCAAAGACAATAAAAAACAGTGCTCCAGCGTTAATCCCAAAGATACTAGGTGATGCCAGTGGATTTCTCGTTAATGCTTGCATTAACGCCCCTGCCAAGGCAAGACTAGCCCCAACAACTGTAGCAATTATAGCACGTGTAATACGAGTAGTCCTAATAATAATCTGCTCTGTTGATGACTGATCATAATCAAGAAATGCCTCAATAACAGTCTCCAATGAAATGGATGTTTGACCCAAGGAAACACTAAGCACAAAAGCAATAGCAAATACTAAAATACTGATTATAATTCCTAGAGCCTTTAGTGATTTACTGGATAATAAATGAGTCATTTTATTCTGCTTCTAGTCCAAAATGTTCATAAATCTGATCTAGCATTAAATTAGCAGAAATAATCCCACCGGCCATATTCCAAGCAACTTCATCAACCATATAGACTTTATTATTTTTTACAGCATCAAGATTTTTCCATAATGGATGTCCGCTCCACTCTTGATAAGTATTTCTAACTGCCTCATTATCTGACATGAAGATAAAGAAAGCATTTGCAATCATCTCAGGAATACTCTCTTTACTTGTTAGCTTAATACCCCATACATCCTTAAGATGAGATTCTGGACGTGTAAAGCCAAGTTCATTTAAGACAAGACCTGCATATCCACTAAAGTAGATACGGGCATGATCTGCTCTAAAGTTAAGAACTGCTACTTCCAAAGGCCAGTTATCACCCTGGGATGCTTTTATTTTTTCTTTAAAATCTGCTACCCTGTTTTCCCAGTTAGCAAGAACCTCCGCAGCCTTTTCTTCTCTATTCATTGCTTCACCCATTAATTTCACAGTCTTTTTAAATTCAAATACAGTTTCAGATGCTACAGTTGGAGCAATCTGAGACAAGAGATCATAAACTTTTTCATGGCGTAATTTTGAAGCAACAATCAAATCAGGATTTAACTTGGCTATTTCCTCTAAATTTGGCTGTGTCTCTAAACCAACATGTTTAATACCCTTTAGATCATCTCTAAGATATTTATACATAGGTTTTTCAACCCAGGAGTCTACTACACCCACTGGTTTTTCACCTAAAGCAACAATAGCATCAGTAGCACCTTGATATAGTGTAACAACTCTTAGAGGTTGACCCTTTATTTCAGTCTCACCCATTGCATGTTCAATAACCCTTACTTCTTCATTTACATCTTGACCAGCAACCATTCCGGAACTAATAAGTAATGTGAAAGCGATTAATAGAAAAACCATTTTAAATTTTTTAGTTGATCTAAACATTAAATATTTCCTCCTCATTTTTTTGTAAAATATAAGTAAAATTAATAATTATTAAGTATGTTAATCATATAAATAAGTTTACGGCAACTCAACGAGAACGATTCTCAATTGAAGGCAAAAAAATATAGCGAACTCATTGATAATGATTTTCATTTACATTTAATATTATATCTATCCATAGTATTTTTGTCAAGTTTTTATAATCTTATTTTTTTGCAGTGTATTGCAACATGGAATTCCACATTATTTAACATGTTTAAATTATTTCGCTAAAACTAATTCTTTAACAATATCAGACCAAAGATTATTTTCCTCAACAATCTTTAAATCAGCTTTTTTTATATTATTTATTGTCTCACGATTAATATTAGCACCCCAGGTATAAAGACTAACCCAGTTAAAAGCGTCCATAAGAAATCCTAATGGTTTAGAGCCAGCTTTCATATGTTCTAACATGATAATCCTACCATCATCTTGCAAAACACGTCTCAATTCTTTAAGACCAGCAATAGGATCAGGGACCGAACAAAAAACACAAGAAGTAACTATTATATCAAAATGATTATCTGGAAAATCTAAATGTTGAATATCCATCTTCATCAGCTTGACTTCTTTACCTACTTCTACAGCTCTTTTCCTGGCCTGAGCAAGCATTTTCTCACTAAAATCTATTGCTGTTATTTCTATGCTTGAAGGATAGTAAGGAATATTTTTCCCAGTGCCAACACCTGCTTCAAGTAATTTTCCTTCTCCTACTGGCAGGTTATTGGCAACTTTATCCCATAAATTTTCTCGCCAGTCTCCCATTTTGCCTTTTTCCATCATATACTCTAACTTATCATAAATTGGGGCTACACGATTATATCTTTCCTTTATTTTCTGGTTTTCATTCTTGACCATAAAATAGCATCCCCTTTTCAGGAAATATATATTTACTATGCATTAATCAGTGAATTTGGCTAAAACCTGCATTAATTCATTAATCACTGCATCGCCTTCTTCATTCTTGATAGCACGTTGTACACAACCATGAGTATGCTTATCAAGGATTTTAAGACCAACCTGTTTTAATCCACCTCGGATAGCATTTATTTGGGTAAGAATATCAACACAATATTTATCTTCATCTATCATACGTTGAATACCGCGTACTTGACCTTCTATTCTTCTTAATCTTAAATCTAGATCTTTTTTATCAAGATCACATAAAGAATTCATGATAATCCCCCTTTCTTAAGTTCAATATTTATAGACTATACCCTCTTTGGGTATTTAAATTAAACATAGCATTTTATTGTCATAATGTCAAGAAAATGTCAAATAAATAATTTAACTAAAAGACCTCCAAGTAAAACTGCCATAAATAGATAAGCAAATATTCTTTTAGTAGATATATTATCTTCTTCATCCATTGATTCTGACAAATGTATATTTACAAACTGTTTTTGTAAATATACTAGCCAACCGGCCAGGAGAACAAAACTAACGTTAAAATAAAATGTATAGTCAATTTTAAACTGGGCAACTTCATTAACAACCCTATTACTTTCTGGTATTATAGCAAAAGCACCAAATAAAGCATTTAAAATCAGAGCTGTTAAGACTATACTGATATACATCACACCGGCAATATAAAAGGCTATTTTTTTACCATAATACTTAGCATTTACTGAAACCAATGGTGGTACCATTAAATCTGAGTAAATAAAACCCATAATACCTGCAAATAAAACTCCATTAGCATTTAAGACAGTAGCCAGCGGAATATTACCCATCGAACCTATGAAAGTCATCGCTGCCACTAAAGGAGCTACCAGAGCATTTTCCAATGCAATCAACCAGCCTGGTAATGTATCAGTCATTTCTATTAAAAATATCTTATTCCAGAAACTAGTTGGCACAAATACTGCAACAAAACCAGCAATAATAAAACCAATTAATATTTCTTCCCAGACCATCTTCCATTCATCTACAAAGTTTTTACCAACCATTCTCCAACCTTTTTTACTGGTAATTCTCTTTTTCCAATCAAAATCTTCATCAACATCAGATCCATCTTGATTTACTTTCTCTCTTGCCTTTTTAAACCATTTTTCTGGATAGGTGACCTTTATAATAATACTACTAATCGTTATTAAAAGAAGTCCACCAATAATTTCAGCTACTAGAAATTCCCAGCCAAGAAAAATTAAAATAAGTATCCCTAGTTCTATTACCAGATTGGTAGAAGCAAACATAAAGGCAACCGCGGCAATAAAGTTTGCGCCTTTCTTGACCAAAGATCTAGCCGCAGCGAGTGCTGCAAAAGAACAGGATGAAGAAGCTGCTCCAAAAATAGTTGATAAAGAAATACTTTTAACGTCAGCTTCTCCCATATATTTAGTTAACTCTTTTTTAGGAACAAAGGCTTGAATCATGGCACTAATAAAATACCCTAAAATAAATGCCCAACCTGCTTTCCAGAAAAAACCAACTGCTGTTAAAGATGCTTCACCATATAATTGAAGAAATTCACTAATAATAATCTCCTCCTTGTCTACAGTAAGCTGTTGCTATTATTATAGTTAATTCTCTCTGCTGATGCAAATTTTGCTATTTTAATTATCATAATTAGGTTTAACATCAATTCTACGTAACATGTTTGCGTTTGTTATGACACTAATTGAACTTGTGGCCATTGCTATTTCAGCAATAACTGGGTGCAGTAATCCTAATATTGCAAATGGAATTGCTACAATATTATAGATAAAAGCCCAGAATAAATTCTGTCTTATCTTCCTGAAAGTAGCTCGGGAGAGTTTGACTGCTGTAATAACTGCTGATAAATCTCCCCTGACCAAGGTAATATCTGATGATTCTATCGCTATATCTGTTCCTGTACCAATTGCTATCCCAACATTAGCCTGAGTTAATGCAGGTGCATCATTAATACCATCTCCAACCATAGCAATGATACCAAATTCATCCTGTAATTTCATTACTTCATCTACTTTTCCATCCGGTAAAACCTCTGCCACAACATGGTCAATACCAACCTCTTTGGCAATAGCTTTAGCGGTCCGTTCATTATCTCCCGTAATCATAGCTGTTTCTAATCCCAACTCTTTTAATTCTCTGATAGCATGCACTGAATCCTCTTTTAATGCATCAGCCACAGCAACTATGCCTAATAATTTTTCTTCAGTTGCTACCAGCATGGCCGTTTTAGCTTCTTTCTCCAAACGAATCATATCATCTTCAAGCTCACTTGGATCAATACCAGCTTCATTCATTAATCTACGACTACCCACTAAAATATTTTTACCATCTATGGAAGCTTTAACTCCCTTACCGGTCACTGCACCAAAGTCTTTTACCTGCTTTATTTCAAGACCCCTATCTTTAGCATCATTGACTATTGACACTCCCAAGGGATGTTCAGAACCAGATTCAACACTAGCTGCTAACTGGAGAAGTTCTTCTTCGCTACTACCATTAACTGTAACCAGATCTGTAACTTCAGGTTTACCTTTGGTTATTGTACCTGTCTTATCAAAAACAATTGTATGGACATCTTTCATGGTCTGAATTGCTTCACCTTTACGTATCAAGACACCATTTTCCGCACCGATTCCACTACCAACCATTAATGCTGTCGGTGTAGCAAGACCCAGTGCACAAGGACAAGCAATTACTAAGACTGCAATGGTAGCAAAAATAGCCAAGGTAAATGTACCAAGGGTTGGATTAACCCAAGGCAAGAAACTCTGTGCCCAGATACCTACACTTCGAAACTCCTCCGGGAAGACCAACCATAAGATAAAAGTAGTTGCTGCAATTATCAGAACTGCTGGAACAAAAATACTGGTTATCCTGTCAGCAAACTCCTGAATAGGAACTTTGGTTCCCTGTGCTTCCTCTACCATCTTGACAACCTGTGCTAAAAATGTATCTTTACCTACTTTAGTAGCTTTTACTTTTATTAAACCATTTTGATTAACTGTTGCTCCTATAACTTCATCACCAACAGTTCTTTCAACAGGCATTGATTCTCCTGTTGCCATAGATTCATCAACTGTTGATTTACCTTCAACAATCTCACCATCTGTCGGAATCTTTTCACCAGGTTTGATCAACATCACATCACCAGGTTGAACCTCATCAATTGAAACTTCTTTTTCTTCACCATCAACGATTACTGTTGCCGTTTTGGCACCTAACTCTAGTAGTTTTTTAATCGCCTGTGAAGCGCGGTCCTTAGCAGTCTCTTCAATATATCTACCTGTTAAATGAAATGCCATAATCATTGCTGATACGCCAGCATAGTTTGCTATCGGTGTAAAAAACACGGCAGGCCCTGTCAGAAAAGCTGCCCCAGTACCAATTGCTATCAAGACATCCATATTCGCACTACCATGACTTACCGCCCGATAGGCTGTCACAAAGGTCCTTCTACCATAAACAAACAATGGTGGAATAGCAAGTAAAACCATACCAAGATTAAAGATCGTCATATTGGGCCAAGCAATCCCAAATACCATTTCCGGAATCATCCATAATATAATAGGTATTGTAAAAAGCCAGGTACCCCACATTTTACTTTTGGCTTCTGCAACTTTCTTTAAATCATTATCCTTTTCCGCTTCAGTCTTTTCATCACCTTCAAAACCGATGACTTCATAACCTGTATTTTTTACTATTTCTTCAAAATCTTTTCGGTCTAGAACCGTTGGATCATACTCAACAGTACCTTTTTCAGAAGCTATATTTACATTAGCTTGATAAACACCGTCTGTTTTATTTAAAGCTTTTTCTACTGCTGCCGAACAGCTAGCACATGTCATGCCGCCGATTTTTATTATGATCTTTTCTCTTTCATCTTTTACATCATAGCCTGTTCCTCGTACGACTTCTGCTAATTTTTCCTCATCCGTTTCGGAAGGATTAAATTCTACATAAGCTTTTTCTGCTGCAAAATTAACTTGAGCTTGTTGCACACCTTTAGCTTTATTTAAGGCTTTTTCAACAGTTTGTGCACAACTTGCACAACTCATTCCTTCTAACTGCAATGTTACTTTTTTATTTTCCATCTAATACACCTCCGTGTATATTAAAAATATTGATATACTTTATACCCCTATTAGGTATTGCTTAGACATAATATACCACCCTATATCTAGTTTGTCAAGTAAACTCAACTCTTATAAATAATTAGATAATAGTAATCCTATTAAAACTCCACTTGAAATACCAATTATAGCAGTCTTACCTGCCGCTTTCTCATGTGCTTCAGGAATTAAATCATTAAATGTAATATATAGCATTGCTCCAGCAGCAAAACCGAGCGATATTGACAAAACTAGATCAGAGATACTACCTAAATATGATCCTATAAATGCTCCGATTCCCATAGGAATACCTGATAAAGCAGTAATTATTAATACTTTGAAATTATTCATTTTTCCCAAAACTAAAGTAGTAGCTACAGCCATTCCCTCCGGGAAATTTTGCACACCCATTAAAATTGCTAGACCTATTCCAAATATATTATTAGCACTATAACCAGCACCAATAGCTAGTCCTTCAGGTATATTATGGATAGCTATTCCTAAAGCTAACAATATTCCTGTCTTAAGAAACTTTATCTGACCTTTTGCATTTGGTGATTCTTGGTCCGATAACTGTTGATCTGGAAAAATTATACTTAACATTGATATTAAAAATATACCAATCACTATCCCGGAAAGTGTAGTCCAAATAGAACCGACAGCTAATGCTTCTGGAATTAATTCTGAGAAAACAACGACTGTCATAATACCAGAAGATAAACCTAGCACAAAACTCAAGAGATTTTCATTAAGTTTTTTAATTAAGATTACAATTATCCCACCAAAAGTTGTGCCAAAGACACCTGTTAATAATCCAATTAAAGAAATATATATTATATTAGACATAATTTAACTAACCTTCCCTACTCAATTAAGCCAAGTTTTTCCTTTATTTTCTGCTGATTATTTTCAAAACCTATAAACTTTTTATTTCCTAATATAATTGTAGGAACTAATACTTTACCATGTTTTTCTTTTAATTCTTGCCGATATTTATCTTCTTCAATTTTTCTCACATCTATTTCGATATCATGTTCTTTAAAAAAAGCTTCTGCCAGCTGACAATCCGAGCAAATTGCCGAAGAATATATAATTTTTTTTCGACTAACTATCTCTTTTAACTTATTAAATAATTTCATAATAATTTCCTCCAATTGTCTTACCATATTTGGCTTTCTTTACAAATTATTATAATTATTATATTAAGTATATGAAAGTAAGATGCGGTCACAAGTAAACATAATACAATTTGTTCAATTTATCTTAAATAAGCTAAAGGATCAACAGGTCGACTATTAACTTGTACTTCGAAATGTATGTTTGGGCCAGTTGTAGTACCTGTATTACCAGAAGCAGCTATTGTTTGACCCCGAATTACTCTCTGTCCGTTCTTAACCATTAATTTTGAATTATGTGCATAAAGAGTTTTAAAACCTTTCTGGTGTGCTATAATAACTGTCTTTCCATATCCGCGCGCCCATCCACTATAAATAATCATCCCAGCAGCAGCAGATTTTACCTTTGTTCCAATAGGCACTGCAAAATCTATTCCTTCATGCATTCTTCCCCATCTTCTACCAAATGGGGATGATATTTTAGCTAAAACTGGTTTGCTAAATCTCTTTGTCACTCTATCTTGATATCCAAATTCAGGCCTAGCCCCTGGTAAAATAATTTTCTTGCCTGGTAAAATTTTATCAGGATTCTCTATCCCATTGAGTTTGCTTACAATATTCATATTCACATTATACTTCTTAGTTATGCTACTTAAATTTTCCCCTGGATTTACCTGATAGAGAATACCTTTCACAGGTAAAATATTAATTCTATCACCAGGTTTAATTTTATTAATATCGTTTATGTCGTTAGCACCAATCAAGGTATCAATATTGATATTATGTAAACTAGCTATCTTCCATAAATTTTCTCCTGCTTTAACTACATGTGTTTTAATCATATCCGTTAATGGCATAAATTTTTTATTAAATACGTCACTTCTTTTTTCATCTCTAAGTGTTAATGTTCTATGTCCTATTTCTAGTGCTTGAGAATTGCTGTAGCCAACTATTAAATTTATTGCTATAATTATTAATACCATGAAACTTCTTCTCATCCTGACAACGCCCCTTAATAGATTTTCTTTTTAATATAATTAACCATTTATTTACACTATACCCCTATTAGGTACATTTAATTTTAACTTATTTCAGCGACTATTGTCAATAATAATTCTGCAATAATAAAAAATGGTACTTATCACAAACACAAAACTACTCCCTTTGTAATGGAGTAGTTTTTTTTATTAGATCATTAATATTATTATGTACAAGATTATCTTATAAAATCGCTGCACTTACGACTATAGCTATCCCAATAAACATTCCAGCCACAGTCAGTCCTGCTGCAATATTATGGTCATCGATTTCTTTATTTAAATCAAATGGTGTTATGATATCAAATACTTTATACCCTATCGCACAGAATAATATCCCAATAAAAAAGTAAACAATACTTGAAATAATTGGATTCATTGAATTAAAACCTCCTTTGTTTTTCTAAATCGTTCCAAACAATTTAAGCAATAAGGTTAGACTAAATAATAGAAGCTTTAATAATAATTGCTATCGCAATAAATATACCGGCAATGACAGCACCTATTGCAGGATTTTTCTCCTCTATTTCTTCTGCAAAATCATAGGGAGTTATCCAGTCAAAAATCTTATAACCAGTAAACATCAAAACTAATGCAAGGACAGCATAAATAATTGTGGCAAGAAATTCATTTGCTAACATCATCTACCAACTCCTTTCCTTTTTGATAAAAATTTAATCTATAATTTAATCATAAAGCTAATTTGTTCTGTGCAATGTAGATAAGTTGATCTCCTGCTTCTAAAAGTTCAGAATTATCTGGGTTAAGGAGCACATTTTCATCTCTTTTTATTCCTAATAAAGTAGCGTTTTTCTCATCTTTAAAAACTGAAAATAATTCTTTATAAGTTTTATTCTCATCACCTTTAGCAACTTTTAACATATATATCTCATTCCCCATTTTATTTGAAAGTAGCTCATTGAAGATTGAAGAAGTGCCATGATAAAGAGCAGTTCTAACCCATGATGCGACTATTAATGTTATTATTAACAATAATTTCATCCACACCGGAATTTTCTAAATGTCTTCTGTTTTCTTCTTTGCTAATTTCAGCAATTAAATACAAAGCTGGATTCAAAGAGTTAATAGTTAAAGCTGATAAAACTGTAGTAGCGTCATTATTATCTTCATTTAAAACGATTGCCGTTTTAGCTTTATTTACATTAGCCATTTCCAAAATTGCTTTGTCATCAATTTCACCTCTAATAAAATGAATTAAATTATTATCAGGGAAAGGGTCTCGTTCTAAATCAGCTATTAATACTATCTGCTTGTTTCTTAAATCTTCATTTAATATTTGTGATATAATCTCCATTGTTTTTCCACACCAACCACAGATTATAATATGACCTTCATATTCAGCACTCAATTGCCCCAGCTCCCTTCTCTTCTCAATCTTTATAAATAATTCAGTAATGGTTGCAGTAATACCACCAAAAAGTCCTATGCCTAAAAACATCAATAAAATAGCTAATAATCTGCCCCCTAGTGAAACAGGGTAAAAATCGCCATAACCAACTGTGGTTGCTGTAACTATAGCCCACCATATTGCATCAACAATACCACTAAACTGCCCATCTGGCTCTATATTTAAGACCATTATAGAACTTATTAAAATAATAATAACACTAACAAAAATCATCCGTATAAGCATTTGAGGATCAATCTGGGTTTTAAATTTTTTAAAATATCTAAATAATACACTAATCATTTAAACTTAACTCACCAATCCCTCATTGTTAATTATATTCATCCCAGGCATTATAATAAGCCCGTATTAAAATAGGTCTAATCAATGTGTTAAAATCATCTACTTTTTTGTCTAATATGTCTTGTCCAAATACAAAGAGCTTTTCTAATTGTTCATTTGAAAGAAACTTAGTTGATACCTCTAACTCAACATCTTCAGGCTTAAATTGAATACCCTTTGTCCCCATAGTAAATCCCCAGTCCCCAAAAGAAGGAACATATACATGATAGGGTCTAGTTTTAAATCCTGCCTCTTCAATAGTATTGTAGATAATCCAGAAAGGTTTAGGCGCAAAATAAGGAGATGTAGATTGAGCAACTATAATTCCTTTATTATTTAAATTTTCATATATTAATCTGTAAAATGTAACTGTATATAATTTATTTAAACTTTCATTATTGGGGTCCGGTAAATCAATAATTACTATATCATATTTTTTCTTGTTAGCTTCTAAATACTGATAAGCATCCTGGTTTATGACCTCCACTTTTTTATTAGCAAGTGAAGCTTGATTATATTTAAGAAGATATTGAGAATTTTGGGCCAGGTCAGTCACTGCTTTATCTAAATCTACTAGGTCTATTGTTTTAACGTCTGGGTATTTGAGAATTTCTCTGACTGCCAGACCATCCCCACCACCTAAGACCAGAACATTATCCCTTTGCTCCAACAAACTTAAAGCAGGATGAACCAATGACTCATGATAGCGATGCTCATCTATTGAAGAAAATTGGATATTCCCATTTAAAAATAATCTCACATCATCTTCAGCTTTAGTAATTACTATTTTTTGATATTCACTTTGTTTTGAAAATACTACTTGATCTCTATATAATCTTCTTTCTAAAAAAGACTCACTCTCTGCGGCAGTATATACACCGGTTGCAAGTATTACAAATACCAAAAAGATTGTTAGAGCAAAGGATTTAGTATGTCCTATTTCATTTTTATATTTAATAAAAAGATAGGCTGCAACCAATATATTCAAGATACCTACAATATAACTGGTTTTAATAAAACCCAGTCTTGGTAGTAAAATAATTGGAAAAACAACTGAACCAACCAAACCACCAATATAGTCAGCAGCAGTCGTATTTGCTAAAGTATCTTTGAGATTGTCATAACCCCCGACTATACGTGTTATTAAAGGAAGCTCAAAACCAGTCAAGATACCAATCACCATAATCATCAAAAACATTATTGGTAGATAAAACTTTAAAACAGCATAACTGTAAAAAAGAATAAAAGCAGATGCGCCACCAATTAAAGCTAATGCTATCTCAATAATTATAAACTTAGACATTAAATTGCTTTCTATATGTTTAGAAGAAAATGAGCCGAGCCCCATTGCAGTCATAAATAAACCGATTGTTATTGAAAATTGATAAACACTATTACCTAAAAGATATGAAGAAATCCCCCCCATTATTAATTCATAAACTATTGATGCAATAGCAACAATAAATGCAGAGGATAATAAGGGAGTTATCCTGCCAACTCTTTCTTTATTTACCAAAACCAAATCCACCACCAGACGATGGAGATGATCCAATACTACCTTGTCTGATACTGCGCGGAGTTCTTATTCTACCGTTCTGATAGAGATTACTTCCCCAGAAAAGAACCATTGTACTATGATGACGATTATAGGCAGTTTGATGATCTTCTATAACTTCTATTTCTGTAGTTCCATTCTGCTCTTTTACAACTACTACTGCTTCATCATAAAGTAAAATACTTTCATTTGACGTATCAACTTTTTGATCATATGGCTTTTTTAGCGAAGCAATATTATTTGCAGTTGTTTTAATATCACTATTTGAACTATAGATCCTAATACCATTTTCACTATTTATTAATGGATATTTATCACTAACAGCGTTGGCAATACTTGTCCCTGGACCCATAAATACGGAAGAAGCTATAAAAAAAGTTATGATTATAACACCTAGACTAATAAATAAATCACGTCCGTCCATCTATTGCTCACTCCTTCCTAATACACTAGTTGTCTTAATAATTATATTTTCTTGCGGATAACTATGATAAGTAAGCCAGAGAAGCTCATTATCTTCTTTTTTGATTTCTATACTTGTAATTGCCAAATCATTGAATGAAGGAAATATATAATCTAGATATGCAGCATAATCCTTAGATCGATATTTATTTACAAATTCCTGTTGATCTTTAACTTTATCCTTAATAATCTCTGCATTAAATCTATAGATAAAGCCTTGCTTAAATCTTTTGCAGTATTTATAATTATTGAGATCGGCCAATCGCTTCTTTTCTAATATACTTTCAACAGCCAGATCCTCAGAATCAATGCAAGCAAGCAGCTCAGTCATTTGGAGATGACTACCTCCATTAATTTTAACAAAATGACTTGCGCCAATTATAGAAAAATCAAAATCAATCCCGTGCCACCTTATTAAACTATTTTTTAATATTTTAAAATTACTACTCAAACCTGAGGATAATAGCAAGTTATACTCAAGCTCAGCTATAGTTTGTTCTTTATAGATCAGCTTAGACATCTTTTTTCATTTCATCTTTTAATTTTGCTAATTCGTCATCAACTGAATCTTTACTTTCTAATTCCTCAAACTGTGCTTCAAGATCATCTTCTTTCAAATCTTCATACAATTCATCACTTGCTTGAGCCTCTGCTTCCATTTTATTTACACTTTTTTCCAGTCTGTCAAGATTATCACTAGCACTAACTTTCCCCATACCGCTCAGTGTTTCGTTAATCTCTTTACTAGCTCTAGCAGTTTCAGCAGCTGCAATTAATTCATCCTGTTTATCTTCAGCCTCTTCAATTCTGCTCTGTAATTTTTTAACCTTTGCTTTGTGTATATCAGCAATTTTTCTTCTCTCAATTACCTGTCCCTGATATTTATTAAAATCTTTTTCTGCTTCCTGTTTTTTTTCTAATGCTTTTCTGGCTAATTCCTCATTTTCAGATGTGAGAGCCTGTTTAGCTCTATTAGTCCAGTGCTCTATTTCTTCTTTAGCCTTGTTAAATTTATTCTCTGCCTCTTTAACTAAGGTAATAGATTTTGCCACAGCGCTTTTAGCTTCTCTAAATTCTTCTTTCATCTTACGAATTTCCTCTTTAACGATAGCCTCTATATTCTTATCTTCCATCTTATCCATAGCTTGATTAGCTTTTCCTTTAACTAATGTTTTCATTCTATCCAAAAAACTCATGTTAATTCCCCCTAATATATTATAATAAATCTAAAAATTACTTAGCTCATCTGGCTGGGTAAAAATCCAATAAACTTTCTTTTACCACTTTCCCTACACTTATTTCAAGTTCATTACCCCATTTTTCTACAGAAATGTGGTCCCCATTTCCTGTTTCATAATCCCAGTATTTCACCTGCTGATTATCTCTAGCTCCAACTTTCCCTTCAACTTTAATAGTAGCATTACCTTCTTCAAGCAAAGAGAATTTTTGAGCTTCATACTCTATGACTGAAGGTGTTTCTGCTTGAAGTCTACTATATAATTCATGGTCTGCGTTTAACTTTCTAAACAAAGCAAGTCTGACTTGATCATCATCTTCTGCATAAAGCCAAAGATGATCCTTACCATCAAACATATGATAATCATACCATAGATATCCTTCTTCATTATAAGTAATCTTACCTATAACTTGATATTCGACCAGGTCATAATCCACAATATCATTTATTTGTAAATTAAATGGATTCCTAGCAATAATCTTTTCCTTTTTGTTATTACTACCAAACATCTTATTTAAAAAACCCAAAATTCTACCTCCTTCTTTTTTTATCTTTAAAGTTAAGTATATCTTAGTTTACTCTCCATAACAACCTCTACCTCTTTTTTATTAGCCAAATAATTTTACAATTACTGTTTAATACATCATACCCGTGTATGGTAATTTGTATTAAAAATATCATTTTTCAATAGCTTAGTCAAGTATTTTTACAAATATCAATTGAATTATTAACAAATTTTAAACAAATTTAACTAAAATGGTTTACAGAGGAAGCATTCTATGTTATAAATATATATAATATTAAAATAAAAGGAGGGAAAAATTTAGCTTTTTATTAAACTAATCATTAATTATGAGATTAAAGTCATTTTAATGTAGTATTGAGATGTAGTATTGAGAATCGAGTAGAAAATTTAATCGAATTAAAAATATTTGTATTTAGCGAAGGGAGAATAAGAGTATGAAGAGAGATCAATGGGGGAACAGGACGGTTTTTGTATTAGCGGCAATCGGTTCTGCAGCAGGTTTAGGAAATGCATGGCGTTTCCCATATGTTGTGTTTAAAAATGGTGGAGGAGCTTATCTTATTCCTTATTTTGTTGCACTTATTACAGCAGGTATTCCGCTAATAATTATGGAATTTGGCCTTGGTCAAAAACAACAACAGGGAGCCCCAGGTTCATTGGGCAAAATTAGAAAGAAGTTTGAGTTTTTTGGCTGGTGGCCAGTAATTTCAGCTTTTGTTATTGTTAGTTATTATGCTGGGATTATGGGTTGGGCTTGGAATTACATTGCTGATGCTTTTACAGGTGCTTGGATAGGTGCTGATGCACAAAATTATTTTTATAATGAAGTACTTCAATTATCTTCTGGCCCAGGAGAACTAGGTGGATTTAGTTATCCAATACTTGTCGGTGTAATTGTTACATGGATTTTAATATATTTTATTTTAAGAAAAGGTACAGAAAGTGTTGGTAAAGTAGTCTGGTTTACTGTTTTATCACCAATTATTTTATTGTTAGTCTTAATCATAAGATCTGTCACATTACCTGGAGCTCTTGCAGGAATAAATTATTATTTACAACCGGATTTTTCTAAACTACTAAATTTCCAGGTTTGGATAGATGCATATTCTCAGGTCTTCTTTACACTTAGCTTGGGCATGGGGATTATGATTGCTTATGCAAGTTATATGCCTGAAGATTCTGATGTCACTAATAATGCTCTAATAACTGTTTTTGCAAATACTGGAGTTAGTTTCATGTCTGGATTTGCCATTTTTGGTACATTAGGTTATATGGCTCAAACACAGGGAGTACCAATCGAGGAAGTTGCTACTGCAGGTGTAGGACTGGCATTTGTTACTTATCCTAATGCTATTAATATGTTACCAGGCGGTCCATTTGTAGTAGGATTCTTTGGAATTGTATTCTTCTTAACTCTCTTAACATTAGGTATTGACTCAGCTTTTTCATTAGTAGAATCGAATATTGCAGGTTTTGCTGATAAATTTGCTTGGGGCAAACAAAAAATAACAGCTGTCATTATTGCTTTGCTTTTTGTATTTGGTTTAGTCTTCTCGACAAAAGGTGGGCTATATTGGTTAGATATTGTTGACCACTATATTAATAGTTACGGTCTGATTATAGGAGGTATTTTGGAAACTATAGCTGTTGGTTGGTATTATAAACCAGAAAAGCTTAGATCTTATATCAATCCTATTTCAGAATATAAAATCGGTAGTTGGTGGAATGTAATGATCAAATTTGTTACTCCGGCTATTTTGATATATCTTCTCATCAGAAACTTTGTTGCGGATATCAGTGTCCCTTATGGAAACTATAGCACTTCCGTTCAGTGGATTGGTGGTTGGGGAATGATTATCGCCGTTGCTCTAGCCAGTTATATTATCAGCAAATCAAAAAGTAACAATGTTTTATTAGAGGGAGGCGAATAATAAATGACTATTTCCGCAATAATTATGCTCATTTTTGCTGTGACTGTTATTTATGGTGGCCTATTTGTCACGATTAGGAAAGCTATTAATTCATCTTCTGAAAAGAAAAAAACTGAATAACACACATAACTCTTTAAAATAAATAAAAGAGAGCCTCCAAAAGTAAAATTCAGGGGGCTCTCTTTTTCTTTTACTTTAAATCTTTAACTATTCGATCATACTCTTCTTTGCTAATTTCACCTTTGGCATATCGTTCCCGAGCTATATTAATAGCATTATCTTCGTTACTCCTATTATAATTACTATTGTTATTTCCATTATTGTTATTATTACTAAGATTACGAACCAAATATACTATTCCTAAAATTATAAGTGCCCAGAATAAAATCATCATAATACCACCTCCGAGACCATGCATACCATAACCACTCATTCCCCAGCCTCTACCAAAACCCATCATAATTATTCCTCCTCTATTTATTCAAATTTCCCATCCGAATTTATTTAATTAGCTCTTTGAACAACTTCTATGTTTTAACAATTATAGACTAACATACAAATATGAAGGAATTATGAATTTCTAATTAATAATTCTATTATATATCATATCCGGTTTAAGGAATATATAAACCCACTTAGTATTGAACTTGCCATAATAAATATTATATAAAAAATGACAGCTTTCCTTTTTATAAAAGTAGAAATTCCCATTATTACAGCTATACTTGTTGCCTGACCTGCTATTAAAAAAGCTAGAACTGCCCCTTCCCCTGCTCCCACTTCCAGCAAGCTTTTTAATAATGGTAAAGACGCCGAACCACTAACGTACAATGGAAGGCCAACCAAAGCCGCCAGAGGAATTGAATATATTTTATCTGGACTAAAAAGTGTTAAGATCCACTCAGTCGGGACATATATCTCAACTAACTGACCAATTGCTATAAAGATCATAAAATATATAAGAATTCGCTTTACACCTATTTCATATATTTCACTAAAAAATTCTTTAATCTTCATTTTCACTAGCAAAGATGATCTTTTATCTTTATTAACAGAACAACATTCTTCACTCTTTTCTATTGTAGCTTCTTGCTCAGCCTTAATCCGGAATTGATCTTTAAAGAAATTTGTTTTGCGTTCCATGAAAGTCACTAAAAATCCAACCACTAAGCCCATAACTAATGATGAAATTAATACTGCTATTGCAATATCCAGACCCAGAACTCCACTTTGAAATATAAATTGCGATGGGCTAGTTAATGGTGAAGAAACCAAAAATGCCATGACTGGTCCCCAGGGTAAAGAAGTTACAAACATGGAGATTATCACAGCCATTGTCCCACAAGAACAAAGTGGTGTAAAAGCTCCAAATCCTACTGAACCGGGAATAGATAATTTTGTTTTACCCTGCATCCACTCTCTAATTTGTTCTTGGCCAACATAGACCTTAATCCCAGCCGCAATAACAATTGCGAAAGTAAGTATCCACCAATCTGCAATAAGATAATTTAACTCTGCCTCCACAATTTTCTTAATAATTTCCCATATACTCACTTAAATCATTCCTTTCTTTTGTTTGTATCATAGTAAATATGTATTATACAACTAAATAATAAAAAAGAGATCTCTTTTCATATTTAAAACTAACTTAACAACAATTTGGTTTGATTCGTGAAAAAGCCTTACTCAAAATATCCATCGATTCAACTATTTCAATAACTTTTCCTTCAGGAATTTCTTCAATTATTTTTCGATAATATTCAATAACCTCTTTACTAAGTTCCTCGGCCTCTGCTTCCCCTTTTTCAGTTAATCTTACGTTAACAACTCTTCGATCTTCTGCAGATGGTTCCCGTTTAATTAAGTCATCTCTTACCAAATTATTTACAACTCTTGTCATCGTACTGTTATCAAGGTTCATTTTCTCACTTAAATTCTTCATAGCCAATGGCCCACTCTTATAGATATTTAACAAAGTATAACACTGAGAATTTGTAAACCCTTTTTTTGAGATTTGCATTCTTTCAAAAATCTGTAAAGTACGTACTAAATTTTGCATCATTTCGCCAACTTCATCTATACAACAGTCCAGACCTTCTTCTTGGATCTTATCTTTTAACATCTTCAGCACCTCTCTAAGTGTATTATGCTATTATTGTATATTACAACTAAATATTTGTCAAAAAAATCCCCGACTCTCCTCAAAGTCGGGAATTAGGAGTTTTGCTATTTTAGTGTATAAAAAAACACTAAACTTTTAGGAAACTTTAATAAATTCATAGCCAGCTTCTTCTACTGCTGCAGCTAATTTCTCATCATCTACTTCATTGGTCATTTCCACTACAGCTTTACCTTCATCTGCACTAACATCGGCAGATTCTACACCAGCAATTGCTTCAATTTCTTTTTTAACGCGTCCTGCACAATGACCACATGTCATACCTTCAATAATAACTGTTTTTTCCATTAAATATCCCTCCAAATTTTTTGTTATTTTATTTTCACCCAATAACTACTAGCGAAATGGAATAAACGCTGGAGTTGATTCTATATATATCTGATATTCTTCTCCAAACTCTTCCAACATAGATTTTTCCTCTTTCTTTGCAAGTCTATAATAAGTAACTAATAGAACCGGAAACATAATTAAAGTAACAAGAGTTGGCCACTGAATAAGCATCCCAATCAACATTAAATAAATACCTAAATATTGAGGATGGCGGACATATTTATATAAACCATCTCTAACAAATTGCCCCTGTCCTCGGTAAATTTTTCTCCAACTTAATGCAATTATAACAATACCAAGCAAGAACATAATATTACCAATTTGACAAACTAAAATTGCTTTGTCTTCTCCTAATCCTAATGTTGCCAAAAGATGCCCATTATTATGCAAATAAGGATTTAAAACATTAAATTTCTTTCCAAAAAAAGTTGTCAGCAAATATATAGATAATGGAAAACCATACATTTCGGCAAACAATGCGACGAAAAAACTACTGACTAACCCCATTGACTTCCATTCATATCTTTTTTTGGGTTTAATAAAACTGATTAGAAAAAATAATACAAATACAACATGTATTATCACTGTTCCCCATAAACCATAATCATAGGCCATTTAATAATCTCCTTAATTTACTCGGTGGTCAGGGTACGGGTATAAGGTATTACTTACAATAATTATAATAACACGTTATATTTTTGTTGTCAAGAAAAAATATACGAAAAAATATACGAAAAAAATATGCAATCTTGTGCTCTCAAAATTGACCCTTGACATTTTATTATTTTGCATTATATAATTTTAAACGTATCTAATGTTGATAATTTTGATATGATTAATCTACTTTAAGAGGAGGTGAGCATTTTGGCGTTTCTAGAAATTAAAAATGTCAATAAATACTTCCCTATGGAAAATGGCAGTCAGCTTAATGTATTAAATAATATTAATTTTAAAATAGAAAAACACGAATTTGTATCTTTAATTGGTCCATCCGGTTGTGGAAAATCTACTTTACTTAATATTTTAGCAGGACTTATTCACGCTGATTCTGGGGAATTATTACTTAATGATAAAGCAATCACCAAACCAGGTAATGATCGTGTCATGGTCTTTCAAGAGTCTGCTCTTTTCCCCTGGCTTTCGGTAATTGAAAACGTAATGTTTGGGTTAAAAATACAGCAAATTGATAAAAAAACTGCCTATACAAAAGCATTAAAACAATTAAAAGCTGTTCATCTTGCTGAATTTAAAGATTCTTATCCACACCAACTTTCAGGAGGAATGAAACAACGAGTTGCAATCGCTAGAGCACTTGTCATTAATCCAGCAGTTCTATTAATGGATGAGCCTTTTGGTGCCTTAGATGATCAAACACGTTTGCTTTTACATAAAGAATTAATTAACCTTTGGTTGAAAACTAAAAAGACAATTGTCTTTGTTACTCATAATATCAGAGAAGCGATAAAATTATCTGATCGAATAATTGTCTTTGCTAATAATCCGGGCAGAATTATTGAAAAAATAAATATTGATCTTCCTCAACCAAGAAATAAAGATAATAAAAAATTAGTTGAACTAGAAAATAGGATATTAAATTTATTACAAAGCGAAATGAATTTCGAAGGTGGTTACAGATATGAAGAGATTGGTGCATAGAATAATTTTCGTATTATTCATTTTACTAATCTGGCAATTATTTTTTAAATTAAATATTTGGCCTAATTATTTATTTCCTTCCCCAATGATGGTATTTCAAACTCTTCTGGAAGGTTTTAAAGACGGTACATTTGTCAACGCTATTATAATTAGTTTTAAAAGACTATTAATTGGTTTTTTTATCTCTATCATTTTTGGTGTTCTGTTTGGCTTAATTATTGCCAGTAATGAAATGATCGATGAAACAGTAGGTCCATTTATTTTAGCTCTGCAAAGCATCCCCAGTATTGTCTGGTTACCTCTCGCTTTACTCTGGTTTTCTCTTGGTGAAGCTGCAATCATCTTTGTTGTGGTTCTGGGGGGAACCTGGAATATGGTAATTAATACAAGGACAGGCATTAAAAATGTCCAACCTGTATTTATGCAAGCTGCTAAAACAATGGGAGTAAACAAAATTCAGTTGTTCTGGAAAGTGATTATTCCAGCAGCTGTTCCCCATTTAATTACAGGTATGAGGCTTTCCTGGGCCTTCTCCTGGCGGGCTTTAATGGCTGGAGAATTAATTGGTTCAGGCAGTGGTCTTGGTCAACTATTAATGTGGGGTCGAGATATGGGAAATATGAGTCTTGTTATTTCAATTATTATTTTAATCGGATCTATTGGTTATTTAACAGATAATTACATTTTCAAAAAAATAGAAAACAAAGTTTTAACTAGATGGGGACTAAATACTTAATAATAAATTAAAAGGAGATCTTAATTATGAAAAATACTAATAAAATTATAATTATATTACTATTAATCTTTACGATCACTCTTACAGGACAAAATGCATTGGCAAAGGAAACAGAAGAGATTACAATTGGCTATTTTCCTAACATCACACATGCTCCGGCTATTGTTGGCATTGAAGAAAATATATTTCAAGATCAACTGGGAGATATTACTATCAAAACAAGAATTTTTCCCAATGGATCACTCTTTATGAATGCACTTAGCACCAGACAAATTGATATTGGTTATGTTGGACCAGGGCCAGCCATTAACCGTTTTCTCCAAGGAGCTAAAGTAACAGCTCTAGCTAGTGCCAGTACAGGCGGCACTGTCCTTGTCACTAGCAAAGACTTAAGCTATAACTCACCAGAAGACTTAGAAGGTAAAGTAGTTGCCACCGCAGCCCTAGGTTGTACTCATGATTTATTATTCCGTCAACTAATTAGAGAAAACGGATTAGCTACTAAAAGACAAGGTGGGAATATCGATCATCGCGGTCAGAAACCAGCCACTATGGTCGGACTTTTTGCTACAGGACAACTTGATGCAGCCATGGTCTCTGAACCCTGGGCAGCTCGCATGGAAGATCAGCTAAACGCTAAGGTTGTTGTTGACTGGAATCAGGTACCCTGGGACGGTAAACTCCCCGCAACCATTGTCGTGACAAATAATAAATTTTTGCAGGAAAATCCAGCCCTTGTCAAATCTGTTTTACTAGCTAATCAACAAGCAATTAATTATATAAAAAATAATTCAGCCAGATCAGCTCAGATCATTCAAAAGGGAATTGAAGATATCACAAGCCAAAAACTTCCTATCGAAGTCATCGAACGCTCTTTAACTAGAACAAATATGACCTCAGAATTAGACAAAGAAGTTGTCCAGGAACTAGCTGATCTCTCAACAGAACTCGGTTTTATAAAAGGAGATTCAGACCTAACAGGATTCATTGATACTTCTCTTTTGGATGAGGTTAATCTAAATGAAAATCTACAATAATGTAAGTGAACTTGTCGGTGCTACCCCTATTATCAAATTAAATCAGCTAGCTAGAAATGTAACGGCTAACATTTATGTTAAACTAGAATATTTCAATCCAAGCCGTAGTGTGAAAGACCGAGCTGCTTTAAATATGATTTTAGAAGCAGAAAATAACAATATTTTAAAAAAAGGCGCTACAATCATTGAGCCTAGCAGTGGTAACACCGGAATTGGATTAGCTATGCTAGCGGCTGCACGTGGATATAAATGTATTATTGTCATGCCTGACAGCGCTTCCCATGAAAGAATTAATATCTTAAAAGCTTATGGAGCTAAAGTAGTCTTAACCCCTGCTGAAAAACTAATGCAGGGGGCAATTATTAAAACTAAAGAGCTGGCAGACCAGATTACAGGTTCATTCATCCCCAACCAGTTCACAAATCCTGCCAATCCGGCTGCCCATCGCAAAACAACCGCTCTTGAGATAATTAGCCAGCTAGATGGTCAACTTGATGCTTTTGTTGCCTGTGCTGGTACAGGTGGAACTATTACAGGAACTGGAAAAGCATTACTAAAGGAACTGCCTGATTTAAAAATATATACAGTTGAATCTAAAAATTCACCTGTTCTTGCTGGGGGGAAACCTGGAACTCACTCTATTCCAGGTACTGGCCCAGGCTTTATTCCCACTATTTTAGATACAGATATTTTTGCTGAAATCTTACATGCAACTGATGAAGATGTCATCAATACGACAAGAAAATTGG
Organism: Halanaerobiales bacterium; assembly: GCA_016278485.1. GTDB lineage: Bacteria > Bacillota > Halanaerobiia > Halanaerobiales > Halanaerobiaceae > JADQBT01. The sequence goes on from JADQBT010000013.1 coordinate 25,983, forward strand.
CAGTTGCGGAAGGATTGTTACTAGGACTATCTTCCGGAGCAGCTATCTGGGCTGCACTGCAACTGGCAAAAAAATATCCCGATTTAGAATCAATTTTAGCTATTGCACCCGATTCAGGAGAGCGCTATCTTAGCGAATATTAATATACCATCAGCCAAATACTAAATAAAAGTTCTGAGCAAAGGTGGTATATATGGATTATAATTGGCTCTCCCTTATCCCCCTCTTGGTAGTTATCCCCATTGTGATCTGGACAAAACAGGTGATACCTGGTTTGGTCTTAGGCTTAATAGTTGGTTCCTATCTCATGGAACCTTCCCTACTGGGAGGACTAGAAAAAAGCATCTTTTATATTAGCAATAATTTAGCAAAAGAAAATAACATACTTATCGTTCTTTTCTTATATTTATTTTCAGGACTCATTGAAATAATTAAAGTTGCGGGAGGAATTAAAGGTTTCGCTGAAGCAGTATCTGAGAAAATAAAAAATAAAAAGGAAGCAATGATTTTGACCTGGTTTTCAACAATTGGCACTTTTACTGCCCCAACTTTCCGCGTTGTTACTGTCACACCAATTATGAAAGCACTATTAGAAAGATTAAACATGCCAGCAAGAGAGTTAGCTTTTATGATTGAGACGACCTCGACTCCAATTATTGTCATTATGCCTATTGCTACAGCATTTGTTGGATATATGACATCACTTATTAGAATAGGATTAGCCAATAACGGAATTGAGCAGGATGCCTATCTTTTATTTATTAAAAGTATTCCCTATAACTTTTTTGCGATCTTAATGATCTTACTTGGTATCTATTTAAGTTTTTTCCACCAGCAACAAAAAGAAGCTCTTGAGAATAATCATAAAACCAAAAGCGGCCTGCAGGAAACACGTGAAAAAGACTGGCATGATTGTCATCCAGTTGTTGCCAAAGACTTACCTGCAAAACCCCTTAATCTCTTGTTGCCGCTATTTTTACTTTTTGGCTTAACTTTTTTCATTACCTGGCTAAATGGTTACCAAAAAGGACGATCTATCCTGGAATCTTTTCTGAAAGCAGAAGTATTATTAGCAATGGTTATCGCCATTATGATAACTATATTTTTAACAATAATATTTTTCTTGTTTCAAAAAATCTCATTCCAAAAAATAACCAGTCATTTTATTATCGGTGGAAATGAATTAATGAAAGTAATACTTTTACTCACCATAGTCTGGGCTCTAGCTGCAGTAACTGAAGATTTGGGGTTATCTGATTTCATAATGAAAATAGCTGATTGGATACCAGGTCTCTTAATAACGCCTGGCCTATTTGTAATTGGTGCACTATTATCCTATCTGCTTGGTTCCAGTTGGGGATCCTGGGGTATCCTAATGCCTCTAGGAATATCTTTAGCCTATGCCAGTCAGATAGAGCTCCCGCTAGTGATAGGAGCTGTCTTTGCAGGTGGAACCTTTGGTGCATTCTCTTCTCCCATCAGCGGCACAACTATCTTAATTACAAAGATTCTAGAATTACCAACATTAGAATACGCAAGATATAAATTGAAGCCTGCTTTATATGCTGCAGTAGCCTCTGCTATTTTATATGCTATATTACCATTATTGTTTTAATTGTATTATACAACTATCTAGTTAAAAAAATATAAATAAAAAAATGGTCGGAGCGAAAGGATTTGAACCTTCGACCCCCTGTTCCCAAAACAGGTGCGCTACCAAACTGCGCCACGCTCCGTCAACGACAATTACTATTGTATACAAAATTACGCATAAGGTCAAAATACGTTTAAAGCAATTATGGACGTTGAGTACATTTTATAAAGACTATACTATCATTTACTCGCTATATCTCCCCAATAATATTCCCTTCAACTTTTCTAGTGCCTTTGCGCGATGACTAATCTGATTCTTTTCATCTGCACTTAATTCAGCCATTGTTTTATTTTTCTCTGGTAAAAAAAAGACTGGATCATAACCAAAACCATTATTGCCACGTGGTTGATCAATAATCATACCTGGACAAATTCCCTGCACAGTTAATTCTTCTTCTGAAAAAGGGTCAACTACGGCAATTACAGAAACAAAGGCAGCAGTCTTTTCCTCAGTGGGAACATCTTCTAGCTTCTTTAGAAGCTTTTGATAGTTTTCCTGGTCAGTAGCATTACTTCCAGCATAACGAGCAGAATAGATGCCTGGTGCTCCATTTAAATAATCTACGACTAAGCCTGAATCATCAGCCATAATTATTTCATTTAGCTCCTGAGCACGTGTTCTGGCCTTCTTTAGGGCATTTTCAGCAAAAGTAGCTCCATCTTCAATTACTTCACTTAAATTTTCAGCTTGAGGTGGGCCCATAATTTCCAACGGAAGATCAGCAAAAAATTGTTTAATCTCCCTAATCTTACCTTGATTGGAACTGGCCACAATTATCTTTTCACACATTAAGCTTGGTCCAGACTCTTTTGTTGGGCTACAATCAGTTCACCAATACCTTTTTCTGCCAAGGCCATCAACTTATCAAGCTCTTGTCGAGTAAAAGGTTCCTCTTCTGCTGTACCCTGAACTTCAATAATCTTGCCAGCTCCAGTCATCACTACATTCATATCTACTTGAGCCGCAAAATCTTCCACATATTGCAGATCAAGAAGTGGTCTGCCGTCAACAATGCCAACACTGGTTGCTGCCATATAATCACTGAGTGGACTTTCGTCAATTTTTTCTTCATCTAACAACTGATTTACTGCATCTACTAAAGCTACATAAGCTCCAGTAACAGAAGCAGTTCTAGTGCCACCATCAGCCTGAATTACATCACAATCTATCCAGACCGTCCTCTCGCCAATCTTAGAAAGATCAATAATTGACCGTAAACTACGCCCAATTAGTCTCTGTATTTCCTGTGTTCTACCACTTAATTTTCTTCTGGCCGCTTCTCTAGTGGAGCGTGATTGGGTTGAACCAGGTAAAAGTGAATATTCTGCTGTTAACCAACCCTGATTTTTCCCTCGCAAGAAATAGGGAACCCCATCTTCTACTGAAGCTGTACAAATAACCATTGTGTCTCCTGTTTCAACTAAAACTGATCCTGCCGCATATTTAGTATAATTTCTTGTAAATTTAACTTCCCGTAATTGATCAAAATCTCTACCATCAACTCTATTTTCTAACACTAAAATCCCCCTCGATTTATTCTTTAAAGTTTTGTTAATTGGAACTGGCTTCGTTCTTCCCCGACCTGACCTGCTAGTAAATAAAACCCAGTCCTTGGGTCAACTCGATAATCATCTAATAAATGAAAACCTTTCACCAGCTCAGTTCTTTTCATATGAATCCGTGGGCCAGTACATAAATATTTTTGATCCCCAATCTGAATATGTTCATCATCAACATAACTTACTTTCATACTATTTTCAATCATGGCTTTTACTTCTTCTTCTATTTCTTTGATAGAAAAATCTGGTTTTTCATCAAACTGCAAGACAAAACCACTCTTAACATCACTATGTAAAGGTGGGCGCATATATCCCCTTTTTTCAATAGCCATTGCTGTCAGATCTTCTGCAGTATGGGCCATGCGCCGAGCAGTAATAGACTTATAAACAATTTTTTTAATCTCACTCGGTTTGGGGCCAAAAACACCGGGCCGAGTCACAATCACTTCTTCTCCAATGCCAATTAACATATCTGGTGTTATTTTTAAATAAGAGGCAATCAGATCAAAGTGTTCTACTACTACTCTTTTTCCTTTAAGTACAGCCTTTTCAATCGCTCGCGCTAACTCCCAGGGCTGGCTAAAGGCAGTTTCAAATCTGATATCAACATGATAAGTATGACCAATAAATTCCTCTTCTTCATATTCACTTAAAACAGGTAGAGGCCGAACATTAATCCCTTGATCATCATTTGTCAAAATTAAGCCAGGAAACATACCTTTAATCAGAAGTGATTTACCAGCACCAGCATCACCCACCATCCCGACCAGCTTATCACTTGCATTAAGATATTTCTGTGAAATATTATTCCCAAGTACTATTAATCTATCCTTACCACGAGGTGCATAATATACCGAATGGGCAAAACTTTCTGCTAACATAGTCAGCTCCTTTAAGTTACAAATTGCTATTATTTAGTAATTTAATCTTATCTTATTTAAGCCTACTAGTCAATATTAGCTCAAAGCTCTAAAGTAAGAAGTGGTGCATGTTGCTGGGCTCCATAAACATCTCTTTCCCCAACAGCACCTGCAGATAAAGGTCGGCGAATTGTAAATTTAATCGCATGGGCAGGTTTAAAATCTATCACAGAAATAACATCCTCTGCTTTAATTCCATAAAGTTTAGTAATCATCTTTTTATTAATTAAATCAGCCTCTTTTACCTTGCGATAAGCTGCTTCATCTTTAAAGATCAGATCAAAAGTAATTGCATATGGGCCAGCATTTTTACTCCTAATCACATCAACATATTCTCTGATTGAAGCCATTAATCATCACTCCTTTTAGCACCGATATTGACTATTTGCATAGGAAAATATGCAACTGGATCATCAACTTCCAGGAGATGATGTAAGCTAAATTCATAGACCTCGCCTGCTTTAAAATCTGATGGAGAATAAGGAAAAGCAAGATTTCCTGCTGTTGCCACCCGGCCTGGATAACCATAATGGAGCATTGAGGAACGGGCAAAACTACAGATAGTATTTGCCAACTGCTGTGTATCAGCCACTACCTCAATTATTATCCCTAACTCATGAGACGTTACTTCTTGCACAGGTTCTAAGGCACCCATCACACCATCTTTACCATATATTCTAAAAAGCAGTTGATAAGAGTCGTCATTTAGTTCAGTAAAATTATCATTAACCATCTTGCGTACTTCATCTATAATTTCATCAATCTGATCGATCATAATTGCATCACGGGTACCAGCAATGGAAATAGTACGATAACCTACTCTTCTGGCACCTTCTAATTTAAGTGTATAAATTTCATCTGCTACAAATTTACTGCCGCTAACTTTAACCCGGCGTTCATCCAACTCCTCAAATGCACTATTAGTCAAATTAATAACCCCACCTGGGCCATGCAGATGATAAGGATCGGCCTTTTCATAGAGAGTATGGGCCGCAACTGATGTCACCGTACAGCGCCTTTTATTATTTAAAGGCTCTAAGATAAAATGATCATCACGCAAAGTGCCAAACATACAATCACTACCACTGCCTGGATCAGCAGCAATACTTGCACATTCTAATATTTTACCCATATGTAGCGCCAATCCTGCTGGTAGACCAGCTTTAATAGCCGGTGCAGCAAATACAACCGGATCATAAGCCCGACCAGCTAGAATTAAATCAGGTTCTTCTTCCAGAGCTTTGATAATAGGCTCAACACCCATCTGTGCTACAATATTTGTTGTATCTGACAACTGATCTTTAGTTAATTCTTCAGCCGGAGCTAATGGTTTTAACTTACCCTGATTAAACTTTTCTTCAACTTCAGCTTTAGCAAGTTCTGCTTGGATAACTACTGTCTGCAAAATAAGACCTGTTTCAGCGGCAATCTCTCGCACAATTTCAACTGTCCAATCTAAATGGCTATTAGCGCCTGAGCCGCCTGCTGTGCCTACTAGTACAGGAATATTATGCTCCTTGCCAGCTTTTATCATGATCTTTAGATCGCGTTTGACTGCCTCTTTATCTGTAAAAGAAATTCCTGCTCCCAGGTAATATGGCCCGGGATCTGTTGAGCCAGCATCTACTGCAATAGCATCTGGCTTTTTAGCTAATCCTTTTGCAAAAGATTCTTCGGGAAAACCATAACCTAATATTGCTGTTGGTGATAAAATTTTGATTTCTCGCATTTATTTACACCTCTGATTCCTGTTTTGCCTGAGTTATCTCTTTACGTGTCGCCATTAACCTGAGCACCCGTTGCATTTCATTAAAAACAATCATCATACCTTCATCAACACCCATCCCTGGTTTTGCCAGGATTTGATCTGGTCTGGTTGCCAGAGCAATATCTGTACTGATCCGTGCCGAGAGGTCAGTTTCATTACAGGTTCCACCCTGATAGGCACCTACTCCATGTTCTTTACAATAAAGAACTGCTTCAATTGTATTATTGATACCACCCAGATCAGGTGTCTTAATCTGTACCATATCTGCCGCCTCAGCATCTACAAAAGCTTTAATATCAGCAAAGGTATTACACCACTCATCTGCCACTAACTCCACCTGAGAGCCACGCTGCTTTAATTGTTTACGCAATTCTGCCATCTGAGCAATCTGATCAGCTCGATTACCAGCATCCATCGGTCCTTCAATGCGGAGACCATATGGAGCCGCTTCTTGACCCAATTCAACTAGATAATCAGCCATCGCAGCAATGTCATCTGCAAAAGCCTGACCAATTGTGCCATAAACATCAAGATGAAAGACTGGTTGATAATTATCTCCCCCAATAGTCTCTACTCTGCCCTTAAGCCAGGCTACATATTGTTGCAGTTTCTCACCTTTTGCACCTAACTTAGCTGCTACATTATTAATCAATCCATGTGGCAGTACATCTGCTTTTTTAATAATTATTTTATCAACATTTAGGTAGCGGTCATCACCAGTCTGAGCAAAAATTGGCAAAGCTTTCAGCTCTGGTTTTAGATTATACTCTGCTAAGACCACTTCTGTTCTTGTTATATTTTTGGTCTTAGCAACTGCATCGAGCAGAGCCTGGGTCATCCCATAGCGAATTGCTGTATGCAGTCTTTTTCCCTGACGTTGATAATCATCTATTAACACTGCTAAGCGACGAAAACTGTCTAACTCTTCTCCTATTAACAGATCGGCAAGTTCATTTTCAATTACTTTAATAAAATCTCCGGCCAAAAAAAGAGGATCCCTACCGCCAGTACCTGAATATTGTACAGCAGCACAGTCTCCTTTAGCTACCTGACCATCGGAGAGTATAATCATTACTGAGATTGATTCACCTGCCTGACGCACATTTGAAAAACCTTCTGTCGCTGGATTACCTTGATAGGAAAATCCATCTTCACTCGCTCCATTTTTAATCGCAAGTTGATCATCAAAATAAAAACCTGTCAAGCCGGCTGAAGCAACTACATTTTCTATTGTTAGCAATTTATCCACCTCACAATTAGTCGCGTGGTCTCCCAATTAACATTCCTTTACCGATTGCATAAATATCATCAATTACCATCTGAAAACTAACATCACGTTCCTCAAATTGAGCTCGTTCATCTAATTTTTTTTCGTGAAATGCTTGTACTTCTTTGCCAAAAGGAAGTTTGCCTGTATTTAGAAACCTGACTGCCCCATGGTTATCCCGTGCTGGCATAATCTTACCAGAATTATACCGACTGGGCGCAAATGGGATATCAAGAATACCTGCTTCAAAAGCACGTACTGCTCCTCTAGCCCAGTCACCATCTCCTATTTCTAGCACTCGGGCCAGAATCTGATCTACTTCTTTACTGATCATTTCTTTTTCTATATCAAGACGCTTTGTCTGTTCAATTCCTTGATCCTGCAACATATTCACAATCTGCTTGGTAGTTTTTAAGCCAGCAGCGTTTGCCTCTCTAGTAGGAATCCCCATTGCCTCATGCGGTGTCTTAACAATCACTTTTGTCGCTCGACCGAGAGCGGCTGCAGCAGACCCCCAGCTTATTACTGCATAAGCCTTTGCTTCATCTTGAGGAAAACCACCCATCCATTGGTGAAAAACTGTTGTAACCTGGACATCTGCATGACCTGCCTCTGCCAGATATCTTTTAGAAAGATCGCGCAATGTCTGCAGAGCGGCTACATCCTGAATCAAATTGCCATTCTGGCCATAACCAAGGCTTAAATATTTTACGCCCTGTTCAGCAGCCAGTAATGCCTCTAAGATCCCGACACTATGTGAAATAGATGGTGGGACTAATGTTCCTGTAAGAGGACCAAAGGGTTCACGATTGATATTAATCCCCTGTTCCTGATAATAACCAATCAGACGATCTACGTATTGCCAATGAGAAATTGTATCAGCTGGATCAACTCTTTTTGCATAAGGCAAGTTATAGGATAACCCACCTCCTTCAAAATCTGTAAATCCACCTGCCAGTGTAATTTCAGCCAGAAGTCTGGCATCTGGAGTACCATGGCGCACCTGAACAGGAGCAGGAATAGCCTCAATCACACCCCGACAGATACCAACTCCATGATTAACAGCTGGAAAGCCATTGAGCATTGATCTGCCCATCTCCCGACTTTCTTTAATACCATTTTCTGCTTCACGGTATTGATTCTGTCTGGTATAGCTATCAATTGTGGTTGGAAGCAGATCTGCTTCTCCTTCTTCCAATAAAAATTGCAAAAGTGAAATATGTTCTTCTGGCAAAGCTACTCCAGCGCGTGGCTGAATGAGGGTTTTACCCTGACGATCAGCCTGAGTAATGACCGGTACCATCCGCTTTTTTTCATCCATTGCTTGATGATATTTAAAAGCTTCTTTGAGATCAACATCTTCCCCTGTTGGCCAACCCTTAAGTACTTCTTCCCGTGCCGCTAGAAAATCCTTTTCCGCAATACGTTGATTAATAACTTCTTTCACAGTTAAGCCTCCCTAAATGAATAAACTATCAATTTATAATTTCAATAAATATTTTTTCAGTAAAGCCAGTGCCTTGTCAGGAGCAACTCCTGCCAGTAGGCCTGTTGCAGCAAGTAAATATTTTTGATCAAGATAATATTCAGCTGCAAGTGGTGCTAATAATTCTGGTCTTTCTAAATCCTGATAACTTGTCCCAGCTAATATAAAATCTGGCTGTTCGTGATTTACAATTACCCCACCAGTGCCAATCACTGTTTTGAGCTTAGTTAGATCTTTACCTGTTTGACTTTTAACAGCCCCCATCGGCGTATAGGTTGTTTTTAGTTGACCGACATGCCTTTGCGTAGCTAACCTGGCCGCCAATCTACCAAGCAGACTATCAATATTTATCTCCTCTGCTGTCTGGGCCAGATAAGCTGGCTGATTATGTAATTTGGCCAGATACTCTTCTAAAGCAAAATCATCTAATGGTTCTGAAAAATACTCTTGGTAATAACGCTTTAATTTCTTCTCACCAACTACCTGGACGAGAGAAGGGGCACTATAACGCATACCTAGATCTCCTTCAACTGTTCTCTTCTGATATGGTTCTTCTAAACCCTGCCAGTTGACTGCTCCATCTGTAGGATTTCCGGTAGCAATTGAATGCAGATCAGTCGTGGCACCTCCAATATCAACCACCAGCAACTCTCCCAGACCTGGCTCATCTTCTGTGCCATCTGCCAGTAAAGCTGCTGCTTCTAAAACAGCGGCTGGCGTTGGCATAATTACACCATCAATCAACTGATTGACCCGATCTAAGCCTTTTGCCTTGATGATCTTTTCTAAAAATATTTCTCTAATCTGCTCTCGGGCAGGTTTAATATTTAATTCTTCCAGACGTGGCATAACATTCTCGGTTAAATAGATTTCTTTACCAGCCTCTGTCAACATATTTGCTACTTTTGCCTGAGCATTCCTATTTCCTGCAACTAGAATTGGTTGTTTTAAATTACTGGCAGCAATTAATCTGGCATTATGCAAAATCACTTCCTGATTACCACCATCTGTTCCGCCTGCTAGTAATATAATATCTGGCTGCTCTTTTATAATATTATTTATATCTTCCCCGGTTAACTGATAACTATAAGTTGCCAGCACCTTACTCCCAGCTCCCAGAGCGGCTCGCCTGGCTGCTTCTGCTGTCAGGGCAGGAACCAGTCCAATTGCAATAATTTTCAAGCCTCCAGCTGCACTACTACAGGCCAGTTTATAATCTGCAGTTTCCCAATCTGGCAACTGGGCCAAAGCTTTACTCAGACCTGTAGAAACATCTGTTTCAATAGTTGTAAAAGCCCTACCACTTGCAAGCAGGGTCAGATTATTAAGATCAAACAAACGTGCTTTTGTATAAGTACTACCAATATCGATTAAAAGTGCGCGACTCACCGCTTAAACACCTCTGAGCGCTAGGTCTTCTTTCAGATCACTGATTGCTTCCTCTGGCATTGTTCCTGGGGGATAAGCTCTGTTAAAACCCATCTTTAAGAAAAGATCCTCCACTTTCGACCATTCCTGTTTACCAATAACTAAATTCCCACCTATATACATCATTACATCGCCAATGCCAGCCTCAACAGCTTTATCTCTTAGTCCACGGCAGTCCATCTCCCCATGACCATAAAGAGATGAAACCCAGATTGCATCAGCACCAGTCTCTAAAGCGGCTTCTATAAACTCTTTCTGTGATGCCATTACCCCAATATTTACAACTTTTATTGCCGCCTCTTCTAAAGCATGTGCTAAAATTTGATTGCCAACTGCATGCACATCTGCGCCAATTACACCTAATACTACTGTAGCTTGTTGAGTCAATTTAATTCCTCCTGTTAAACAAAAATATTTTTTTCCTTGAATTCAAGATTAGGCAATCCTAAAAACTTACTACCTTCTTCTAAAAATTGTTGCGAGATGCGACTAATATCACTGACTAAAAACTGCTGGCCACTTATTTTATTCTGTTGATTTTTAGCTTTTTTAAGCATTTTTCTTTCTTCTAAAGTTGACCTTACTTCCCTTGCCATCTCTACGGCTGGATTAACTAGTTGCACCTGTTCTCCCATAACTTTCTGCAGGACTGGAATCAGATAAGGAAAATGGGTACAGCCTAAGATTAAAACATCAACTTCCACATCAATCAATCCATCTAGATATTTATGTGCATAGTTTTCTACTTCCTGCCCCGTGAATTTACCAGCTTCCACCAATTCTACAAACTCAGGACAGGCTGCTGAGAAGACTTCTAGCGAATGGTCATCTGCCATCAAGGAACGCTGATAAGCCTGACTATTAATTGTTCCTTCTGTACCTATTACACCAATCTTTTTGTTTTTTGTAATCTGTCTGGCCCGTCTCGTTGCAGCATCAATCATCCCGAAAATTGGAATCTGATACCGTTTTTGAACCATTTTTAAGGCGGCTGAAGTCGCTGTATTACAGGCAAGCACTACTGCTTTAACCTTTTTTTCAATTATAAAATAATCAATAATATTTATCACAAATTCTCTTACTTCTGATAAAAGCCTAGGTCCATACGGTAGATGTAATGTATCACCATAATATACTATCTCTTCTTCAGGTAGATAATTAAAAATTTCCCGGGCCACTGTCAACCCACCTACGCCCGAATCCAGTAAACCTATTGGCCCATTATGATTAACCATCAAGCTGTCACTCCTGACTATAAGATTAATTTGAGCTCAAGTAACCTCAATCCGACTGACTATTATTATAGTTAATTATCCTTTGTTCTGCAAGTTATTTATATAAAAAAATCGCCTGTATAAACAGACGAGCTTTTTACGTTACTATTTTACTATTTCTTGATTAAATTCAAAACTATCATCTAGTCCCATATGACCAGCTAATGTCTCTCTTGTCTCACCAGCAATAGTGATTTTTACTTCTTCTATCTCTGAAAACTGAGTTAAGGTGTTTACAATAGAAAAAATGGTAATTAATTCTCCCGAACTTCCTCCCCAATGTTTTTCGATCAATGCTTCATTAAAGTCAACAGTGGCTAATTTTCCATCTAAACTAACACTATTTACCACAACTCCATCTGGCACAGTTTTCCTTAGTTCACTATTTTCTGGACCAACTAACAATTCTTTTATTGTATTTAAATATAGTTGATCCTTTTCGACTAACCTATTTTCAGGCACAAGATACATAGCATCAGGTGTTGCAAAGTATAATTTGCTTTCTACTAGTTGATTATTTTGCCTAATCTGATATAAACCTACTAATAGTAAAATTACGGCTATGATTAACAGCAGATATACATACTTTCTATTTTTCATTACTCCGCCACCTCCAGTTGCAAATACCGCAAAATAGCTTCATTAACTGCAGCTGCAACTTTTTCCTGGAAAGTTGACTGGCCAAGCAAGACTTCCTCATGTGGATTAGAGATAAAAGCAATTTCTAATAAAGCAGCTGGCATCCGTGTATATTTCACCACATAAAAGCTTTCTTCCTTAATTCCCCGGTCAGCAAGCTTAACTTTTTCAGTCATTTCCTCTTGGATAAGTTGGGCAATCTTCTTACTTGCAGCAGCATTTGTGTTCGTATCACTATAATATGTTTCAGTACCAGAAGATATGTTATTATTAAATGAATTAGCATGAATACTAATAAATAATTTTGCGGGCAGACTATTGGCAAGCCTAACTCTTTGTTTAAGCGAAATAAATTTATCGCTGCTACGTGTCAAGACTACCTTTTGTCCCGCTTCTTTTAATTTTTGAGCCACTCGCAGAGCTACTTCCAAATTTACATCCTTTTCTTCTAAACCATTTTGGCCGATCGCACCTGGATCAAAACCACCATGTCCTGCATCAATAACAATGATATCACCTTGTTTAGGTAGTGCAATTTTTTCTTCTTTTGGCAAGTGGATATTAATTTTTTTTGTAGCAGGATCAGTCTTAACTTCATAACCATTAAATTCTTTTAACTCAAAAACAAGTCTAACCAGTTCCTTACCTTCTAATTCATAACGACTTGTGCGAATATCTTGAATCAAACCTTTAGGTTCAGGTAAAACTAAGTTTTCAGTATTATCAACTGCCCCTTCAATATCAACAACTATCCGGTGGGGATAGGAAAATTTCTTAATCTCATAATCTACTCCACCTGTCAGCAGAATATTAATATCTTGATAATCAGGACTTTCCACCAGATTTATGGCAGAGAATTTATTTTTTAGTTCGATTAGATAACGATAACCTTGCTCTATTTTTTCTTCCCGCCAACCATAACCTGTCATTTCTGCCAGATCAGCTACAATCCGAATCGTCTGTTCATCAAAACGAGCGGTGCGAATTTTTCTAACTAATTGCTTGTCCAGTTCTATCTCTTCCAGAAAACTGGCCCCTCTCTCTGCGTTAAAAAGATTAATAACAAGACGCGCTGGATCCTCTAGCAAGAATAAATCTGGCACGAGTTCTGCCGTCGAATCAAATCTAATTTGACCATTTTTATATTGCAGATTATCTACAACTGTTTCTTTAGCAGGTTTAAAGGCAATCATATCCCCAGCTTCACGTGGAATTTCTTGTAATATATCATTATTTTTCATTTCCAGAACAATCCGTAAAGTAACTGGATCATATTTAAACTGAGAGACCCGTATATCTTTTACCCACTCATTATCAGGCAGATTAATATCCAGTTCATTAAACATTAACGAAGGTATATCTATAACCATCCGCCGGGGGTCTTCCAGATAAAGCACCTCTGGTTTATTAATATTTCCATTTGCTTCAATCATTAACATATCATTTTTAGTCCAGGCAATATTTGTAATCTGCGGCAAAAAGGAAAGTACCAGCCGATCTTCTTCTTCACTTATACCACCATCTCTATTAAATGGAATTGGGTATTTACTGGTTATGATTAATCGAAGTAATGCACTATCTGCAATATTTTTCACTTGAAGATAAAAATTATTATTTGAAACATTATCCGTAAACTCATTTGCAACCCGGGCTTTATCAATCTCTAAAATTATTTTATTGGGATTATCTGTTTTTACAATACGATAGGGTGGCAACTCATCAACAATAACTTCCAGACTATTGCCATCTTCAGACCAACAAATCTCCTTAATTACTGTTTCAGGTTTAAATACATATACTTCTTTTTCTTCCCGATTGAATTCAATTAAATAACCAAAAGCTTCAATGACTCCAGCCAGTGGTAAAAAAGTATGGCCTTCATTTAGAACTAGGCCAGTCTTAGATTTTATTGCATTTTTTCTAATCTGTATGTAGGGACTACCCACCATTAGTTTAACTACTTCACCATTGCTACCTGTTAGGCGGAGGGTTTTGATTGCTGGCTGCCATTTTAATTCAGCATTAATTAATTTAGCAAACTGACGGGCTTTAATTAACAATTCTCCCTCTTGCTGAATTGTTTCAACCTCATCACTAATATCTTTTCCATTAAAGTATAATTTATTATCAGCTGCCTGGACAGGCTGAGATAAGGAAAATAGACAAAATATAATAATTGTAACAACTAATAGTTTATGCCTGGCCGCCATAGCAATCCTCCTTGCAAATCTCTATTTATTTTAAATATAAATATCTAGTAGTAAGCCTCTAATTTCATCAATTTTTTTGACAATCTCTAGTACATCTGATTGTTCCTGCATAAAAAGTTGATGCAAATCATTTAAATTTTTATCTGCTTCTTCTATTAAGGTATATGTTTTAAGATTCCCTGCTCCATCCCAACTATATGACTGTCGGGCCTGCACAAATTCTTTTTGCACTAGACGCAAAAAATCCTTCACACGTTTTTTATATTCAATCAAGTCCTTTTTATCAAGTGATTTTTTCAATTTTTTTCCCTGTTCATCAACAATATTTAATAACTTGTCTAAACGTTCTTTGATCTCTTTTTCATTGATCTCGCCAAGTTGTTTCCGAAAACTCGCAGCTGGCTTTTCCGCCTTCCCACTTTTCTTGATACTTTTTTCTCTACTACGATCAAGCCGAGACGAAAGATCATTATTATCTATTTTCATCAGTTATCTCTCCTTTCAGTTCCTAGGAGTTTATATAATAATAATTCAACAGGAAAAGCCTGATTCCTGCCTCATCTCCAATAGTTCTCTAATCTATGACAAAATATCCACTTTCTCGCAAACTATGTTTGGGAATATGATATTTACTACGCCCAGAAATGACTGTAATATAATCTAACCCTTGCCAGGCTAGAAAACCACCCTGTTCAAGGTTAATTATTCCCATCTCTTTTATGTATTGATTCTTTTGACAGCCTTCTGCAAGAAAATTCCAGATACCTGTTGTAAGTGCTGGATCTGGAAGATGCTGGCCTTTTTTTACCTGCAGATGATACCAACATAATAAAAGCAAAATTAATTCAAACATAATACTCCTTTCATTTTAAGTTGAAAAAGAGAGATAGTTTAAACTATCTCTCTTGCATCACCAAACTTTTTAATCCTCAATTACTGCTGCAATTGCGTCAATTGGAATAAATACTCTTTCACCATAATTAATCAATAGAACATAATCTCTTCCTACCTGACAGAGAGTTCCTTCGTGTTCACAACAGGAATCTAACCACCAGCCCTGGCTATTAGTTTTATTCTCACTATTTGCTTCACTTGCTCCAGCACCGCCACAAGTTACACCTTGGCCAGATTTAACAATAATAACCAGAAATTCGCCAATTAAACTTTCTAATACATCTCTAAATGAACCATTATTATTATGACCTTGCATATTTTCGCTCAATGAAAAGCCTCCTTTCCAATAACTGATATTAACATTATATGTTCAGGAGACTTTACTGTGACTAATCGTAATCATAGATATCAGAGAATTCGATTGCCACTTTATTTATTAAATTATCAGGAGTGTACTTGCTATTTTGGTCTATTTCTGTTTTCGATAATTTACGTACAGGTAGCTTCACTGTAAATCTGCTATATTCATTTATTTTACTTTCAACCTCTAAGCTGCCACCATGCAGTTCTACCAAAGATTTCGACAATGCAAGTCCGATCCCACTTCCTTCTTGCTGACGCCGAAATGTCTCATCAATCTGACGAAACTGTTCAAAAATAACTTCTTGATCTGTTTCTTTAATTCCAATCCCACTATCATAGACTGAAATATTAACTGTGCCATCACCTTGATAGAGCCGAACCTCTATCTTATCTCCTACACTAGTAAACTTGACAGAATTTGAAATTAAATTTAAAATTATCCTCTCCAGATTAAATGGGTCACAGGCAATAACTAGACTGGAAAGTTCATTTTTAAAAACAAACTCTCTCTTTTTTTCTTCCATAAGCTCATCGACTGAATCAATAATTTTAGTCAATACTTCGCTAATATCATAATTATTTAAATGAAGTTGAAAAGTATCAACATCTATCAAGGTAATATCTATTAAATTATTAACTAATCTCAATAAGCGAAAAGTATTTTGTAAAATTAAATGATGATAATGAAAGAGTTTCTCTTCATCTTTTAACGCCGGCGTTCCCTGTAAATAATATTTAAAAACTTGCAAGGTGGATAAAATCAAATTCAAAGGTGTCTTTAGCTCATGAGAAATATTTGCAAAAAACTTCGTCCGTAATTCACTATATTTTAATTCTTCTCTCTGCTTTTTTATTTCTTCTTGTATTTCTAATTTTGCTGTTATATCTTGCGCTATCGAGATAATCTCTATCACTTCACCGCGCTGATTCTGAATTATCGCATTATTCCACTCAACGGTTTTCTGCTTACCATCTTTGCATAGATTTTGATTAATATTATGTACCGACTGACCTTGAAACATCTTTTCTGTTATCTTTGCTATTTCCGGATAAATCGAATCAGGAATAATTATATTGAAATTCTTGCCAATAACTTCTTCTTTGCGCCAACCAAACATCTCTTCTGCTGCTTCATTCCAGTCAATAATATTAGTCATATTGTCTGAAACAACAAATGCTAAAGGCGCTTGGTCAAAGATCGCTTGATATCTTTCCTTACTTCTTTTTAATGTTTTTTCAGACCGGCGTTCTTCTGTGACATCTTCAGCCGTACAGAGCAGATAATCAACTTCACCGTGCTGATCTAATTTTGGTTTTACTTTAATTCTAAGAATTTTTTCTGAACCGTCTTCTAATATAAACGGCCAATAATATTCACTCTTAACACCAAGCATAAATAACTTTTGATTTACCGCAATTAACTCTTCAATTTTTTCTGTGCGAATTACATCTTTTAATTTAGCATTACTAATATCTTCATCTTTTCCTAAAAATTTTTGAAATTTTGTATTAACTAAGCCCAACTGATCTGGTGCATTTAAATGCCAAAGATATGCATCTAAATGATCAATCATAAATTTATAATCTTCAGTAAATCTTGCAGCCATATTTTCTCCTCTCTTTAATCTGGTCTGTTGATTATTCTGAAAACATCCTGTAAAGTAATCTCTTCCCTATTATCTAATTGATATTTTCGCTTGAAGTTCTCCGGTCGGTCCAGCCCAGCAATCTTTCCTTCACTGACAAAGGCCACCCGATCACAAAGTCTATCTGCTTCTTCTAGGTAATGAGTACTCAAAATAACTGTTTTACCTGCTTGCTGATAGTCAGTCACTGCTGCACGGATAATATCAGCTGAAATTGGATCTAAGCCACCTGTTGGTTCATCCATAATTAATAATTCTGGTTTATGTAAAAGTGCACGACAGATGAGCAGTCTTTTTTTCATGCCTTTTGAATATTTACCGACAGCGCGCCCAGCGGCATCCTGCAACTTATATTCAGTCAGTAAATATTCGATCCGCTCTCTTTTAACACCATATAGATTAGCAAAAAAAACAAGGTTATCTCTGCCTGATAATCTTTTATAAAGATTACTCTCTTCAAATACCAGACCAATTCGGTTACGTAAACCAGCTGGGTATTTACCATTTATCTCTCTGCCTAATATTTTAACTTGCCCTGAACTAGCAGAAATAAGACCTGTTATAATATTGATAGTTGTCGTCTTCCCAGCCCCATTTGGACCTAACAAACCGAAAACTTCACCTTTTTTCACCGAAAAACTTATTCCCTGTAGAGCAGCATGTCCTCCATAATGTTTTTTTAAGTCAACAATCTCAACTGTATTTCGCTCACTCATGAATTAGCTCCTTTATTTAATACAGGTTCTGGGTCCCAGAGGAGTCTATAACTACCTGGCTTATTTTCTAATACACTAACTACTTTAGTGATATCTTTTTGCTGATCTTTCCCCAATCGTCTAAAGTTAAGCTGGTAATTAACTTCCACCTCATAAATTGAAACTAAATCATCACTCACTAAATATTCTTTTAAACCTACGGCTGGCTCATCCTTTTTTATACTCTCACTTACTTTAATCTGTTGTAATTCCAGCTTATATTTTTCTTTATTCTCTAGCTGAAATTCTAGGTAATCAGCTTCACTAATCACAGCCTGAATTCCCGGTGCCAACCAGCGATATACTTCTTCAAAATTAGCGTCTGCATAATTATGATAAATATAATTAACAAATTGAATTGAACTAGTAAATTCTTCTGGTTCTGGAACTGTCTCAGCAACACCCCCTACTGTAAAAATAAGCAATAATAATCCGATTGATAATGTTTTAATAATTATCAACTTACTAATTCTCATAACCAAGAGTATCAACCTTCCGTAAAAAGAAAATTAAAAATATAAATAAGAGCAATGCAATACTAAACAAAATTCCCGCTTCCAACAATATACCTTTGACACCGGCCTTATAGACAAGATTTTGCTTTAAGCCCTCGTGTAAATAATAAGTAGGAAAAAACCGGGCTATTTTTCTGGTAAAATTTGAAACATCAGCAATCAAAGCAGGAAAAATTATAGGAAAATAAATAATGGTAGCAAGTGAACGAGCAGAGGCCTGCGTATTTGTAAATAAACCAATCAATAAGCCTAACATGGTAAAACAAAATCCTCCGCTTAATACTAAAATTAGATTAGCCAGAATTTGATCTATGCTCCCTGTAAATGCCTGATTCAAAAAACCCATTAATGTTGAAGCAATTACTGATAGAAAAACACCCAATACAGCCTTGCCTGCCAATAACTCGCCTGGCCGGGCTGGAGTCATCACTATTGCTGCCATTGTGTTGTTGTCTTTTTCTTCTGCAAATGAGCCTGAAACAATCATGACCCCAATCATGGTTAGAGTAACAGTTAACCAGATAGGTAAAAGGGAGCTTCTAACTTCTGTATTACTTACAGAAACAAAATTCAATTCTGGACCCGCTTCTATGCCATGATAATCATATAAGATCATCTTCACATTTTCACGTAACAAAAAGAAACTAACAGTATTACGCGCATCTAGCAAAACCCGATATCTTCTCGATAAATGCTCAGCTTGCTCGTCAACCTCAATCAGTCCATCAACATTACCGTCTTGCAGAGCTTTTTTGCCTAACTGTGAATTATTAAAATCCTCTACATAGATATTCTGATATTGTTGACTAATAAAACTAGCCAATTCACCATCTGCCTGACCAGTAATACCAAGCTCATATTCCTGTACAAGCTCTCTACTACTAACCAGACTAAACATTAATGATGCAATTAAAGGTAATAAAATCACCATTAAAGCAGTTCTGTTTTTAAAAGACTCTTTGATATCTTTTTTGGCAATAGCCAAAATACGATAGATGCTCTGCATAAGATACTCATTCCCTTACTAATATTCTAACATAAAGAATCAAAAAAAAAATAAAAATGAGGGGAAAAATCTCCCCTCTTTTTATTTAAATCATAAAAATCTATGGAGTAACACTATTTAGATAATTAACAATCGCCCAAACAACCACTACTAATCCAACAATTTCTAACATATGTAAAACCTCCTTTCCTATTGGTGGTCTCTATTTCACATTCACTTTTACTGGGGTAGTTATCAATCTTTCTTTGCTTTTTAAAAGCCCATATAAAGTATATTCCCCAGCAGGAATATCAGATATGACTAATTCCTCTTGCAATACTTTGCTTTCACCAGCAGGTAGTTCCAGTGTTGTAATTACCTGCACAAAAAATTTATCCTGTCCCCATTGGTAGACTATCTTACCAGCTTCATTTCTAAGAAAAAAATCATAATATTGACCTGAATTAAAATTAAAAACTTTTTTTGTTTCAGATAGATTAGTTATTTCCAAGCCCACCTGAACCTTTTCATTGAGTGGAAATGTTTTGTCATCAATGATCAACTGACTAGACAATGCTTGTTCTTTAGAACTATCATCTAGAGTAGCTACTAGCTTCAATCCAGGTAGATAATTTAACAATTCTTTCGGAACAAAAAGATGACCATTAATTTCTATAATCTTCTCTGTTAAAGTTACTAAACCTTCTTCTGTACTAATTTTATTGCTGCCAGAGGTTAATTTTAGAAATCTGCCATTATAGATAAGTAAATAATTTTTACTTTCAAGCAGATGCACAGATAATGAACTCTTATCTGCAATCTTTTCTAATGGCAACATAGAGTTATCGCTTAATTCTGCTGGCTGAACTGAAAAATCACTAGCAGTCAAATTAATTTCCTCAGCCAAAAGATTAGTTGCTGAAAATATTATTAACATCATGATTATAAACGGGGCTAAGTAATACTTTGCCGACACAATAATCATCTCCTTCTATATAAATATTCGTAATAAGTTATTAATTTCCTGCTTGCTATGCACGTATATCAGTAAATTTAAATTAGAAACATTTGCATATATTTTAAAAATTAGTTATAATAGAATTGGTATAGACCATATGTTGTATAGTAAGAGGAGGCTAAATTTATGAAGTTGAAAATGAGAAAAATTAATAAAAATAGCCCAATCCCTTTATATTACCAGCTCAGAGAAGAAATAATTAGACTTATAAAAAATGGTGATCTCCTTCCCAAAGAAAAATTACCAGCAGAAAGAGAATTGTCTTCTTTCCATGGAGTTAGTCGCATGACAATTAATAAAGCTATCAACGAACTGGTGAAAAGCGATTATTTAATCCGTCAACAGGGTCGTGGTACTTTTGTCAGGGAATTACCAGACCAGTTCTCTATTTCTCCTTTAGCTAGTTTTTCCGAGCAAATGAAAAGTAAAGGACTTAATCCAACCTCTGAAATAATTAACTTTAAAGTAAAAAAAGCAGATGAACTGGCAGAGTTGTTTGCAATCAATCCTGTTAATGATTTATATTATCTGGAAAGATTAAGAATGATAGATAATATACCCTTTTTACTTGAACAGACCTATCTACCAGCAGAACTTTTACCTGACTTTAAAGAAACTGACCTAACGGGAAATTCTCTTTTTAAACTACTGGAGGACAAATATCAAATTCAATTATTTCAGGCTGAAGCTGCTGTTGAACCGATATTAATTGAAGGTAAGTTGGCCGAAAAAATGCAAATTAAGACTAGTGTGCTAGGGTTGGCCATTCAGCAAAAAACTTTTTCACAATCTGATAGATTAATAGAATTTACCCAAGCATATTATCGAAGTGACCAATATAAATTCAAACTAAAATTTAATAAGAAAAACTTAAAGGAGGAGAAATAATGCGAATTATTATTGAAAATAATTATCAAGAAATGAGTAAAAAGGCTGCGCTCATGCTAGCCAGCCAGGTTACTTTAAAACCTGAATCTGTACTAGGATTAGCAACTGGGAGTACTCCTCTTGGCATGTATCAAGAACTAATAGAAATGTATAAACATGATGAAATTGATTTTTCTGAAGTTAGTACTTTTAATTTAGACGAATATTATGGTCTAAGCCCTCAAAATAAGGCAAGTTATCACTATTATATGCATCACAACTTTTTTAAAGAAGTTAATATTGCTCCTGAAAATATACATTTACCTGATGGCAATGCGAAAGATATTCTTAAAGAGTGTCAAGCTTATGAAAAATTAATAGACCACTCGGGAGGTATCGATCTACAAGTATTAGGCATAGGTGCCAATGGACATATTGGTTTTAATGAACCTGCCAGCAAGTTAAATGTTAAAACTAATTTAGTTGAGCTGACTGAAGAAACAATTGCAGATAATAGTCGGTTTTTTGCTAAAAAAGAAGATGTCCCGCGCAAAGCTATTTCGGTTGGTATGGCAACTATCTTAAAAACAAATAGAATTATTTTGTTGGCAAGTGGCAAAAACAAAGCACGGGCTATCAAGGAAACTGTCAGTGATTATGTCTGTACTGAAATACCATCAACTTTACTACAGACACACCCACAGGTTACCCTAATCATTGATAAGGGTGCAGCTTCTTTACTCTAACTTATTGCTCTGACTTCTTGATTAGGATTTCCAGGTTCAAGCTAATACAGGCTATAACTAATAATAGTACTTTTCATACGATAATAATTGCAGACCGGGAAATTCTTCAACAAAACGGAGATACTGATCAAGTTGTTTTTCAATTAATTGCTGACTGCTGCTGACAGTAACTACTGCTATCCTGGCATTTTTCCAGAGATCATTCTCCCCTACTTCGGCTGCGGCCAGATTAAATCTATTTTTCGTTTTTTCTAGCAAACTTTTAATTACACTGCGCTTATCTTTTAAAGAAAAAGCTGCTGGGAGATATATTTTTAACTCTAACGCTCCAATTAACACCTTCTACCATCTCCTCTCTTTTTAGAAAAAAGAGAAGATCAGTTATAAATTACAAACTGATCTTCTCTTACCTTTTATATATTTTTCTAAGTATCAACTTATTCCAAAGTTAACCTGGTTGATATAAAAGATAGATAGATAGCCGAAAGTCCAACCAGACTATAAACTATCCGCGAAAAAGTTGTCATAGGACCAAAGATTGCTGCTACTAGATTAAAATCAAATAATCCAATTAACCCCCAGTTTAAACCTCCAATAATTACTAGTAAAATAGCAGTCCAATCTAAAGCACTTAATCTGTCCATATTTATCACTCCTTAATTTTGGTATATCTTCCTTATTAATATTACCAACTTAAGGATTAATTATAACGATTATTAAAATTTTTATTCTTCTTTATGTAAATAGAGTGATTGTGTAGGATAAGCAAACTCTACTCCAAGTTTATTTAATTCTTCTTTTAGACGAAAATTTATTTCCTGTTGGATTCCCATGTAAACAGCATAATCGATATCTGTCACATAGTAAACTACTTGGAAAATCAAACTATAATCACCAAATTGATTAAAATGAGCCCTCTCAAACTCTGTTTTATCTTGATTAGTTATGATATCTTTTATGATACCTGGTATAATCTTGAGCTCATCAAGACCAGTCTGATAGGTAACGCCAAAGCTAAAATTAATACGGCGTTTTTCCATCCGTTTATAGTTATTAATGCGTGAATTCATTAGATCTGTATTTGAAATAACCAGTTGTTCACCACTTAGACTTCTGATCCTAGTTGTTTTGACACCAATATGTTCAATCGTACCTCGATTTTCACCAACTACAATAAAATCTCCTATATCAAATGGCTGATCTATTAATATTGTGAAATAATTAAATACATCATTTAAGATTGCCTGTGCCGCAAAGGCAATGGCAATACCTCCAATACCAAGACCAGTAATTAGACCTGTTATCTGGATATTTAAATTATCAAACATAAAGAGCATTGCAATAATCCAGACGAAAATCTTAATTAAAATATTAGTATAGCGAATTAATTTTTGCTCATCTTCACCTGGTTCTTTTTTCTCCCAATATTTTTTTAAACTATAAATAGCTAAATCCTGTATCAGCAAAAATACATAATAAGTAGTGAGCACAATAAATGTAATATCTACGTATTTATCAACAGGAGAAATAAACCTTAGTCTCTTGTAAGCTATGTAAAATAATAAAAGATATAAGAGGGGATAAACCTTTTTAGCCACCATCTTACCCATCATGGCCCCGAATGAACTAGATAATTTTTTGACCAAATTAGTAATGCGATTTAATAATAATTTATTGAATATCCTAATTAAAAAATGTCCCAATATAATAATACCAATAGAGATTAAATAATTGGCAACTGTATTATCAAAATAGACATTCCAGAGTATTTCACGTTCCAAAACCATTCACCTCACCTTAACAAATTTATCTTATTAATTATTTCCATATAGATAGGCATAATCCTTTTTAAGATCAATTATTTCTGATAATTTATAGCCTCTATCATCAGAGCTTATTTCAAATCCCTTCATTTCCAGTTGGCCTAACATTCCTTCGTACTACCTTTCCAGTTGTGGAAGCCGCCCTACTCCTATACCGGGTCTTAACTTCAGTTAAGCCCTTCCTAAAGTAAAAAGATACAAAAAAATCCCTTTGATTATTAATCAGAGGGATTTGTTAATTTATCATTCTATGATTTAATGATTATACAATGTATCTTTTTGCCATATTAAACTCAAAGAGTTTTTATAATTAAAATTATTAATAGTTATTTTGAATTATTGTAGCCTGGTTATTATTGCCTCTCTGATAGATACCGGACCAGTTATCAGAACCAACCTGTTGAATATCAGCAGAATTTCCATTGCCATGCTGAGAAATACCAGCCCAATTATTATTCCCTATCTGATCAACATAGGCAAAATTACTATTACCATGTTGCTCAATCCCAGACCAATTATTACTGCCCTCTTGCTTTTGAGTAGCTGTATTATTGTTACCTTCTTGAAAGATAAATGCTTTGTTATCGGCACCCGCCTGTGATTGATTAGAAATATTTCCTTCACCATCTTGATAAGTATAAATTTTATTTTCTTCGTTTTCAGCAGACTCCTCTGTAAAAAAGCCTTCTATCTGCTCTGTGAATTCTTCCCGAACAAATGATTCGGCTAACACCATTTGTCCATTCCCCAAGCTTATCAATCCAAACAAAAGTACTAATAAAATCAATAAATAATTTTTTTTCACTTTTTGTTCCTCCTTGGTAACCCGGCCACCTGATATCATTCAGGCCCGTGGCTTTGTGTCACCCACCTCACGGTGGGATTACCCTTTTCCAGAGGGAAAAATCAAAGCTTGTCCTTTTTCTCAAAAGAATAGCTATTGACTATATCTGTTCCCTTCTTCGGCAGCTAGGCCATCATGGTTAACCATCTGTTAACCTTAGATGTTTTGCTTTGCATACTCTCTTTTTCAAAAGATTTAGCCTTTTTCGGGAAAGAAACGTTTCATTTGTATTTATTATAACATTCAAATGACAAAATGGCAAATAATTACAAAGAATAATTTAAAGTATACTAAAAAAGGTTATCTCACCTCACCAAGATAACCTTAATTGCTCAATCAAAACACAACAATCAATAGTCAAAATCTATTTTTAAAACAGATTACTTTCATACAACATATATACAGATTCTTCTAATAAGGTTCGGACAACCAGGTTTATTACTTCCTGCATACCTTTCCCACTTTCAAATTCTACAATATTATCCCCCATAAAGGAAAAGATTTGTAGGCCTACTCTTTCTCCTGTAATTTCTTTTTTCAAACTTTTAGACCATACAACTTCCCCGGTAGTTGTATCAGTTAGTCTTAGATCAACAGCACACGAAGCCCTAGCAATTTTTTTCGATCCACCTTTACCTGCAATCTTTAGTCCAATACCTCCGGTATCTTTATCAACCTGATATTCAGTGATAGCACCTGACATAATATAATCGGGACCACTCATTTTACCGATTTTCGGCCCTTCTCCCGAAACAAACCTATCCTGTGCCTGCAAATTTTGCTCATTTATGAAATTACTAAAATTTACTCTATCTAGAACAATAAACTGTCGAGATCTCAAAAGGGCGGTAATCATCATGTCTGTAGCACCCTGGGTCACAACAGAAGAGTTAATATTGTCTTTCCTCTGTCCCGTTTTATCAGTTATACTATATACCGCAATTTTGATTTTTTCTGCCGGTTCGGGTAGGGCAGCTAGTAACTGAGTTGCCGAGGTAACATTAGCTTTTGAAGATAATATATCTTCTGAAGAATTCAATATTTCCTCCATCAGTTTATCGATCTTAACTTCTTCCTGCTCTTCGGCAGCCACTATTCCAGTGGCCATCAATAATACTATAAGTAAAATCACAGTAGTTTTTATTACTTTTTCCACCATAAGTCCTCCTAATTAACAATCTTATTGATTGTTTAAATTTAATTCTCATTATATTTTCAATCACAAACAATTAAATTTAATACGGAATATATTCACCTGGAGCATAAGTAATAATTGTACTCTCTCCGGTCTCAGTATTATAAATATCTACAATAACTTCTCCAGTATCAGGATCCTCAGCAACTTTCACCTCTAAATTTCCTGCTTCAAATTCCCCATATGCTTCCGAATCACCAGTAATCATATCTACAATTCTTCTCTGAATAGCGCTATATAATCTACGCTCAAGTCCCTCCTTAAAACGTTCAAGGGGATCTTCTTCCTCCTCAGTAAGATCATCCTGAGTCTGGGCAACATTTATTGCAACCTGAGTAGCATTAGGGTTATTAAAAACCTCAAAATCCCAGCTCATGGTATAATTAGCCGCTGTAACCGTGCTAGCTAGAGTAAAGATCATGATTATTACTAATGTAATTATTTTTTTCATTTAAACATAACCTCCCTTTTTAGAAATTCAATTGAATACCAGTTGCTAGATAAAGATCACTATCTTCATCTTCAAAATCATCGTCTTCATTTATATATTTTGCCTCCGCAAAAAAGCTTTCCCAGATGTCAACACCAGCAAATACCTGATAATTTACCTGGCCAACTCCAACTCCGCCTCCTAAATAGGGAGCAACCATACTTCCTGGCAGAGGGGCTACTTTCAAAGAAAGAAATCCTGAAAATTCCTTCTGATCATTCAAATATATACCTTCAGTTACAAATTTAACCTTCTGTGATTCCGGAAAAGGAATTTCTACTCTACCTCCCAGATTAACCCCACCGTCTTCTGCTCCGAAATTGGTCGCAAACAAACCAACTTTGTTGTAATAAATCTGATTCTGTTTCTCTGTAAGTTCCCGTGAAGCCTTGATTAACTCCAGCCTCTCCTTCTCCAGAACTTCTTCTGCGAATGAAGTAAGGGTAAAGCAAAGAGTAAAAACTAATAAAACTCCCAGTACAATACTTATTTTCCCTCTCATATTAACTCTCCTTTCCAAACTTTTATTGGATAATAAATAACACACGATTATCTTTTATTAACAAATTTTGATTTAATGATTAATTCTACTGTTCTTCATTTTCTTCAGGCTCAGCTGTTTTCTGTTTAACGATTACTTTATTATTGCTTCCCTTTTG
The DNA here is from genome assembly GCA_016278485.1 of Halanaerobiales bacterium. GTDB lineage: Bacteria > Bacillota > Halanaerobiia > Halanaerobiales > Halanaerobiaceae > JADQBT01. The sequence continues at coordinate 52,988 of JADQBT010000013.1, forward strand.
AGAAATATGGGTCTGATTGGACTCACCAGATTGGCTTAAAAACAAATTGCTCAAATATCCACTTTGATATATAAAACTATCATTATTAATACCGTGTAGTAATTGGATCACAGTATTATCATGACCTTCCTGAAATATTATTGATTTAACTTCATTATTAGCTATATACTGCATAATAATGTTACCGTCCTCATCAAAAGTAATCTCGAACTGAATATTGTTTTTTTCCTCATATGATAAAACAGTACTGGAATATATAGCTATAAAAATCAAGGCCAAAAAAAGAACTATTTTTATGTAACTCATTTCAGCCTCCCTTTGAATTATCTCCTTTAGATTTTCAAGGATTCCTATTCATACTAATTTTTAACAAATATTAAAACATTTGTATTTCTACAGCAGTGTCATTTCCATACTGGTAAATACCGATATTTTTATTAGAACCTATTTGGAGAATATTTGCTATATTATTATTATTTATTTGTGTAATAGATGCTTCATTATTATAACCAAATTGTTCTATACCCGCCCAATTATTATCCCCATTTTGATTTATAGCAGCATCATTGTTATAACAAATAAAATTATAAAATATTCCACTATAATCAGATTGCAAGATATTTGCAAGATTAGCCTGACCTTTTTGTTCTATAGAAACATCATTACTATCACCAATTTGCTCAATATAAGAGTAATTATCCTGATTATATTGTCCTATATTAGCTATATTCTCATTACCATACTGGTAAATATAGGCTTGGTTAGATTCAGTATCATTCAAACCCTGCTCAATGTAAACTTCATTATCAGTACCATCTTGCACAGCCTTGGCAATTTGCTGATAACCATTTTGCTTTATTTCAAGCTCATTACCAACTGCCAATACCATACCTGAGAAACATAAAAGCAATATTCCTATTAAAAAAAATACTTTTTTCATAATTATTCATTCCTTTTTTATTCTTCTCTGGTTAGTCCTTCTTTTGTTTAGCCATATCAATCAACGCAGTTCATAAATCTTAAAACAGTTAACCTATATGGGTGGGCAGTCTGTACAGACTGCCCTGTTATTTTCTTAGTCATTTTTTCTTAGTCATCTAATTTTTTATTAATGAGCCAAACTTAATTTTTCAACTAATTACTACTGTTGAAAGACTTCTGCAGTATTACTATTACCATTTTGGGTAATAATAGCACTATGGTCAGAACCACCAAACTGATAGAGTAATGCTTGATTATTCTCGCCATCCTGCCAGACTACACCGAAATCATCTTGGCCCTGACGCAAACCTATTTCGTTGCTAATTCCTTCCTGGTAACTTAGGAATACTGCTCCATTATACTGTTTGGCAGACTTGTTTGCATTAAATGTAAGATCTCCAGAAGCTTCATCTACACCATTCACATAGTTATCATTACCATTTTGAATAGTAATAAATACATTATCATCATTATACTGTTTAACCTTACTATTATTATTATCCCCAAATTGGCCAATACCAGCTATGTTATTATTACCTTCTTGATAAACATAGGCAGTATTATTATTACCCTTTCCTGCAAATGGAGGGAAATTATTAGGGAAACCTGGAATAGCAAAGTTTGGTAATCCATCTAAACCCTGTAACACATATATTTCGTTATGGTTTCCTGCTGCTTCACCGGTTGCATTGTTTCCATAACCATATTGCCATATGAGACTGCTATTTGCAAAACCAGTTAATGCTTGTGTAGCATTATTTTCGTCTCCCACCTGAGAAATATCTATATCACCCTGATAAAATAAGGAATCATTACCCCAATAACCATGATTGAAACCATTTATATCCTGAGTAGCTACATTCTCATCACCCTCCTGATATATATATGCATCATTAGTTCCTCCTCCATTCATAATTTGTTGGGCGAAATTATCAAAACCTATCTGTTCGGCATAAAGTGATTCAGTATAACCACTATCAATATTCTGATGTATTACGTTATTATCTCCATATTGATTAGCAGTTACATTCCCATTATTCGCATTTACATCCTGGAAAATTTTATTGTAATTTCCTAATTGAAAAGCCGTAGCAGAATTAACAATTGTCCATCCAGGACCTGATCCTAAATAATGCTGATAAATTTCTACTTGATTTTCATCTCCATCTTGATCAACATCAGCATCTTGATTAACCTTGGGATCAGCATTTTCTTGAGTAACATCAGTATTATTGTCGTCACCAGTCTGGTTAACTACGGCAGTTTGATTATCACCTTCCTGATCAACTACTGCATCATTTCCGGCAGCAAAGGCCATCATCGACATACCAACAATTAAAGTAATAACTAAAGTAACAAAAAACAATTTTTTCATTATTAAAAACTCCTTCTCTTTGGGTTTGTTTTCTCTGGTCGGTTTCACCCTGGCTCTCCACCCTTCCCTTGGTGACCAATTATAGAAAGGCGGGTCTTTACCTCCAAAGAGTAAAAAATATTATTTCGATTCTTCTGACTTATCACACAATTTTTCTAACTTTCTGGTTCAGTGGTAGTCCATTCACCTCCCTCAAGAAAATTTTAACTAACTTTTAAATAGTCTAACTGGTTTGCGTAATAATCGCCGTATTATTATTACCCTTTTGACTGATTCTGGATTTATTATTAATTCCTATTTGTTTTATTTCTCCAGTATTACTAGTCCCTATCTGCACAATCTCAGCCCAGTTACTTCCTTCCTGGCAAACATCGGCAGAGTTATCGTTCCCCTCCTGATTAACTAAAACATAATTGAAAACACCATTCTGTTCAGTAAAAATCCAATTTGAGATACCATCCTGGGTCTGTATTGCCTCATTATCATTCCCATCCTGCCTGACAAACATACTGTTATCTATATTGTCCTGCAGCTGATAAGCCATATTTCTGTTGCCATCCTGATATATATCAGCAATAAAACCATTATCATAACCTTCCTGGTTGGCATCATTACCATCACCATACTGCTGAATAATGAAATCAGAACCAGCGGTGGAAAAATTAATCTGACCCACAGTAGCTAAATTGTTATCCCCTTCCTGGGTGATATCAGCATAATTTTCTTCTTTCAGGTCACCGATTTGCTCTATAGTTGCATAGTTTCCATAACCAATTTGATAGATAAAAGCATCATCATTGAGACCTTCCTGATGGATATAGCCATCATTTTTATTCCCTTTCTGGCTTATTAAAGCCTCCTGATTATCCTGATTCTGATAGATGAAAGCAGTATTTTCAGCCTGGGTAATGCCGGAAATATTCAAAATCATGATAGTTAGAAAAAAGAGCACACAAATTTTACCTGTTCTTTTCATAATTTTTTACCTCTTTTATATTTTTGTTTTTCTCATACACATATATATATGTACAAAAAAATTTACATATCACTATTGAATTATATACCAAATAATGTAAAATGTTAATGATTTCAGAATGATTATGACATAATACAAAAAAATTAAATTATACTGAATTATAATCTATTTTATGTTAATATGTAATATTACGTTTAATCTTGTAATATTTATAGTATATTTCTATTTCCTTATACTCACCAAAGGAATTTTCAATTCTTTCAATAACCTTTTTAACATCCTGATTTTTTATATTCATAAGCATAATAAGAAAGTTCTTATTACCCCATTTACTGACTATATCTCCACAGCGTAATCTTGTCTTTAAAATATTTTCCATCTTTTCTACAGCCGGAAAAACTTCCTTGACTATTTTATTTTTATCAGCTAAGCCAAGATGGATTAAATATATCGATATCCAGTATCTTTTAAATCTTCTTTTTTCCAGTTCATATAATATAAATAAGGTATCAAGATCACACATAAAAGCATATGCCTGCTCTAGATCATTTTTTAAGGTTCTATCCATTAAAACCTGATAACTGTCCTCTTTTTTATCATATTTAATAATCTCACTTCTCTTCATGCAGTTTTGATGATAACAAGATTATTAATTCTGATTACATTATACAATCAATTACTTTTCTTGTTAATGATTTTATAATGATTACCATTTTATTCTTGCGAATAATGTTTCAGATCAGTAATATTGATAGTTAAAAATAACTATAGAAGGTATTTACTTCAAAGAAAAATAGATATATGAAAAACAAATAGTAACATAAAAGAATAATTACTAGTTAGCGCAATGGCCATGGCTATTATATTTTATAATATCTATACTCAATATCTACATCTTCAGAATTGAAGTAATCTCTGAAAAAAAAGCTTCTGACTCGTTCAAGTATTTTTTCAACATTTTCTTTTTCAATATTGATCAAAAGCAGTGTAAAAAGATCCTTGCTCCAGCGACAGACCACATCACCACACCTGAACTGAGATTTTAGAACTTCTACCATCTGTTTCCCGTATTCCTCTTGAGAAACTAAATGATTTTTATATTCAAACCCTAAATGAACCAATACCGCCGGAGGAACATCCCGTTGGCAACGCCTTTTTTCCAGATCATATATTAATGTGAAAGTATCAGGATCACAGACAAGAGCCCCTTCTACATCCTCAAAGGAACTAATTTCTTTAAATATTCTATTAGGGTCTTTAAACTTAATTATATTTATTCTTTCTCCCATTTTTTTCAAAGCCAAAGGTATTTGTAAATCATTTTCTCTGAATAAATTAACTGCCTCTTCATATTTAATTCGAGCCAGACCCTGATATCCTGAATTCAAAAGGGCAGTGACTGAACCCAAAATTAGTTCTTCTTCAAACTTAATAACTCCTAAAATATCTTCATAACATTTCCATAATTCCTCATTTAAATTTCTTTTTTGCATAAAATCATCTATTTTAATCATTGTTTCTATTAAAAGTTCTCTATAATAACTACGTGAGGACCATACCCATTCTTCAGTTCTGGTCTCCTCTAAATAATCCCCACGATATAAAGAAATAGCTTGTCTAAATATTTCTATTGCGCCAATTTTTCCCTTAGCGATTAAGCTAATAGTCTCTTGGCATATTTCTTTAAATCTTTCAGCATCAAGCCAGTAACTTGATTTTTTATTAAAAATATAGGCCTCACCAAGAGTATTTATATAAGGAACCAAGTTGTTTTCATTATTGCCATTTTTTAAAGTTTTCCGCAAACGGTAAATCAGAGCCGTCAAAGCCCCCTGGGGATCATCATTTTTTTCTAAATCTAAAATTTTAATAAGTCTTTCCCGGGAAACCGGCCTCCCACTATTAGTAAAAAGAAACTGAAATAGTATCCACTTTTTACTCAACCTATTGTTATCTGATATCAAATTTTTATCATTATTTTTAACCACAAAACGTCCTAAAGTATGTATTTCTAAAGGTTTTTCTTTCATATTTAAACTCCTTTAAAAAATTTTTATGCCACTGAAACTTAGTCCTATAGGATGACCTAAAAATCAGACCCTGTGGGTTTTAACGGCAGTTAGCTATCGGATAAAAAAATATGCTATTAACTGCTTACTTTCCCCCATCTAGAGCCAGAATGATTTCCCTCATAAAGGATAATTCTATATTTATATAATTACGTATAAATTTATAAACACCTTCTATTTATTTCCATTTCTGTTAAAAAACTATGCTCAACATCATAAATGCGATTATCTATTTTTTTAACAGAAATTTCGACGTTTCTGAGCCTAATAAAGTTTGGGTTTCAGATATTACATATCTGAAGGCTGGCTTTACCTAGCTGTAAAAATAGTTCTTTATTCCCGAAAAGTCGTTGACTGGTCGATAAATAAAAGAATGACTAGACAGCTTGTTATAGATGCTTTGAATATGGGAATTTAAAATAGAAAGCTAAGAAAATGTTTAATTTTTCATTCAGATAGAGGCAGTCAATATGTAAGCCATGATTTCCAAAAAGAACTATGGAAAAATGGTATAAGGTCCTCAATGAGTCGCAAGGGAGACTGATGGGATAATGCAGTTACAGAAAGCTTCTTCTCTACATTAAAAACAGAATTAATTTATTAAAATAAGTATAAAAGCAGAAAACAAGCAAGACAGGATTTTTTCCAATATATAGCTGTTTATTACAAAAAAATCAGAATGCATTCTAAATTAAATTATAAAAGTCCAGAAGACTACGAGAACGAGAGAAAACTATCAAAATATGTGTCTAATTTAATGGGGGAACCTCAGATAAGTTTTTAATATTACATTGCCTAATAAATTTTTCTAACCCCTCTTTAAAAGACATTACACTTTTACTTTCTAGCCTAATTTTACTCTTTATTAATTATCTCCTCCATAAAAAAACCTCTAAATAACAAAAAACAGAGCATTGGATTGTTAAAATGTACTAAAAACAATCCATTACTCTGCATTAATCAACCAATGTTATTTCCCAGAAGCCTTCAATAGGCTGATAACGGGAAAACAACCGTAATCATATTAAATTTTTAAAAAATGGCACGGGCAGGAGGACTTGAACCCCCAGCACATGGATTTGGAGTCCATTGCTCTGCCAGTTGAGCTATGCCCGTACATTGGCATTATTATAACATTATTTAATTTCAAAATCAAATATTAGAAAACTATTGTAATTAAAAAGAAGAAGGCATTAATTATTGTGAGAGAACTTTTATACAGAGCCAGTATTGAGCAAGTGAGCAAATGAAAAAGACGTATTCTGTTTGAGCGTAGCGAGTTTAATACGTCTCATGAGCTCACTTATACGAAATACTTAGCGATGTATTCGTGATCGAACGATAATTAATGCCTTCTCTTTTTCTTCTCTCTCTTTTTATTCTTCTTCATTTCATACATCCTCCGGTCCGCTTCTTTAAAAACTTCATTTAAATCTTGCTCTTCCTCTTCTTTCACAGCAAAACCAACAGATAAGCTAACAGACTGCTCTTCACACTCACCCACGATCCTATCTTTTATCCGGGCCACTACTTTTTCAGCGCATTCCGGCAGAATAACTGCAAACTCATCGCCACCAATCCTTGCCACAATATCTTCATCTCTAACCACCTTAGAAATAAGATTAGCTCCATCCTTAATATAGCGATCCCCTTCTTTATGGCCATAATTATCATTAACTTTCTTCAAACCATCCAGATCGCCGACAAGAATACTTATGGGTAGCTTACGTGAACTATTCATACGTTCCATCTCATTTTCGAAATAGCGCCTATTATAGAGGCCAGTCATCTGATCATGGAAAGATAGATACTTAATTTTATTTTCTTCTTTTTTTCGCTTTGAAATATCATTATAAACCGCATAAACACCCAGTTGATCTTCATCTAGTTTAATAGGATAGCCTAAGACAGAAACAAATATTTTCTCACCATTCTTTTTCTGCCTGACTGTTTCAATTTGAAAAGATTCTCCTGCACTAATTCTCTCAGTGATGTTTTCTCCTTCTTCCCTTTTATCTTCCGGGATTATTAAATGATTAAGTCTTTTACCAACTATATTCTTTTCCTGATAGCCAAATAATTCCTCAAAACTACTATTAACTTTAATAATTATTTCCTCTTTATCTAATAAAGCAATAGCTTCTGGTGAATTCTCAAATAACTGTTGGAAATAAGCCTTTTGTTCACGTAAATTATTTGAGATTTTTTTTGCAACATTAATATCTTCTAAAAACCCAAGAAATCTATTAGCAGATATTTGTACAGCATTTACACGTGCATATGAAATAGAGCCATCCTTTTTTAAAAACTGATACTCTCTTTTAATTTCTCCAGTCTTTTTTAATTCTTCAAAATCAGCTGGAAATCTTTTCTCTCCCTGGGCAGAACGGAGATCAATAATATCCATCTCTAAAAGTTCATTTTCTGAATAACCAGTTATTGCATGAGCCTTTCCATTTGTACTTAAAATACTTCCATCTTCATCAAAAAGCATGATACCAATAGGTGCTTTATTAATATAACTACGGAATTTCTTCTCACTCTCTTTAAGTTCAAGTTCTGCCTTTTTTCTTTTATCTATATCTTGATGGATGCCCACTAACCTTTTAGGAAAACTATTTTCATCAACTTGTATTATTTTACTTCTACTTAAAATCCACTTCCAGTAACCTTGCTTATGCCGAAAGCGTATTTCCCATTCCAGATAATGTTCATCACTACTAGGTTCAAAATCCTTTAAAGATTGCCAAACTATTTCACTATCATCTGGATGGACTAACTTTGTCCAGATGACTGGCTGTTTTTTTAACTCAGCAAGGTCATAACCCAACATTTTTGCATACTGATCATTAATATATTGCCTACTATTTTCAAGATCCCAATCCCACATTCCCTGATTTGAACCCCAGAAAGCAAGTTCAAAACGATTGTTTTCTAATTTCTGTTCAGTAGTATCCTCTACTTTGACGATCACACTATAATTATCATTATTTTGAAAAGGTGTAACCCGCATTTTGAACCAATGCATCTCATCATCTGAATGGTGAAAAAACTCATAAACAAAATAATCTTTCTTGCCTGTCATAACATCTTTAATACCTAATTGCATTCTTAGATCATCTTCTGTACACCTTCCGAATAATTCAGTACAGTAATTAATGTAATCAGAACCAACTTTTAGTTTACTAAAAACATCTGCCGAATATTTAGTTAAGGTAAGTGGTGAATTCCTGTATTGAACAATTCCAAATTGATCTAAAATGAAAATATATTCTAAAAGTGAATCTAGTAACTGTCTATTTATATCTTTCATAATCACCACTCCCTATTTTATTGATTAGTAAATTACTTAATTTTACTTAAATATATAGGAATCATTCCTATTTGTCAACAGAAAACAGGAAAAATGTCCCCTTTCAACAGTTTTCCTTAACCCAGGCTACTCTCGCCTCAAATATTTTTTCTCCATAGGCGGGACCTTCTTCCAATTCACTAAAATTTAACCCAGTAGTAGCATTAAACATCTTTTCAGCCAGAGACGGCATTTTTTCAATCTGAGTTAAATCTTCCTGCCAAACTCCTCGTCCAGAATGGTCTGCAATGATAACCTTGGCCAGCCCAGCTATCCCAAGCGGATTGCGCGCTGCTTTCTCAAAGAGACGTACTATTTTTGCTGGCTTCATTTCCTGCCAGCGATAACCACGCATATGTTCTTCAATAGCCAGTTGACCTGCTTTACGCCAGAGTTGGGGCAATTTTAGTCTTTTTGCTAGTTTTTTAAAAGGTAAAACACCCTGACTATCATGTCGATAATGATGTGGCCATTTATTTTCAGGTGTTACTGCTTTCCCCATGTCATGGACCAGTACTGCAAACCTTATAAAAGATTCTTCAGTAATTTTAACAGCATGTTGGAGACTCTGCATAGTATGGTTATAGACATCACCTTCAGGATGATATTTTACCGATTGTTCCACACCTATCAAATCATCTATTTCCTTGAAATGAACTTTTAGAAGATTAACATCTCTTAATCTCTGGAAAAATAGTTCCGGGTTCTGACTTGCAAGTGCTTTTCTTAACTCTTCATATACTCTTTCAGCTGGCAAACTTAAAATTTCTTTATCGGCTAAATCTCTCACCTGCTGTAAGAATCCTGTTGTAAAAACATAAAATTTGTGGCGGCAGCTCAACTGTGAGACAAACCTGGCTCCACGATAGATACGCAATGGGTCTGTATCTAAACTATCAGGCAAAGGCCTAATTTTTCCTTGATTAAGGTCATTGAGCCCACCATAAGGATCAATTAACTCTTCTGTTCTTAGGTTTAAAGCCATCGCATTAATAGTAAAATCTCGCCTGGCAAGTTCTCTCAATAAATCCTTTTCTGTCACCACGATGTCATGACTACCTACTTTATAGACAGCAAAACTCTTACCAACCTTTTTTGCCACAGAAAATACTCTTGCAAATTCCTGTTCAGAAACACCGGTCAGTAAGAAATCTAAATCTTCAGGTTTTTTATTCAAAAAAATATCCCTGACTGAACCACCAGTCAAGTAAGCCTCTCCACTTAGTTCTTTAAATCTAGCTAATAACTTCTCATCTAATAACAAATCATTAAACACTTAGTTCAACACTCCTCTAAAAAAGATGCTTTTATTTTAGCATTGCCAGAAGAAGCAAAAAAATAATCATCAAAAGCAGACACTCAATTGTTACATAAATAAAAAAATAACCCCGCACGAAAAATACGAAGTTAAAATTAAATAGTTTGTTCTTCTTGTTCATATGCTTCAATATCATTTTGCTTGTCCATGCAAAGTCCAATAAATAAAGCCGAATCAACTTCATCCATCTTTTCTGAAGATAACTTGCCTGCACACCATACATCTGCATGGTCAAATAAAATTTTTCTTATTGTGTATGATTGAGCACATTGGATATAAGAAGTATGATTTAGTCTTGTGGTACCTTTTGGTATTTCAACATCAGTTGGAAATAAATCTGGGTCTCCATCGCTTGCTATAAGCAAAACTGCGATTGTATCATAATTTGTAAAATATTCACCCTCTTGCAAAACTAAAACAAATTTTGATTTACCCTTAGGATATTTTTCATCAAAAGTATAAGGGAATTTAATATAATATATTTCTCCCCTACAGACATTAGTCATATTTTAACTCACCTCAAGTACTAATCAATGGATTTATAGATGTACTTTTCAATGTCAGCAAAGTTACTATTCGCTGATTCGGCTGCTTCTTTACTTGGAACTAAGTTACATTTCTTTTTTCTTTTTTTAGCCATAGCTTTAACACGTTGCATTCTGGACTTAAGTTTAGTATTCTCTCGATTCCTTTCCACAACACGAGCTGGTAAGGCAGCCATTTTATCTTTTCCCCTCCTCTCTTCTTCTAAATTTAATATTTTTTTATTCAAATTAATCACCCTCATTAATTAACTATTATAATAAAAAAAAAGACCCAGAGGCCTATAAAAATAAAATTTGGTGGAGGTGGTGGGAGTCGAACCCACGTACTATATAGCTCACCCAGTAGTTTCTACGAGTGTAGTCTGTTATTTAATTTCACAACAGTAACTCCAACAGACAGGATCTACTATTGCTAGTCCGTTATTTTCCCATCTTCTTACGGACATCGGAAAATGGTAAGCCTGCTGATTATGACACCTGAAAGACTTCACAGACAAAAGCCAGACTAGGCGTTTAACTGCCTACGCGGCAGCTAAAGTGTAATTATTATCGTTTGCAGATAATTTTATTTATCCAGTGTTTAACGAGTGAAAGGAACTCCTCGACTCGCTTCTAAGAGGTCCACTATACAGGCGAAGCCAGAACACCCCCTGGTTCAGCCTTGTAAGTGTTTTCTTACAATGCTTAATTATTATAACTTATCTAAATTTAAATGTCAAACAACACTCAAGTAGAAAAATGTGAAATATCTTACAAGAAAGTATATTCTAAATTTTCTAATAAATAAAAGGATATTTTATCTTTTTATCCAAATATATCATTAAGAGGATTAATGAACCAATTATACCAAAACGAAGGGAGTTTTTATTTTGGAAAAAACTTATGGATTTTTTATGCCGACAGTAAACTTAATGGGGGCTGGTGCAGCAAAGTCTATTGGAGACCAAATTAAAAAATTAAAAGGTAGTAAAGCATTAATAGTTACTGATAAAATATTAGTAGAAATTGGGATAGTGGGTGAAGTTAAAGAATATATAGAAAAAGCTGGTGTTGAGGTAGTAGTATTTGACGGTGTCCAACCTAATCCAACTGTTTCAAATGTCAATGCAGGACTAAAGAAATTAAAAGAAAGTAATTGTGATGTAGTAGTCTCAGTTGGCGGAGGGAGCTCTCATGACTGTGCAAAAGGTATAGCATTAGTTGCATCTAATGGTGGAAGTATTAAAGATTATGAAGGTATCGATCAATCAACAAAAACTAAGATGCCTCTGGTATCATTGAATACAACTGCTGGAACTGCTAGTGAAATGACTCGTTTTTGTATTATAACTGATGAAGAACGTCTTGTGAAAATGGCCATTGTAGACTGGCGGGTAACACCTAACGTCTCTATTAATGACCCAATTCTAATGATGAAAAAACCCCCTGCCTTAACTGCATCAACAGGTATGGACGCTTTAACTCATGCAGTAGAAGCTTATGTATCTACTGACGCTACTCCAGTTACTGATTCAGCAGCCCTAATGGCTATTAAATTAGTTTCAGAAAACTTGCGTAATGCAGTTGCTAATGGAGATAATTTTGCAGCTAGAGATAATATGGCTTATGCACAGTTTTTAGCAGGTATGGCATTCAATAATGCTTCTCTCGGTTATGTGCATGCTATGGCTCACCAATTAGGTGGCTTTTACGACCTACCACACGGCGTCTGTAATGCCATCTTATTACCGCATGTAGAGGAATATAATCTAATCGCAGACCCAAAACGTCTGTCAGATATTGCTGAAGCAATGGGAGAAAATATTGAAGGTCTATCTGTAAGAGATGCTGCTGATAAAGCCTTAGAAGCAATTGTTACTCTATCAAAAGATATTGGAATCCCGCAAAACTTAAGAGATCTAGACGGAACCGAAGTTAAAGAGAAAGACTTTGTCACATTAGCTGAAAATGCTATGAACGATGCTTGTAGTTTGACAAATCCAAGAAAAGCGACTAAAGAAGAAATTATCAATATTTTTGCTGAAGCATTTTAAAGCAAAAAATTACTTTGGAGCAGCATTAGCTGCTCCTTTTTCTCTTTTTAATCACTATATTATAATGTCACACAACCTTAAATATTCCCTTTTTGTTCACGTCTGAAGGCTCTTTCAATATCTTTTTTAGCTGTTTCCTTAGCGATATCGCGCCGCTTATCATATTTTTGTTTACCTTTTGCGGCAGCCAATTCAATCTTAGCTAGGTTATGATTTAAATAAAGCGTAAGAGGAATAAGGGTATAACCTTTTTGGGTTGTATAACCGATTAATTTACGTATTTCATTTTTATGGAGCAACAATTTGCGTTTTCTTTCTGGTTTATGATTATATCTATTTCCCTGTTTATATGGGCTAATATGCATATTGTAGAGATAAAGCTCGCCAGCTTCAACAACTGCAAAACTATCTTTTAAATTAACCCGGTGAGCACGGATTGATTTAATCTCAGTACCTTGCAATTTAATGCCAGCTTCATAAGTCTCTTCAATATAGAAATCATGTTTTGCCTTTTTGTTCCTCGCAATAACCTTAATATCTTCTTTTGCCATAGTGACCACACTCCTTACCCCTCTATTATACCTTAATCTTCTATAATTTGAAAATCTAATTCTCTATCTTCCAGACTAACCCGGCTAACCTTAATTCTTACTTCATCACCAAGGCGATACATATTTTTAGTTCTTTCCCCGATCATAGCCTGGACACTTTCATCATAATGGTAATAATCATCATCCATATTTTTAACATGAACTAGACCTTCAACTGTATTATCAAGCTCTACAAAGAAACCAAAACCAGTAATACCACTGATGATACCTGAAAACTCTTCTCCAACTTGGTCTACCATATATTCTATCTTCTTCAATTTGACCGAATCACGTTCTGCTTCCATCGCTCTTCTCTCTTGCAGAGAACTCTGATCAGCAATTATTGGTAACTTACGCTCTAACTCCTCAGTCCGTTTTTTACTAAATGAACCCTTTTCCTGAATTTCCTTTAAGAGACGGTGGACTATTAAATCAGGATAACGTCGGATAGGAGAAGTAAAATGAGTATAATGCTCAATGGCAAGCCCAAAATGTCCAATATTTTTAGTTGCATAAACAGCCTTTTTCATAGAACGAAGTAAAACAGTATCAATTATTCTCTCTTCTGCCGTACCTGCAACTTTTGCTAATACTTCCTGGAGAGCACGTGGGTGGATATCCTTAATATCTCCTTTAACATGATAGCCAAAATTATGAATAAATTCATTGAACTGTTGTAATCTATCTGGATCAGGTTGATCATGCACCCTGTAGACAAAAGGTTCTTCCCGCCAAAACATATCGGCAGCTACCACATTATTTGCTGCAATCATAAATTCTTCGATTAACTGTTCAGAGATACCATGGATTCTCTTTCTTAAATGAATAGGTTTCCCCTTCGAATCAAGTTCCACTTTAACTTCTGGAAAATCAAAATCAATACTACCACTATTAAATCTTTGCTTCCTTAAGCGTCTCCGTAATTCATTCATTAATTCAAGCTCATCCACAAAATCACTAAATTCATCCTTAACGGCCTGATTATCTTTATCTAAAATCTCACGTACTTCATCATAAGTTAGCCGATAATTAGTTCTAATCAGACTTGGAAAGATCTCATAACCATCTACCTTAGCACCATCTTTACCTGTTAACTTATAGTCAATCATCGCAGTTAGAGCAAGTCTATTCACCTGTGGGTTAAGACTACAGATACCATTAGATAGCTTGCGTGGTAACATCGGTATAACCCGGTCAACCAGATAAATGCTTGTACCTCTTTCGAAAGCTTCTTGATCAAGTGGGCTATCTTCTTTGACATAATGCGTCACATCAGCGATATGAACTCCTAGTCGGTATTTGTCATCTGCCAGTTTTTCTATTGAAACAGCATCATCCAGATCTTTAGCATCTGCTCCATCTATAGTTACCATTTTCAAATCGCGTAAATCTCTTCTATCTGTATGTTCACTGGCTTTAACTTCATCTGGAATATTATTTAAAACTTTTTTAACATCTGCCGGAAATTCACCAGGTAGATCCAGTTGTCTAATGATTGCTTCAATGTCAACTCCAGGATCACCTTTAAAACCTAATATCTCAACAATTTTTCCTTCAGAATTTCTATTTGACTCTGGCCAATTAATAATCTCAACTACAACTTTCTGACCATCTTTTGCACCTTGCATATGTTCTGGTGGAATAAATACATCATTACATATTCTCTGATTATCTGGTACGACAAAACCATAGTTTTTCTTTTTCTCCAGATTACCAACCACCTGTTTATTAGCTCTTTCCACAATCTCTGCTACTTCACCTTCAGCACTCTTGCCACGAGAATGTGGTAGTAGTCTTATAAATACTTTATCATTATGCATAGCACCATTCATCTTACCAGAAGAAATAAAAATATCTTCCTTTTCTGGATCATCTGGTATCAAAAACCCATTTCCACTTGGTGTCTTATCAATACGCCCACCGATCAGATTAAACTTTTCAGGAACACCATATTGATCAACACTATTTTTAAAAACAAAACCAGTTTTAACTAGATCATCAAGTAAGTTATCAAGCATTTTGCGTTGATCTGCTTTAATATCTAACTGTTGATATAGTTTTTCACGGGACAAAGGACGGTTAACTTCATCTCTTAGAAAATCTAGCAATTCTGTTCTTGCACTCATATTTATCACTCCATTCCTTATTATTATTCCCGTTAAACTAACAATTATTGCAAAAAATTACTACCTTTAGAGGCCTAAGTCATCCGAAATGTTCTGCATAGCAAGCAGGGAAATTCCAATAAACTCTTCTAGATCAAGATCCATCTCAGAACAAGCAGCGATAACTTCTCTATCTGCTCCTTTGGCAAAAGAATTACTATCATACCTATTCATCACAAATTCTGTATCAAGGGAAGCTAATTTTTTATCAGGATGGATTAAAGCAGATGCTACAATCAAGCCTGTTAACGGATCAGCCGCATATAATGATTTAGCCATTAAAGTCTCTCTAGGGAGTTCATGCATCCCGTTATGAGCTCTTACAGCATCAACAATTTCTGAATCAAAACCCAATTCAGCCAACATATCTGCCCCAATCATACTATGTTTTTCAGGTTGATCTGCTGTTTCTCCATAATCAATATCATGTAATAGCCCGGCTAGTTTCCAGCGTTTTTTCTCCTCATTAAAATACTCAGCTAATTCCCCCATCACTGCCTCTACTGCTAGACAATGTTTTACCAAATTCTTTTGTTTAATGTTTTCTTCTAACAAACTAAGCGCTTCTTCTCTCTTCATTTTCATTCTCCTCTCAGCTTAATTTTATTCTTTAAATTCCATAAACTTAGCTTCTGCAGAAGCAAGTTTATGACCTTTCTCATCCTCTAAGTAGGCTTCTGTATAATAGATAGTTCCAAAAACATTTTGATAATGTTTATTTAATTTACCTACTATTTTTAACTCTCCACCAATCAGCACAGGTTTTTTAAATTTAACACTAATTTCAGCCGTTACTGCTTTAATCCCTTTAAAAACTATTACCTTAGCCATTGCTTCATCTAGTAAGGTACTAACAAGACCACCATGCATAATATCATCATAGCCCTGATGATTAGCAGTTGGCGTAAATTTAGCTTCTACCAGGTCTGCCTCGACTGGCTTGAAATCCAATTTGAGTGAAATAGGATTATCTCGGCCACAGGCGAAACACATATTATCTATACTTTTATCCTGCATAACTATCGCTCCCTTTCAAAAAACCCCCTAAGCAGAAAAACTACTTAGAGGGCTCAATAATTACAGATTCAATAAAATATTTATTACATAAAAAGTGGTGCAAAAACCAGAGATACAATAGTCATTAACTTAATGAGAATGTTCAGGGAAGGTCCAGATGTATCCTTAAATGGATCTCCAACTGTATCCCCAACTACAGCAGCTGAATGTGCTTCAGTGCCTTTACCTCCATAATGACCTGATTCAATATATTTTTTAGCGTTATCCCAAGCTCCACCTGCATTTGACATCATAATTGCCATTAAAACACCAGATGATAAAGCTCCTGCTAATAATCCACCCAGCGCTTCTGGACTCCATAAGCCAACTACAACTGGTACCACTACTGCTAGAATACCAGGTACAATCATCTCTCTAAGTGCGGCAGCAGTACTGATATCTACACATTTCTTATAATCAGGCTTTCCAGTTCCCTCCATAATACCAGGAATCTCTCTAAACTGTCTTCTTACCTCTTCAATCATTTCAGAAGCAGCTTTACTCACAGCCTCCATTGTAATTGCAGAAAATAAGAAAGGAAGCATGGCACCAAGGAAGAGACCGATAATTACTAACGGATTAGTTAAACTAATATTTTTCAGACCAACCGCTTCTGAGAAAGCTGCAAACAATGATAAAGCAGTCAGAGCTGCCGAACCAATAGCAAAACCTTTTCCCATTGCAGCAGTTGTATTCCCAACTGAATCAAGTTGATCAGTAATTTCTCTAACAGATGGATCTAATTCAGCCATTTCCGCTATACCACCTGCATTATCAGAAATAGGTCCATAAGCATCAACTGATAGGGTAATTCCTGTGGTAGCTAACATCCCCACTGCAGCCATAGCAATACCATATAAACCAGCAAAATTATGAGCAATAAAAATTGCAATTGCGATCACTAAAATTGGAAACATAGTACTCATCATACCAACAGATAAACCACTGATGATATTTGGTGCAGTACCTGTTTGTGATTGTTCAGCAATCTTTTTAACAGGTGCATAATGTTCTGAAGTATAATATTCAGTAATACGACCGATTAATGTTCCGGCAAGCAGTCCAGCAATAACTGCAGCAAAGACACCCAATTTAATGGATAATGCCTGCACTAAGAAATATGCTACAATAATGGTGATTCCACCAGCAATCAAAGTACCTTTTTCTAGTGCTTTAGCTGGATTTCCACCTTCTTTTGCTTTAACAAAACGTGTTCCAATTATCGAAGCTAAGATACCAAATGCTGCTAATAGCATTGGTAATAAAACATAGTTTTTACCCAGAACTGTCCCTAAAGTCATTGCAGCAACAATTGAGCCCACATATGATTCAAAAAGGTCAGCTCCCATACCAGCTACATCCCCAACATTATCGCCAACATTATCTGCGATAACAGCAGGATTACGCGGATCATCTTCAGGAATTCCTGCTTCAACCTTACCAACTAGGTCTGCACCCACATCGGCTGCTTTTGTATAAATTCCTCCACCTACCCGTGCAAATAGAGCAATAGAACTAGCACCAAAAGCGAATCCACGAATAAAGTCAATATTATTGGTGAAAATTATGTAAAGAATGCCGAGACCCAGAGTACCCAGTCCAACAACTGACATTCCCATAACTGATCCACCTGCAAAAGCAACACCTAAAGCCTTATTAAGACTAGTCTGAGCTGCATTTGTTGTACGAGCATTAGCTTGTGTTGCAATTTGCATCCCGATAAAACCGGCCAGAGCTGAAAAAAGTGCTCCGAGAATAAATGCAAAAGATGTCTGCCACCCGAGACTTGGTACAAAGGCCATTATAATAGCTACTATTAAAACAAAAACAATTAAAATTCTGTATTCACGTCCTAGAAAAGCCATAGCACCCTCATTGATAGCTTTAGATAATTCGGCCATTCTTTCATTTCCTATATCTTCTTTTCTTACTTTATTAGCAAGAATAAATGCAAATAGCAGAGCTAAGATACCTGCTATTGGTGTTATAAACTGCATGCACTAACCTCCTTATTAAAATTATAAAATTTTTATGATTTAGTATATTTATTATAGAAATGCTAGGATAAGTGAAGTAATCATAAATACTATTGCGGCAACGGTTGTAAATTTACTTAATTTAGCATCTAATCCTTTAGATTTTCCAAAGAAGGTTGTGGCACCACCATCAATTACACCAGACAATCCGGCACTCTTTCCAGACTGCATCAAAACCCCAACAATAACAGCCAAAGCAACTAATAAATGGATAACTTTTAATATAATCATATTGATTCACCTCCAAATAGATATCATTTATAAACTTTTTACTAACTATTGAACAACTCGTTATATATTTTAACATAATAACACTAAAAATACAATGATTTTTCGAACTGATCAGCTGGTAATGGCTTGTCAAAATAATAACCCTGAGCCATATCACAGTTGTTTATTCTCAAAAAATCAAGTTGAGCCTTTGTTTCCACGCCTTCAGCCACCACTTGATAGCCTAACCTATGGGAAACAGCAATAATTGCTTCAACCAATCTTTGATCCTTTTCATCCTGGAAAATATCAAAGATAAAGGAACGGTCAATTTTAATTACAGTAATTGGTAGTTTCGTTAAATAATTCAATGATGAAAAGCCTGTCCCAAAATCATCTAACAGAATTTGCATATTATTGTCTCTAAGTTCAAGTAGTAGATTATGGGTAGTATTTATATCCTCAATCGCCGTACTCTCTGTTATTTCCAGGGCCAGCTGACCCGGCCTAATGCCAGATTCATCTATAATTTGATTAAGCAAATTAACAAACTTTTGCTGTTGAAGTTGCTTTACTGATAGGTTAACACTCACATGCTTAATCTGATAACCCTTTTCTTCCCAATCTTTAATCTGGGCTGCCGCTTTTCTCAAAACATATTCACCAAGGTCGATTATCAGTCCCGTATCTTCCGCAAAAGGAATAAATTCTGCTGGAGATATCAGACCTTTTTCTTCACTATACCAACGGACCAACGCCTCAGCCCCTACAATTTTCTCAGTTGTTAAATCAATAATTGGCTGATAAAACAATACAATATCTTCATTCTCGATGGCTTTTCTAAGACTATTTTCCTGGATCACAAATTCTGTCAAAGATTGGTTCATATCAGCATTATAAAAACCAAATTGATTACCGACATTCTCTTTAGCTCTATGCATCGCAACATCGGCTTGCTTTAGGAGATCCTCCTTATTAGCTGCATCATCTGGATAAAGCGAGATCCCAATACTTGCTTTAAGATAAAAATCTGAGCTAGCAATTTGAAATGCATCTTCAAAACACTGTAAAACTTGATAGGCATATTCAATCACATCTTCTGTACTAGCAAAATCCTTAAACAAAAATACAAACTGATCTCCACCCATGCGGGCAAAAAGATCTTTTTCCTCTAAGTTTTCATTAATCCGACTGGTAATCTTCAATAAAATCTTATCTCCAGCCAAATGACCAAGTGTATTATTAATAATGTTAAAATTATTTATATCCATCACAAAAACAGCTAATTTAGTATCTTCATTCCTTGCCTCTTCCAGATAAACTTCAGCTTTTTCCCGAAAATACCTTAAGTTAGGTAACCCAGTCAAAGAATCATGGTAAATTTGAAAATCTAGTTCACCTTCAACATGTTTTTGTTCAGTTATATCAGTCCCCAATAATAGTAAATTATCTGCAGCTTGGTCATGATTAGTAAGTCTGGCAAAATCCCAATCTATATAAAGTCTATCCCCAGTTTTTGTGATTAATTGAATCTCTCCGCTTTGTGGCTCCTGCTGCTCAGAAAACAATATTTCACTGGTTGTCTCTCTTGCATGTTCACACATTTTAGGAGAAAATAAATCATACCAATTCTCACCAACTACTTCTTCTCTATTATATCCAGTAATTTCTTCAGCAAAACTATTAAATGATGTTATCTTATCATCTCTATTAATTGTTGCAATAAAAATACGGGCAGTCTCAATAATATTATGGTTAAAATCTTTTTCTTCACGCAATTTTTTTTGCAGATGTTTTAACTTGAAATTATTTTTAACAAAATATATTAAAATAACCACCAAAATTACAATTAAAATAGCAAAATTAATAATTACCTTAGCATTCTTAGCAAAAAATGTCTGTGGCTCATTAATTAATATACTCTTATCAGGTAGTTTATCCATTCTGATATCAAACTTATTCATCATTGTATAATCAAATGTATATTGATTCTGGCTATTATGAACTGCTGAATCTGTGGCAATATTAAAGCTACCATCTAATATTTTAACTGCCAATTCTCCTGCTTTTTTTCCCTGTTCACGGGCACTAGTAACTTTACCCCCAATTACATTGTGGTCTAAAAAAATATCTCGTACAACATAAATTGGTCGCTCTGTATTTGAGTATATAAATTCTGGAGCTTTAGCATAGGGAACAATTTCTTGGTTATTATCCCTAAGTGTTGTTAGTAATAAGACAGGACCATTGGGAAAAGTATTATTCAATTTAAATATTAATTCATCCAAACTATTTCCTCCATTGAGAATTAACTCAAGATTTTGATACTTAGCAGCTAAATCAGGCAGATTCTTTTGCACCTCTTGAAAATCATTACTACTTGTTAATCCAGCAATAATTAGATCTTTAGTCTGAGGATGTAACTTTTCAATCAGATTTAGATTAGCCTCAATATCTGTATCTTCTCTAATTCCTACATAATTTGGATTTCCTTCAATTATATCAGCATACTGATCATAATTATCTATTCCCGTAAAAACAACTGGCAGTTCTGTAAAAATCATGCGTCCATACTTAAACATAAAATTTAAAGCAGCATTATCTACGGCAATAATTAAGTCAAAATTGTTCTGCAGATATTTATTCCGGTAAATTTCAAATAACTGTTCAAGATAATCAAATTGCGAAAGTTTACTACTATCCATATATTCATAATGAAGATTGACCTCAGTTGAAGCAAGATCAGCGAAAACTGAGTTAAGACCAGCGTTTACTTTTTGCGTTCTTTCTAGATCAGAACTATAGCTATGTAAAATCAAAACTTCTTCTGCAGCAAAAACATCTTGTGAAATTAGCAAATATCCAGACACCAGTATCAATAGCAAAATCAAGCTCGAAATATGCCTCATCTGTATATTATTGTATAAACTGTTAAAATTCATCATTTGTCTCCTTAAATAAAGCTACCCGGTACAAAGACCGGGTAGATAATTATCAAAATATCTTATTTATTATTATATAATGCTTTAGATGTTTTTGGCAACTATTTCTTCACTTTTACTGCTAAATTTATTATAAAGCCAGTCTCTCAGATCAGTTATTAAGGAATAAATCACTGGTAATAGATAAAGTGTCAATAATGTAGCAAATGATAAACCACTAATTACTACTACTGCAATCGGTTGCTGTAATTCGGCACCTTCACCAATACCAAGCGAAAGTGGAAGCAGTCCCAAAATTGTTGTAAGAGCTGTCATCATGATAGGTCTTAATCTAATCGGAGCTGCTGAAAGAATCGCTTCTCTTTTTGACTTACCGCTATCCCGCTCCTGATTAATATAATCAACAAGCACAATCGCATTATTTACTACAATCCCAGCCAGTGTAATAACACCAATCAGTGATGGTACAGATAAATTTTGTCCTGTCACAAAAATACCAATTAAGACACCAATCAAGGCCATCGGTACTGTAAACATAATTATAAATGGATGTATCAATGATTCAAACTGAGAAGCCATTACCATATAAACAAGCACAATTGATAACAAAAAAGCATAGAAAAGACTCTCAAAAGATTCCTGCTGATTCTGAAATTGGCCTTCATAACTATATTCATAGCCAACAGGCAAGTTTACATTGGTAGCCAATCTTTCTTTAACATTGGCCATCGCTGTACCTAAATCAATTTGATAAAGGTCGGCTGTAACCTCTGCATATCTAACCTGATTAATTCTTAATATCTCTTTTGGGCCTTCATCTATCTCTAATTTAGCTAAACGATTTAATGGAACCTGAACCCCAGTAGGTGACATGAGTGTTAAGTTCTCTAATTCATTAACAGTATCAAGATCTCTATCTTTTAACTTAACTCTAATATCATACTCATCCCCACCAACTTCATATCTAGTTGCAACAGTTCCCTGAATAGCACTCCTTATTGTATTGGCGATCTGACCTACTCGCAGTCCAAACTGGCTGGCCAGGTTACGGTCAACTATAATATTTAATTGAGGACGACCTTCATCAAAGGTATCTGCAGTATTTCTGATTCCTTCTACCTGGCTAACTTCATTCACGGTCTGTTCAGCAAGTCTTTCTAATACAGCAAGCTCATCACCTTTAATCTTGATAGCAACCGGACTACCACCTACTGCACCCCCCATACCTTGTTGGGTATCAATGGTAAGATCAACCCCAGGAATATTAATGCGATTTCTTAATTCTTCCATAACCTCTTGGGTTGTACGTTCTCTTTTACTTAATTCAACCAATGTTACCCGGACCGAACCGGCTTCTGAACTTGACATCATATTCATCTGACCGGTTGATCCAACATTAGTAAAAATAGTCTTTACTTCAGGTATTTGAGCTACTTGCTCTTCAATCTGAGCTGCTACATCATCAGTTTCTTCCAGAACTGTTCCGACTGGTAAGGTAAAGTTTATAGAAAGTTCGCCTTGGTCAAAAGCTGGTAGAAATTCTGTACCAATCATCGGGATTAAAGAAACACTCCCAACCAACAGTAGAATTAAAATTGATACTATCACCCAGCGGTGGCTTAAACTCCAGTCCAATGATTTGCGGTAGTTTTTAGTAATAAAACCTTGCTTTTTGTTTCTAGCTAAATCTTCTTTAGTTACCTTTAATATTTTAGAAGATAGCATGGGAATTAAAGTCAAAGCAACCAATAAAGAGGCTAACAAAGAAAAACTAATTGTTAAAGCCATTTCTGTAAAGAACTGTGAAGCTATCCCTTCGACAAAAACAATTGGCAAAAATACAATAACTGTTGTTAAGGTAGAAGCAGTAATTGCCATGCCTACCTCCGTACTTCCTTTATGAGCAGCCTCCTCTTTATCCAGACCTAAACTTCGATAACGATATATATTTTCCAACACAACAATCGCATTATCAACCAGCATTCCAACACCTAACGCAAGTCCACCTAATGAAAGAATGTTGATGGTTAAACCACCAAAATAGATCAATAAGAATGTTGTAATAATCGAGACCGGAATTGCAGTACCAATAATAATTGTACTACGTACATTTCTTAAGAATAGAAAGAGAATAATAATGGCCAGTAGTCCACCTATGATTGCATTATTCTTTACACCATTGATCGAGTCCTCAATAAATTCTGACTGGTCCATAGCTGGAATAATCTTTAAATTATTATTAAGATCAGTTTTAATTTTTTCTATCTCTTCTTTTACTAAATTTGAGACTTTTACTGTATTAGCATCAGTCTGTTTTTGGATCATCATACCAACACTAGGACTTTGGTTTAACCTGGCAATAGTCTGCATTTTCTTAAAAGTATCTTCAACTTTAGCAATCTCTGCTAGTTTAACCATCGTACCATTATTATTAGTTATTAGGAGATTTTTGATTTGTTCCAGGTTTTCAAATTTACCTGTCGTTCTTACCAATAAATTACGGCGGGCTCGAACCACATTTCCCCCAGATACATTCATATTTTCCTGCATTAAAGTACTAGTAATCGTAGAAAATGATATGCCATAGTTCTCCATTTTATTTTGATCAACTGAAATGAGTATCTGTCTATCTAGTCCACCTGTAATATCAACTGAAGCTACGCCTTCAATTCTTTCTAATCGTGGAATAACTCTATCTTCAACTGTGTTTTTTAACTTCTCTAAATCTCCACCATTACTCACACCAAATTGTAATATCGGCATCATAGCGGGATCAAATTTAAAAATTAACGGATCATTAACTCCATCTGGCAGCATGCCACTAACCATATCTACCTGTTCTCTCATATCCATTACTGCCATGTCAATATCTGATCCCCAGTTAAACTCCATCACAATCGTTGATTGACCTGAACTTGAGGTTGAACTAACAGAATTAACGTTTGTAACAGTCGACAGAGCACTTTCCAGCGGCTTTGTGACTAATGTTTCCATTTCTTCCGGACCTACACCTTCATAGGTACTAACAACCGCAGCACCCGGAAAAGTGATGTCAGGATAAAGGTCAATATTTATTCTACTTAAGGATATAAATCCAAGCATAATCAAAAGCAGTACAACCATTGTGGTTGTTACCCTTCTCCGAATTGCTATATCTGATAATTTCATATTTTACTTCACCTCGACCTCATCACCAGTATTAAGCTGACTCTGGCCGCGACTAACAACCGTATCTCCTGCTTGAACACCAGTTAAAATTTCAATATATTGATCATTTCTAATTCCTAATTCTACATCTTTTTTAACTGCCTTATCATTTTCCACTAAATAGACATATGGATTTTGATCCAAACTCTCTACAGCAGTAATAGGAATCAATAGTGTATTTTCAGCAAATTCTTTTATAAAAGAAACTTCAGCAAACATACCTGGTTTAATATTATTCTCTTTGTTTGCCAGTCTAATTTTTACTGGATAAGCTTTGCTACGTGGATCTGTAACAGGGCTAATATTAGAAACCTTACCAGTCAAATCTCCAGGCATATTTTCAATATTTACCTTTACTGAATCACCTTTATTAAGTTTAACCATAATATCTGCTGTCACATCAACTGCAACATAGACTTCATTTATCTCAATTACAGTTATTACAGGCTGTCCTGCGCCTATCATTTCACCTTCATCAATATTTACAGCAGCAATGATTCCAGAAAGTGGACTTTTAATAGTCGCATCTTCTAATCTTAATTTTGCCTGTTCTAGCGAGGCTTCTGCCTGTTTCACTTGAGCCAGACTTGCTTGAATCTGTTCTTTTCTAGCACCTTTTTTGGTCTGTTCTAGAGCAGCTTTAGCAACATGCATACTGGATTCTGCAACTCTAACTTGATTTTGAGCACTTGCAAGCTGTTGTTTTAATTGAGTTGGATTATTGAAAGTACTCTCTGTCAATTCATAATTGTTCTGGGCAGTTTGATAAGCTATTTTAGCCTGTTCTCGCGAAATTTCGGCTGTATTCAAACCCGATTTTGCATTTTGATACTGACTTTTGGCTAACTCAAACTGTTTTTCAGTTACAACTTCTTCCTGATAGAGATATTGCATTCTTTCATACTCTCTTTGTGACTGGTCAAAGTTATTTTTGGCCTGTTTGTAACCTTCTTCTGCCTTTTGTAATTGTTTTTCAGCAGATGCAAGTTGACTTGCCGCACCTGATAATTGCTGTTTAAGAGCAATTTTATTATTAAATAATTCTTCCATTAATTGCAGATTCTCTTTTGCACCTTCATATGAACGAACCGCCTGTTGATAAGATGCTTCAGCACGCTGTAGTTCTTCAACAGTTGCACCATTTTTTACCTGTTCATAGTTAGCTCTTGACATTTCTAGTGATGCTTCGGCTAGCTTGATTTGGATTAAAAGCTGATCTTTATTAAAGACCAGTAGTTCATCACCTTGCTCGACCTCATCACCAATCTCTACATTTACTTGCTTAACAATACCATTTAATTCAGCTGGTAGGTTAATAGTTTTTAATGCTTCTACACTACCCGTAACTTTTTTAAAATTGCGGATATCACCGATTTCCGGTTTAACTGTTTCAACCAGAGTCGCTGCTCCTGCTGAGATTGCTACTGAAAAAATAAGTACAAATGATATTATAAATACTAATTTATTTTTGGACAACTTTGATCACATCCTTGAAATATGTTAATAATTTTCCTGTTTTATATTTTGCTTTAAATAAATCTTGTTCATGTTGATATTCTGCCTGTAATTTACCAATCTGTGCCTGACGCAGTCTTATTTGCGCATTTATAACATCAAGATTAGAGCCCATGCCGGCCCGATAACTTTTACTCGCTAGTTCTAAATTTTCCTCTGCATTAGCAACACTTAGTGTTTCTAACTCTATTTTTTCAGCAGATTCTTCAAGTGAAAGCACAATTGAATTTAACTCTATTTCCATAGCCTCTTTTAAATTTGAACGAGATGCGGCAAGTTTCTCTAAATCTAATTGATATTTATCATCTTGCAGACTTGCTTTCCCACCTTCATAAAGTGGCATACTTGCCCCAATAGTCATCCGCCAACTACCACCTTCCATAAATTCTTGTCCTTGCCAGTTATAGCTGCCATTAAGCGCAACTTGCGGCCGGTAAGGATTACCTGCTAATTTCTGATTCACTTTAAGCAGACTTCTGTTTAGAGCTAAACTCTTTAACTCTATTCTATTTTGATAAGCTTGCTCAACAAGAATTTTACTATCCATCACAATTTGTGGTGTGTTATGGGGTGCATTTACGGCAAAGCTTAACTGATCTAATTGCAAGAGTTGGGCCAGACGTTTTCTTGCTAAATTTAGCTGGTTCCTGGCTGCTGTTAACTCCTGTTCTGCTCTTCTTTTTTCGATCGTTGTCTGCAACAGATCTTGCTTAAGACTAACACCTGCTTCAAAATTAGCGTTCACAATCCGCAGATGTTCTTCAACAACTTCTAGAGCATTTTCTCTAATATCAATCATACCCTGTGCCATTAGAACACCATAATAACTCTGAATGACATTAAAAATTACTTCTTCTTTTTTCTGCTGATAATTAAGTAAACTCAGTTCATGGCTTAAAGTAGTCATTTTTTCTCGCAATGCTACTGTTCCACCAAGATAAAGCGGTTGATTTAAGCTTAAAGTAGTGCTATAACTACCACTTTCGCCTTCTACCGTTTTGGGTATTAAAAACCTATTATTAAATGTTATCTTATCTCCATTAATGATTTTTGTACTACTCGGTAGCAGTGACTCACTAACTTCATATTGCCCTGTAGGAACACTAGGCGCTTCACCAAGATGTGTATAAGATGTCTGAACATCTAGACTTGGGTAATAGCTGCGCCCAACTATTTCTAAATCTTTACTGGCTTTTTCAACATCACGCCAGCTATTTTCTAAGCTCTTGTTCTGCGCAAGAGCAGTCTGGATCGCTTCATCCAAAGAAATTTCAGCTGCCTGAATATTATACGATAAAACAACCAGCATCAGCAGTGTAGTTACTACTGTTAATAATTTAACCTTCATTCTTTTTCCCCCTCTTAACCCCATGCATAATAAATTCAAAAAGAACATCTATCTTTTCTTCCTCATCTATTTCATCAATACATATCATTTCAGAATGTAAAGTATTTGATATTTGAATTATTAAAACTGCTAAAATCGCAGGGTCTTGTTCTGCAAATATTTTTTCCTTAATCCCCTGATCAACAATTTCAACCATCAAATCTACCCTCCGCAGATGACCCTTTATCATTTTTTCCTTGAATTCCTCACTTATTAATTCAGTATTATTAAGAATAATTGCAGCCAATTTTTGATGTTGACTAAAAAAAATTGTTTTTAACTTTAAATATTCATATATCTTTTTATCAGCAGGTAGATCACTATTAACTATTTCCTTGGTTTTTTTAAATATGTAACTACCACCTGAAGACATAATTTGTTGGAATAACTCTTCCTTGCTAGCAAAATGCCAATATAATGTACCCTTACTAATCCCAGCCCTTTCTGCAATCATAGACATTGAAGTCTTATGATAACTATTTTCCGAAAAAAGATCACGGGCCGCTTCTATAATAATGTCTTTAGTAGATTTACTCATTAATTATTCTTTGATTCTCCTCTCGACTAACCGGTCAGTTTAGATAAATTATATTGCAAATATATATATATGTCAAGCTGAATGAAATTATAAATAATTTCTGAAAATTGTTGGTTTGCTTTTCCAAATATGTTATAATTGTTTTAGGATTAATATATATTTATAACTAAATGAAATTACTTTATTAACCACATAAATTGTTGGAGAATACGGAGAAAGGCGGTGATATGATGGAATTAAATCAAGCTTTTTTTGATAATTTTCGTGAACTGTTGAAAGATGACATCAGGTCTATCGTCAAAGAAGAGGTTGCTGGTTTAGAAGAACGTATTAGTAAGTTAGAAGCCAAAGTCGGCGGCCTAGATAAGCGTATGAGTAATCTAGAAGTTAAAGTAGACAGCCTAGACAAGCGCATGAGTAATCTAGAAGTTAAAGTAGACAGCCTAGACAAGCGCATGAGTAATCTAGAAGTTAAAGTAGACAGCCTAGACAAGCGTATGAGTAGCATGGAATTACGGCAAGGTGAGATGTATTTGATACTCAAAGGTATAGAAGAGTTCAAACCAACTGCTATTAATAAACTTGATCAATTACAAATTGGCCTGGGAAAGCTCAAAAATCATCACCATCAAATCTCCCTAAAAACCGGGAAGCCAGTTAGAACAAATTAAATATTTATAGTCAAAAAAGAGGCCAAAAAAACTGGCCTCTTTTTTATACTTAAAACTCTTCTGTTGTCTATTTCAAATTATAGAAAGCATCACGGCCAGCATATTCTGCAGCATCACCGAGTACTTCTTCAATTCTTAATAATTGATTATATTTAGCAACTCTTTCTGAACGAGCAGGCGCACCTGTTTTAATCTGCCCAGTATTTAAAGCAACAACTAGATCAGCGATAATAACATCTTCGGTTTCACCGGAGCGGTGTGAAACAACTGCAGTAAAGCCAGCTTTTTTCGCCATTTCAATAGAATCTAATGTTTCAGTTAAAGTTCCAATCTGATTTACTTTAATTAAAATTGAGTTACTACTCTTTTCTTTAATACCTCTACTTAAACGCTCAGTATTTGTAACATAGAGATCATCCCCAACAATTTGCAGTCGGTCACCAAGTCGTTCTGTTAGTTTAGCCCAACCTTCCCAATCATCTTCAGCTAATCCATCTTCAAGGGAAATAATCGGATATTTATCAAGTAAATCTGCATAAAAATCAATCAACTCAGCCGATGTTTTTTCAACACCTTCACCAGCTAGCACGTACTTACCATCTTGGTAAAATTCAGTTGCTGCTGCATCTATGGCAAGTAGCACATCTTCTCCTGGCACATAACCAGCTGCTTTAATTGCCTCAACTATGACTTCAAGAGCTTCTTCATTTGAAGCAAGATCAGGTGCAAATCCACCTTCATCGCCTACACCAGTTCCTAGACCTTTTTCTTGAAGCACTTTTTTAAGATAGTGATAAACTTCCGAACCGACCTGTAATGCTTCCTGGAAACTTAAAGCACCCACAGGCATAATCATAAATTCTTGTAAATCTACATTATTATCAGCATGTTCTCCCCCATTTAAAATATTCATCATAGGTACAGGTAATGTACGGGCATTCATGCCTCCAATATAATTAAATAGGAATGTTTCGGAAGCAGCGGCTGCTGCTTTGGCAATTGCCATTGAAACACCTAAGATTGCATTTGCTCCCAGTTTGGCTTTATTGTCAGTACCATCTAGTTCTCGCATTAGATTATCTAATTCAATCTGATCTCTTGCATCATAACCTACTAACTCAGGTGAAATAACTTCATTTATGTTTTCAACCGCATCTTCAACACCTTTACCAAGATAACGATCTCCACCATCACGTAACTCAACTGCTTCGTATGCTCCCGTTGAAGCACCTGAAGGAACAGCCGCACGGCCCATAATTCCCTCTTCTAAAATAACATCTACTTCAACAGTTGGATTACCACGCGAATCTAATATTTCACGGGCAAAAATATCTATAATAGTTGTATCAATCATCAATAAATCCCCCTCTTTATTTATCTAGCAGACTCTCTCCAGTCATCTTATCTGGTTTTTCAATGCCTAAAATATCTAACATAGTTGGAGCAATATCAGCTAACTTGCCAGACTGTATTTTTACACCTGCTGGCCCACCAAGATAAGCCAATGGGACAAGATTAGAAGTATGGGCAGTATATGGTTCCCCTTTATTATCCACCATCTTCTCACTATTACCATGGTCAGCTGTTAGAAGAATCTGTCCACCCTTTTTCAAAATAGCTGGAACCAATCTCTCCAAATTTTGGTTAACAGTTTCTATCGCTTTGACAGCAGCATTGAAATCACCTGTATGACCAACCATATCAGGATTGGCATAATTTAAAACAATAACATCATATTTATCTTCTTTTAATTTTTCCAGTAACCTATCAGTAACTTCATTAGCACTCATTTCAGGTTGCAGATCATAAGTAGCAACCTTAGGTGAAGGAATTAACTCACGGTCTTCTCCAATAACCGGTTCTTCCTCACCACCATTAAAGAAAAATGTAACATGTGCATATTTTTCTGTTTCAGCAATCCGAAGTTGCTGCAAACCTTCTCTACTTAAAACATCTGCTAATCTATCGTCTAAATCTACTGGAGGAAAAGCAATTGGTAGTTTAAAATCACGATCATATTCGGTTAAAGAAAGAAAATATAGATCATCAGGATGATCTTCTGCCCTGCTAAAATCAGAAAATTCCTCTATTTTCAATGCACGGGTAATCTGTCTAGCTCTATCAGCTCTAAAGTTAAAAAATATTAATGAATCATGGTCATCAATAGTGGCAACTGCTTTGCCTGATTCGGTAATGACAATTGGTTTAACAAATTCATCTGTCACATCGGCTGTATATGAATCTGTCACAGCTTTAGCAGGGTCTTCTGCCTGATGACCTTTACCTACAACTAAAGCCTGATAAGCTTTTTCTGTCCGCTCCCAGCGGTTATCCCGATCCATTGTATAATATCTCCCGCTCACAGTAGCAATTTTACCAAGACCTAATTCAGCCATCTTTTCTTCTAATTCTTTAATAAATCCGATCCCACTTTTAGGTGGTGTATCTCTACCATCTAGAATTGCATGAACATATACTTCTTTTAGTTCTGCCTTTTTGGCCATCTCCAACAATCCAAAAAGATGCTTAATATGACTATGGACTCCCCCATTTGATAGTAAACCTAATAGATGTAGGGCGGAGTTATTATCTTTTACATGCTGTACAGACTTTTTCATTTCTTGATTACTTAAAAGTTCACCATTTTTAACAGCTTTACTGATTTTAGTAAAATCTTGATAAACTATTCGCCCTGCTCCCAGATTTAGATGTCCAACTTCTGAATTACCCATCTGACCTTCAGGCAATCCTACTTCTTCCCCAGAAGCATGTAAAATTGCATGTGGATATTCTGCAAATAAGCTATCTAAATATGGTTTGTGAGCTGCATTAACAGCATTCCCCTCAGCATTTTCATTTATTCCGAACCCGTCAAGTATTATCAGGGCCAGTGGTTTTGGTCGCTTCATAATATCTATTCCTCCTTATAGGCTTATTTGCTTATAAGTTATCATCTATGTTAGTAGAGTTCAGTTGTTTTAAGCACAATTTCGGCAAATGAAGCAGCATCCAAGCTCGCTCCACCGACCAATGCACCATCAATTTCAGGTTGTTTCATTATTTCAATACAATTATGTGGTTTTACACTTCCACCATACTGAATCCTTACTTTATCAGCTACTTGCGGATATTCATCTCTAACTACATCTCTAATAATCCCAATTACACGATTGGCTTCTTCAGCAGTTGCTGACTCACCAGTGCCAATAGCCCAGATTGGTTCATAAGCAATTACAACCTTTTTAACTTCATCAGCAGTTAAGCCTGCTAAATCAGCTTTAACTTGAAATCTAACTTTATTTTCTGTTTCTTGACTCTTTCTTTCCGTTAAGGTTTCACCAACACAGATAATCGGTTTAATCTGATGAGCTAAAGCAGACTTTACCTTCCGATTTACATCCTGATCTGATTCATTAAAATACTGTCTTCTTTCAGAGTGGCCAATTATTATATAGTCAATATTTATATCAGCCAGCATTTCAGCAGATATTTCTCCTGTGAAGGCACCTGAATCTTCCCAGTAAATATTCTGTGCACCTACCTTAATATTAGTATCAGCCAAAAGGTTTTTAACTTCAGACAAAGCAAGAGCGGTAGGACAGACTCCTATCTCTACATTTTCGACATCTTTAACCTTTTTCTGCAAAGAACTAACAAGCTCTTTTGCCTCTGTAACCGATTTATTCATTTTCCAATTACCAGCAATAAATGGTTTACGCATTTTTTCTCCTCCCTTCCGGTTCTATTAATTATTTTCCGGAATAGATGATTCAACATCATCTAGAGCTTCAACACCTGGTAAGGCTTTTCCCTCAAAAAACATCAAAGAAGCGCCACCACCAGTTGAAATGTGTGACATCCGTTTAGTCAGACCTGCCTTGTTCACTGCAGCAGCAGAATCTCCACCACCGATAACACTATGTGCATTTGATTCAGCTAATGCCTTTGCGATAGCATCTGTGCCTTTGGCAAATTGATCAAATTCAAATACACCAAGCGGCCCATTCCAGATAACTGTTTTGGCTTTTTTTATAATCTCACTATATTTTTCAATAGTTTTTGGCCCACCACTATCCAGTGATTGCCATCCAGTTGGTATTTGATCTGCCATAACAATCTTACTTTCAGCATCTGCAGCAAATTCGTTAGCAATTACAACATCAATGGGAAGGACAATCTCAACACTTTTTTTCTCTGACTCTTCCATTAATGACCTAGCTAATGCAACCTTATCTTCTTCAACCAGAGAATCACCCATTTCATAACCTTTTGCCAGTAAGAAGGTATTAGCAATGCCTCCACCTAGAAGTAGATAATCAACTTTATTCATTAGATTTTTAATAACATCAATTTTATCTGATACTTTTGCTCCACCCATAATCGCCACAAAAGGGCTTGTTGGGTTATCCATTACTTTAGAAAGCTCATTTAATTCACGCTGCAATAGAAAGCCAGCTGCTGCAGGTAAGTATTCTGTTACACCGACAGTTGTTGCATGGGCACGATGTGCAGCACCAAAAGCATCATTAACATAAACATCGGCCAGTGCAGCCAGCTGTTTTGCAAACTCTGGATCATTGGCTTTTTCTCCTGGATAAAAACGACTGTTTTCTAATAAAAGAACTTCACCGTTTTCTAGGCCAGCGACTGCTTTTTCTACTTCTTCACCAATACAATCATCAACTTTCAAGACAGCTTTTCCCAATAAATTAGCCAGTTCTTTTGCAACAGGATCCATCCGCAGCTCTTCTTTAACCTGACCACCAGGACGACCCAAGTGAGAAATAAGTAGCACCTGGGCCTCTTCTCTAATCAGGTATTCAATAGTCGGGAGAGCTGCTTCAATCCTTGTGGTATCAGTTACCTCATTGTTAGCAAGAGGAACATTAAAATCAACTCTAACAAGCACTTTCTTCCCCTTGAAGTCAATATCTTTGAGAGTTTTCTTCATGCAATCATACCTCCCGTTATATTTTTATAGTCCTTTTTCTTTCATGAATTTTGCAAGATCGATAACACGGTTGGCATAGCCCCACTCATTATCGTACCAGGATAATATTTTTACCATATTTTTGCCAATAACTTTTGTATAGTTAGCATCAAAAATGGATGAATGAGGATCACCAAAGAAATCTCTTGAAACGAGCGGCTTATCATTATAGCCTAAGATGCCTTCCATTGGACCCTCAGCAGCTTCTTGCATGGCAGCATTAACCTCTTCTACAGTAACATCCTGGTCTAAGGTAGCAACCATATCAATCAATGAACCAGTTGGAGTAGGCACACGTACAGCCATACCATCTAATTTGCCATCAAGTTCTGGTAGAACTAGTGATGTAGCTACGGCAGCACCGGTAGTAGTTGGCACAATATTTTCTGCTGCTGCTCTACCACGAGTCATCTTCTTCCAGTCATATGGCCCATCCAGTATGTTCTGGGTTGAAGTATAGGCATGGACTGTGGTCATCAGACCTTTTTCTAGACCAAATTTATCATTAAGTACTTTAGCAACTGGTGCTAAACAATTTGTTGTACATGAAGCATTTGAAACAATGTGATGCTTTGCTGGATCATATGCTTCTTCATTAACACCAAGCACCATTGTTAAATCTTCGTTCTTAGCAGGAGCTGAGATGATAACTTTTTTTGCTCCGGCTTCAATATGTTTTTTTGCAGCATTAGCGTCAGTAAAGAATCCAGTTGATTCAATCACTACTTCTACCCCAAGTTCTGCCCAGGGAAGATTTGCTGGATCCTTCTCTGCCGTAATTTTGATCTCCTTACCGTCTACAATAATTGCATTATCTGTATAATCTACCTCAGCTTCGAATGTTCCCTGATTTGAATCATACTTAAGTAAATAAGCCATTCTCTGGGGATCAAGCAGATCATTTACTGCGACAAACTCAACTTCTGTATCCTGATAATGACTTCTTAAAGCTCTCCTACCAATAGCACCAAAACCGTTAATTGCAACTTTTACACTCATCTATTATCTTCCTCCTTGAATTATTTGCTTTTGATTTACAACATCTAAATAAAATTATCCTTCACTTCTTTCAACTGCTGGCCCCACCCCCTTTAAATTTAATTATTCTCCTAGCAGTTATCTCATCTGTAATCAATATATCTTGATATTCT
The DNA here is from genome assembly GCA_016278485.1 of Halanaerobiales bacterium. GTDB lineage: Bacteria > Bacillota > Halanaerobiia > Halanaerobiales > Halanaerobiaceae > JADQBT01. Next base: position 88,095 of record JADQBT010000013.1, read on the forward strand.
GGTGAAACTGCCGCCATGATTGCTTTTGCTTTTTCTGTTCCTCCGGCTACCACAATCACTTTATCAATATTTTTTAAATCAGCAAGCGTCAAACCAACACTTGTTGTTGAATAAACTATCTCTCCTTCTGAATTAAAATAAAAACCGAAAGCTTCACTGACAGCGCCAACCTCCAAAATTTTATTAATCTGCTGGTCAGTCATCCCTCTGCGGCGCGCCATATCTTCTGCATCACCAACACCATGAATTAAAATATTAGCATTTTTTAAAATTTGCATTGTATTTAAAATTGATGGCTCAGAGATTATTCTATTAAAACTCTCTGCACCAATATTATCCGGAATGTGTAAGAGATGATAATGACCACCCAATTTTTTGGCAATACGAGCAGCTACAGTATTTGCCTGTAATTCAACATCTTCACCCAATCCACCTCTACCCGGCACAACAGTAATATCACTAATGCCTTCTGTATAACTCATTTTATCTGCCACACTGGCCAGGGTATTCCCCCCTGTAACAGCAAGTATATCTCCAGCTTTAATTTCATTTTTTAAGATTGCCGCTGCCTGTCTACTTAATTCGATATTTGCATCATTACCAGCTAGTGAACCATTTATTAGATATACTTTTTTTAAGCCAAGCAATTCTTTTAGATCTTCTTCTAATTTACGTAAATTGCGTAATTCTTTGATATAATCATCCAATTCAAGTAAAAATTCTTCGCCATTTTTGGTAATTCTAGTCCCAACAGGGGTTACATCAATCATTGACATTTTTTCAAAAAAATCAAGATCATTCCGTATTTTTCTCTCACTTAATTCCAATATTCTGGCCAGAGCTCTCCGCCCAACAGGTTGATTATAATAAATTCCCCTTAATATATTATACCTCTCTTGAGCTGTTACAACCAATTCTGGCACAATTTTTTCTTGTATTTTAAATAGCCTTTTCATAATTACACCTCAGCCATTGGGGATTTTTTGTCCCAATGGAACAATTTTGTCCCAATTCCTTTAAAAAGAAAACTGGTAAACCAGTTTTTGTTATTAATATTCTTTTCAATATCTACTATTTTTATTCTAGGTAACTAGCTGAATTCCTTCTTTAGTTTATAATTTATTCCATAATTTCTCGTTTATATTTCTTTAGCCGCTGGGTGGAAGAGCCAATACTCATCTCACTTCTATACTTAGCGACTGTGCGCCTAGATAATTTCATATTTATCTTCTCAGCTAAAAGATCTACAATTTTTTGATCACTTAGTGGTTTTTGTTGATTTTCTCTTTTAATATATTCTCTAATAATTGCTTTGATACTATGTGATGATAGATTATTAACACCACTGGTAAAGAAAAATTTTAAGTTAAATAAGCCGCAAGGTGTTTGGATATATTTACTACTAGTGGCTCGACTCACAGTTGATTCATGCATCTCTATTTCATCGGCAATTTCCTGCATCGTTAGTGGTTGCAAATGTTTTATCCCTTTGCGAAAAAATAGTTCTTGTTTGTCTACAATTGCTTTAACAATTTTATAGACTGTAATCCGGCGTTGCTCGATACTTCTAATCAACCACATAGCTGATTTATATTTATTCTCCAAAAATGTTCTTGTTTCACCCTGGTCTGATTGTTGTAACATCCTATAATACTGGGGATTTATTCTCAATATTGGGCTTGCTTGCTGGTTAAGAATGATTACAAATTCTTCTTTTACCTTTTTTACAATAATATCAGGCTCAATATATTCTGCCTGATGCTCTTTTGAAAAAATTGCACCCGGGACAGTATTTAAAGTTCTAATTAAATTAACCGCACCTTTAATTCTCTCTTTTTTTGCATCAATCTTTTTAAAAAGCTGATGGTAATCATTGTTTGCTAGTTCTTTAAAATAATCATTAACTATAATTTCTGCCAGTTCTGTATTTAGTAATAAACTATCTAACTGAATCAACAATGATTCCTGCAAATTTCTAGCACCGATTCCCACCGGGTCAAGATAATTAATCTTTTTTAATACTTTTTCTACCCGCACTTCAGAAACAGCTAGTTCTTTACTTATGCTAGATAAATCCTCTTCTAAAAAACCATCTTCATTTAAAGCTCCAATTAGATATCTACCAATTTCCAGCTCATCAGCAGTTAATACCTGAAAAAGTTGATTCTCTAAATACTCATACATATTCGGCTCGTATTTCACATAATTTTCAAAACTTTGCTTGTCATCATCACTATATTGCTGATAACTGGCTTGATATTGATTATCTATTCTATTTTCTAAAGTCTCTAACTGATCTGCTTCTTCTTTTTCTAATAAAGGGTTTTCTTTTAACTCCTCATTGACATGTTCTTTCAATTCCAGACTAGAATATTGCAGTAATTCTATAGCTAACTGCAATTGGGGTGTCATGACTAGATTTTGTTCTAGCTTCTGTTTCTGTTCTTGATTGAGATTGAAGCGGAGATCCAAATTTCTTTACCTCCCTCCGAGTTCCTCTGCAATTTTTTTTATTCTTCGCAAGCGGTGGTTAACGCCTGATTTGCTAAGTCCCACCATCTCACCAAGTTCTTTTAAACTAGCATAGGGATTTTCTTTACGAAATTTAGCTATTTCCTGTAAGCCAGGGGTCAGGCTATCTAATCCCTCTTTTTTTTCAATTATCGCAATAAACTTTAATTGATCCATAGCAGCCTGTACAACCTTATCCAAATTTGCCGTCTCACAATTAACTCTTCTATTTACATTATTTTTCATCTCTTTAACAATTTGCGAATTTTCCATCTCTAATAAAGCTTGATGGGCTCCAATGATATTTAAAACAGTTATAACACCTGCATGACTTTTAAAATAAACAACGTGCTTGCCTTTATGTTCAGTTAGATGGGCTTCCAGATCAAATATTTCTAAAAGTTTTGCCAGATCCTCTGCCTGACTTTTGTGTTCACAGCGAAACTCTAAATGATATTCACTGCGAGGACTATTTACAGAACCACCACCCAAAAACGCGCCCCGCAAGTAAGCTTGCGCCAGTTTGCGTTCTTCTAAATAGTCTTTTTTAATCTGAAAGACGATATCATTATTATTATTTAAAAAACCCAACTCTATTAAAAAATCTTTTACACCAGGCTGAGATGTAATAATTAACTCATAGATGTTCTTTCTGGAAAAATGCTTATATTTCCTGACTATAATTTCGATACTAAATCCAAATCTATCTTTAATCAGTGAAAAGACTCGCCTGGCTAAATCTCCATGGAATAAGCGAATTTTTACAGCCAGATGGTGGTTAATGATTTGAATTGAACCATCCATTCTAATCAAAGCAGATAGTTCAGCCAGCTGACTGACAGTATCCTTACTGACAAGATGGGTTAATTCATGTTTCACATCTTCTGTAAATGACATAATATCACCGACTTTCACTTAATCTATTAATCAGAGCAGCTAATTTGTCAGGGTCATGCCGCAAATAATCTTCTTCTAATAATAAATTCGCCTCAACGATATCAATACCTTGATTTGCTAATCGTTTTCTGTCAATGACAACCGGATAAGCGCCTTTTTCTTGATAACGTTGCCTGGCTAACTCAGAACCCCGGGCATTATTGACAACTACATAATCAAAAATACCTTTACCGGCATGTTTGATGATTGCTTCAACATGATCAAAAACAGTATAACCATCTGTTTCACCAGGTTGGGTCATGACATTACATATATATAATTTCAGTGCATTACTGGACCGGATTGCATCAGCTACTCCTCCAATTAGGAGGTCTGGTATAATACTGGTATATAAGCTGCCTGGGCCAATAATAATCAACTCCGTTTCCTGAATAGCCTTTAGTACTTCCGGTGTTGTGGCAGCATTATCTGGCTGTAAAAAAACTTTGCTAATTTTCTTGCCATCAACCGGAATCGCAGACTCGCCAAGCTTAACTGACCCATCAGCATAGACTGCCCCTAACCTAAGATCATGACTGGATGCAGGTAAAACAAGTCCCTTAACAGCTAATACTTTACTAGCAGCCTGAACAGCATCTTCAAAGTCGCCTAATATTTCTGTTAATGCGGCAATAAATAAATTTCCAAAACTATGACCATCTAGATCACCATCAACTTTAAATCGGTATTGGAAAAGCTCTTCCATAAGTGGTTCGCGGTCAGCTAAGGCGACCAGACAGTTTCTTATATCACCAGGTGGCAAGATACCCATTTCATCTCTAAGCCGACCTGAACTGCCTCCATCATCTGCAACAGTCACGACAGCTACAATATTTTCCGAAAATTTCTTTAAGCCTCGCAAAAGATTAGCTAAACCTGTTCCCCCACCAAAAGCAACCATTTCGACACCTTTTTTTAATCTTTTTTTCTCATATAAGATGTCAACTAATTCAGCATGAGGTGCAAACTCCTGGTTAATTTCCTGTTTGATTTTTCGCAAGGAAAAATAAGTTAAATAAATACCAAGTATGCTAATTAATATTGCAATTATACTTACTGTCAGGCGTGAACCACCTTTATTAAATAAATAAACCACTCTATAAATCAGCCGATTTAAAAAGATAGTTATATTAAAATCAAAAAGATTAGTTAACCCTGTGCTAAAAAGAATAAGGCCGCCTAAAATCAATAAAAACCAGCGCTTAACCCCTAAACCAGGGAAAAACCATTTCAATAATTTCATTATTTCACTCTTCTCTTGTTTACTTCATTATATCATTATGCTTAATACTAACTCTATATCCTTTATTTTTAAGAAAATCTGCAAGCTTAAGACTGGTCGTCACCGAGCGATGCTTCCCACCAGTACAGCCGATTGCTATTGTTAAATGTGATTTTCCTTCTTTGTTATACTCAGGCAATAGAAAACCAATTAGATCAAAAAATTTATCATAAAACTTATTTGTAACTGGCCATTTCATTATATAATCTTGAATAACTTTTTCTTCCCCGGTATGTTCTTTCAATGAACTAACATAATATGGATTAGGTAAAAACCTCACATCAAAGACAAGATCCGCATCTAGCGGAACACCATATTTAAAACCAAAAGATATGATTGATACTGTAAGTTCATTTTTATCATATTGTTGGATAGAAAAATAGTTCTTTAACTCTAGAAAAAATTCCTTTGTACCTAAATCTGAAGTGTCAATAATTTTACTGGCACGGCCACGGAAATCCTCCATCATCTCTCGTTCTTTCTGAATAGCATCTAGAATACTTCCCTTTTCATCAAGTGGATGCCTTCTCCGAGTCTCCTTATACCGCCTAATCAAAGTTTCATTAGATGCTTCTAAATAAATTATCTCATAATTGATTCCTTTTTCTTCAAGTTCGGTCAGTTCTTTATATAGTTCCGCAAAAAATTCCCGGCCTCTAATATCACTAACAACTGCAATTTTTTCCATTTCAGAGCGTAAACAGAGCTCAGAAAACTTAGAAATTAAGGCAGGAGGCAAATTATCAACACAAAAATATCCCTGATCTTCAAAAAAATTAAGGGCCATTGATTTACCAGCCCCTGACATACCTGTAATAATCAAAAATTTCATTTATAAACCCCTTCCAGAGTAAAGTATCTTGTCCTTATTGTACAATAAGGAACTCTAAAAGTAAAACTTCAATATATGTAAATTGGTAAAACCCCTGGCATTATCTCAATAGAAACAGGACTGGTACCCGGATCTTCTCCATCAACATCTAGCAAGACTTTATTTTCTGTTATAATATTAACTTGTTGGCCACGATAATGATGAATTTGAGGATGTTGATAATGTGTACCTTTAAAAACTTTCGGTAAATGATAAACAATCTGCCAGGGCTGCATATTACCTATCACGACTATTTCAAAGATTCCATCCGTAGGATCAGCTCCAGTAGCAATTTCGATCCCACCACCAAAAAAACCTCCATTGGCCACTACAACCGTACTAATCTGTTTATTTAATACTCTTTCACCATCAATCTCCAGAGTGAATCTGCTATTTTGATAACTAAATACCTTTTTTAAAACAGCAGGTAGATAAGTAAAAAGCCCTCCACCACGAGCCTTTTTACGATTAACCTGGTGCACAGTTTCACCACCAAGCCCAACATCTATTAAATTAATAAAATAACGCATCTTATTTTTACCTTGATGAGTGAGGTAAGTTATCTTGCCGAGGTCATAATAATTAAGTAAAGCACTAGCCATTAATTGTTCTAAGGACCTCTCACGTGGCTGCAGTTTAATAGTTCTAGCAAAATCAGAGCCTGTTCCATTCGGAATCAATAACAAAGCTGCTCTCGGATTAATTAATTTATCTTGCCGAAAAAATCCATTAATAACCTCATTAAAAGTACCATCTCCGCCGACTGCCACAATTAAGTCATAGCCAGTCAGTAATGCTTTCTGAACTATTTTTGTAGCATGACCGGGAAAGGCTGTCAAACTCTTTTTAATCTGATGACCTTGAGCTTCCACTCCAGCTAATGGTAGTTCTTTAATTAGACCTTTACCAGCTGTCGGATTAATCACCAGAAGTATTTTTCGTTCTGAGTTAATGTATTTGCTTACTGTTAATTGATTTAAAATATCTCTGTTTGCCAAATTGACCACCCTGTAAAATAAAGTATCCAGCCCAGAGCGGCAATAAATAGCCTCCAGGAATAATTAAACCTGGTAGCAAGATTGCTGTTTTTAACAACTCTGCTGGTAATAAATCTTTCGCTTCTTTAAATAAATTTAATAAATAACTAAGTGTGAACAAAACTGCTAATAGATTAAATAAAATTCCTAACTTATTTATTTGATCAAGTAAACCAGCTGGAATTAAACCCAATAATTCTCCCAAATATGGCCCTGCCAAAGAAATTAATACTGTCATTAGAAAAAAATATTTTACAGTTAGATCAAACTGAGCGAGTAGAAGAAATAAAGTCATTGTTAGGATAAAAACTATTTCAAAATTAATATTCCCACTTAAATCTACTGCAAAAACAGTTGCAGGAATTAAAAAGACAGCCAGCTTCTCTGGGACTTTCCAGAGTAAAATTAAAGCTGTTGCATAAATACCTAATTGAAGATTATTGGCTATTAGACCAGCCAAAATACCTATTAATAGCGGTGAAAAAATAATTTTTTGCAAATAAGTTAAAGACATCAGCTTTCCCTCCTGAGACTAAATGTTATTATTTCCACTCAGGAGGTTTTTATGCATTTTTGTTCAAATTTGTTGATAAAAATATTTTTCTGGTCGACTTAAAATACGAGCAAATTTCAATTTACTAACCTTAACTGGTTTATTTCCATAAAAAACAGCTGGGTTATTCTCAAGTTTTTTTAGAGTCGCTAGAGCAAGTGCATTGTTAACTGTATAAAACTTCCGATAGCCTGCTAATTCTTCCGGAAGCGCCTCATAATAATTTTTAAGTGCCAATTGATGGCTTTTAACATCTTTAATCATCTCTGCCAAACCATCCATTGTTTGCTTCTGATAATCTTTATTAAGCATTTCCCCTTCGCTTAGCCCAAGTTCATCTAAAGGCCAAAAATGTTTATCTCTATTTTGCAAATCCTCTCTAATATCCCGAATAATATTCACTTTTTGCAAAAAAAGACCGGATTCATTAAAATTGGCTAACAACTTTCTCTTAGCACTTCCCTCTAAATTTGTCTTATAGATAATTAGTTCAGTTAAAAAACCGCCTACCGTTCCTGCAACATAATAACAATAATCATTCAAATCAGCAAAAGTCCTGACCTTTTTTGTCAAAAACTCCTGCATACCTTGATTCATGATATTAAGCCAGCGTCCTGAAATTTTTTGTACTTCAGGCTCTAATTCCAAATATGTTTGATATAAATAATCAGCCTGAGCAGTCAGTTCATATAGAGCAGGATTATCCATCAAACCTGCGTTATTCTTAATTATCTTTAAATAATAATTAGCATCAGCTTGATTAGGTTGGAATAGTGCAGCAACACAGTCCATTAATTCTTTCTGTTCAGCTGTCTCCAATTTTTCGACTTCATCTTCAAAGTTATCTAAGAGTCGATCCTGCAGATATGTTAATAAGACTTCTTTACGAACTACCTCATCTAACATGGGAATTGTTAGAGCAAAACTCCGTGAGACATCTTTTAATATTTTTTTGCAGAATTTATATGCTTTAGTTGTCACTCTTTCATCCACCTCAATTAACCTAAATCTTCTTCTAATTCAAGCCATTTTTTATCAATATGATCAAGTAAAACTTTAATTAATTCTGGATCAAATTGACTACCCGCATTTTTTTCAAGTTCTGTTATTGCTTCACTAAAACTTTTTGCTGTTTTATATGACCTTGCAGATAAGATTGTATCAAATGCATCAAAAATTGCAATTATTCTTGACTCAACAGGAATATTATTAGCAGCTAATCCCTGGGGGTAACCCTTACCATCCCAACGTTCATGATGGTATTTAACAATATCTGAAATGTTTTCAAGATATTCAACCTCTTCCAGAACACTCCCACCAAAAAGAGCATGTAATTTAATCGTCTCATATTCATCATCTGTTAAACTGCTCGGTTTATTCAAAATTGTATCAGAAATACCTATTTTCCCGATATCATGTAATAACCCAGCCTGATAAATCTTATCAAGTCGTTTTTTATCAAAACCAACTAAATTAGCTAATTTACGAGAATAAAAAGCAACTCGTTCTGAATGACCAATTGTATAATTATCTTTAATTTCCATTGCTTTTGCCAAAGATTTAATTATACTAATATTTGTATTATCTAATCTCTTAATAGATTTTTGCAAATAAGTATATAGTGACATGAATCGTGAAAACGCCTCTAAAATAGATTTATCGTCTGGAGAAAAGGCATTTCCATCTGAAAAACTATCGACAAAAACGTTACCAATTATTTTGTTTGTTTTAAGGCCCATAGCTAGACTTGCTTTAATATTAGGTGAACCAGCTTTGTTAAATATTTTAATATACTTTTCATCCATATCTTGATGATATTCTTGATGCACATTTCTGATAATCACTGGTTCTTCTGATAAAAATACCACTTCCGTTGGAAAATCAACTTCTTTTAAGATATCATCATAACCACGCTGAGCTAGAAAATGAAAAAATCCATCTTTAATGATGCCAATACTTCCTCCTTCAGCATCAGGTACCATCTCTATCAATATATCAAGTGCTTCTTCCATAAAATCTGCTAATGAATCCTCAGGATCGATTCTACTCATAAAATCAAATATTACTTCTAACCTTCCCTGTGAATAGGCAATTTCCTCAAACGAAGCTTCTACTTCATCTTTCATAGCTCTAATCTCTTCATTCTGACTGGAAATTTCTTCTAATAAGATAAATAACTTTCGAAATAGTGTTTGGTATGAATTAAAAACACGCTTGATTTCAGTAGATTTGACAGACTTTGCATTTAATTTATTCTCTAATTGATCTAAATCTACCGGCAAATGATTAATATACTCACTTTCCAGACTATTTTGTTGGAGCATCTCTGAAAAATCAGTTGATAAATTATCAAGCAACTCCAAATCTCCCAAAATCTCATTATAACTAGCCTTTATATTTTGATAAATATAGTATAAAGTTGCCAATAATATTAAAATAAAAATAATAAAGATTGTGACAATATAACCCGATAAGCGCAGATCGTAGATCAAAGTAAATTCTAGACCAGACCTTTCCAGAAAAATACTTTTCTTTCTAAAACCTTTAAACAGATTGCCAAAATAGGTATTCTCTGATTCAATATCAGCATGTTCAATATCCTGCATCCGGTTAGTTAATACTAAATTCTTCTCTCCATTACTGAAGACATTGAAATTTCGTAGTCCCTCCATTTGGGAAAAAACCCTATTAAAACTAAAAATCCCAATATATTTTTGACCCGCTTCTTCCAGTCCCATTGCTAGTAATGCCTGATCATCACCAATTACATATGGCAAGATCTGCAAGACTAACTCATCCTCACCTTGCAGAGACTGATAAATATTCATTCCACTCAGTGAGATACCTGTTAGATTTTGTTCTGGATAAGCATATTGCACTCTTCCATCCTGATCAAGCACATACAGAGACCTAAGATCCCTATTTGCAAAAAATTCTTCTTTTGACATTGCATCGGGTAAAGTTGATGCAGTCTTTAATAACCTTTCATTTTTTATTAAAAAGCTATCTAATAGATTATAACTTAAAGTAAAAGTTTGCTCTACTGTTTGATTAAAATTATCGTAAAATAAATAAATGACACCAGAGCTTATAAAAATTAAAATAATTACTAGGATAATAAGATAGTTTATACTTTTTTGCAAAAATTCCTTAATACTACTAATTGCCATTTAAGAAGCTCCCTCCAGATCAAAGAGTCTGATAGATATGTCTCGCTTAGTAATTCCCGCTTCATTTATCTTGATAATGCCACCAAACCCAGGAAAAGTCGAGCCCCTAAATTTATTTTTTAATAACTCAGGATCTCTGCCATGTTTTTCAATCATAGTCAATAGATAATTAAAAGTATCATAATAATTAATAGAATCCTGATTAACCGCTATTCCCCTTGCTCTAAATTTGCTGGCTAATTTTTCTTCATCATTTACATGTTTTGCCGAATAAAGCATAGTCGTATAGATCTGCCAGACTACATTCCCACCATAATCATAAACTGCTGCACCGTGTCCATAATCAGAACTATAGATATTAATTGTTGGCTCTTTTAGATGAACTTTTTGCGCTAAAATCCCCGTCTTTTTTGGTCCAGTAACCATTAGTACCCCATCGGCCTGAGCTAAATTGTTAAAAAAATCGGGTTCTATTTTTTCAGCCACGGAAATTATAGAGATAATCTTACCAGTATAATGTTTATTGAATAACTCTAAATAACTATTAACATAAACAGTATTACTCTGGTCTGCATAGATAATGAGACTATCTGTCCCCTGTCTTGAAATGTGTTGAGAGAATGTTCTAATAATAGAGGAATCAGGAGGTGCTATTGAATAAAAGTAAGGTGATTTACCTATCACATCAGGTGATGTTACTTTTGGTGCTAGAGCAATCATCTTCTCTTTTTCCAATAAAGGTAGCAAATAACTAGCTTCACTGCTCATGTCCGGACCAATGATGTGTTTAACATTATTAGCAGCAAAATATGAAACTGCTTCCTCTATCGCTCTTTTTGAACCATCAGAACTCTTAAAATATAGTTCCACATTTTCTCTACCTGTATTCTGCTTAGCAAAATTAAGAATCTCTTTGGTATGTGTCTTACCATGACTTTCCGAGCTAAAATATATTACACCAATTTTTAACTTCTGCTCGTAAATCAGATAAAAAGATGTGATTACTAAGAAAAATAAAATTATTAATATTGTGACTTTTTTCATATAATTCACCTCTCTGGGTGATCCTATCTAGAATATTCCATAAGTAAAATATTCTAGTAATCTAGCATAATTCCTGCTTATAAAACAAATAAACTGCTGCAAAAAGCAACAGTTTATGCTGAAATCAATTTTATTAGTAATTTTAATGATGATATTTAAACTTTTTTATTATAAAAAAGAGCATAATTATAAATATGATTGCCACAAAGTACATCAAGTATCTACTAAGACCACTAACTCTCTGATAAGGCGCTTTTGTCTCATTCAGATACAGATAAGGAATTACTGGATATTCCCCATTTTCACTTGCTGCCAGTACTTTAGTCTGATCTTTTCTGGCTGCTACCATTATATCCAATACTCTTGTTAGACTATCGGCATTATCTACAGTCAGATCGGATAACTTCCATGAACTTTTTTCAGAATCAACATCTCGAAAATGATCATAACCAAAAGGATCAAAACTTCCCACCAGAAGAATCATTTTGGCATTTTCTAGGCTACCAGTAATTTTTTTTGGTATTGTCATCATGATCATATTATTTTCAACTTTTATTTTAGCTTCTTTAAATAAATATGGATCTTCAGTAACCTCTTCATCAAGTGTAAATAAGTCTTTGCCCCGATCTTCTGGGCGATAAAGTTTAACCCACCATCCACTTAACTTAATTAATTTATCCCATTTGAAATCTTCTGGAAAAGCCACATTTGCGCCCTGGGAAAAGAGATTATTAATTCCTTGTTCTGGTAAATGATCAAGATAAATCTCTAACATCGGTAAGCTAAAACCATAACGAGAATTCCAGGGATCACTAAGATCAGCAAACTGGAAGTAAAAATGATATAACTGAGCCTCGCTCGTTATTTTCAACGAAAGGATATCAAAAAGTCTTTGCCCAGTCTGAAAAATTTGATTGGTAGGATATTGATATGTTCCGGGCCCATAATCGTCATTAGCTGGGTCATCATGAGAAAAAAATAATTTTTGATCTGTTGGTATCACTTCAATATCCTCAACTTCGACAGCCTCTGCTGCAACTACAACGGCCTGAACCCAGATGGAAGTTAATATCAATATAATAAAGATAAATAATATTGATGACTTCACTTTCCTCATCTTCCACCCTCCTGACATTTATTAATTATTACTACTTATAAACACGGTCAGCAAAATCACGTGCTGCATTATAACCCATATTTTTCATGCGTGAGTTCATAGCAGCTACTTCAAGAACCATAGCCAAATTTCGCCCTGGTTTTACTGGAATTGTAACTACTGGTTTTTCTATCCCTAACAAACTCGTTGTCTGATTATCTAAACCTAGTCTATCATAATTTTCACTATCCTGCCATCTTTCAAGTCTAGTTACCATATTTATCGGAGATCTATCTTTAACTGCACCTGCCCCAAACAATTGCCTTACATTAATTATTCCTATGCCTCGGAGTTCAAGAAAATACCTCGATGCTTCTGGAGCATTGCCATATAATTCATTTTCACCAATCTTTTTAATCTCTATTACATCATCAGCCACCAGCCGATGACCCCTTTTCACAAGCTCTATAGCTGTTTCACTTTTACCTATACCACTTTCGCCTAATATTAATAACCCCACTCCATAGACATCTACTAAAACTCCATGGATTGTTTTCTCTGGTGCCAACTCTCTCTCTAAATAATTTATGATGAGACTAATAAATGTAGAAGTTGAAAAATGAGTAGAACAGACTGGCACATGATGTTGATCCGAGAGTTTTGCCATAATTGGCGGAATCTCAAGATTGCGGGTAACAATAATTACCCGAGGTTCAAAACTCATGAATTTTTCAATTCGTTCTTTTAAAATTTCTTCTGGTAGTTCATGCAAAAAAGAAATTTCTGTCTTACCCAGTACCTGGACTCTTTCTGGCACAAAATATTTCCAGAAACCTGCTAATTCAATACCAGGACGCTTCAGATCAGTGACAGTAATCTGATTTGAAAGACCCTGAGCCCCATTGATAACTTTAAGGGCAAATTTATCCACCAAATCTTTGACCTGTACAGCTTTTCTACTCATTTTTAATCAGCCTATCTTCCATAGCTACAGCAATCGCGCCCATTAATCCAATATCTTCAGCTAAAGCTGCCTGTTTAACCTCAACAATTTCACTAGAGGTAGCCAGAGCCAGCTCATGCATTGTTTTAACTGCCTTATCTAAAAATAGATCAGCAGATCTCATTACCCCTCCACCCAAAACTATCATCTCGGGGTTAAACAAATTAATAGTATTAGCCAGACCGATACCTAGATAATAGCCAACCTTCTGATAGATCTCTTTTGCTTTTTTGTCACCTAAACGGGCCGAACGAGCAATTAGAACAGCATCAATCGCTTCTACCTCACCATCAGCAAGTTCAAGTAATTTAGCTGCTCTTCCTGCTGCTGCTTCTTTTTGACCCAGTCTGGCAATTGATGATCCAGAAGTAAATGATTCCAGACAACCATGATTGCCACAACCACAAAGAGGACCAGCTGGATCTATCACAGTATGACCAATTTCACAGGCATTATCTGTTACTCCGGTAAATAATTTCTTATTGATAATCGCTCCTCCACCAACACCAGTACTGACTGTTACATAGAACATATTATCGACGTCTTTGCCAGCGCCAAACCATTTTTCTCCTAAAGCTGCTGCATTAGCATCATTTTTCAAAAGAGTTTTGATGCCTGTTTTCTCCTCAATAATCTTAACTATTGGCACATTCTTCCATGGGAGGTTAGAGTTTTCAACAATTATTCCATTTTCTACATCAAGCGGACCTGGACTACCAACTCCAATACAATTTACCTGCTCTGCCTTTATCTCTGCTTTAATTAATACCTCTTCAATTGTTGCAAGGATATTATCTATAATGGCAGCTTGTCCTTTAGCAGCTTCTGTCGCTTTGCGACTGCGTACTAAAATTTTTCCATCTTCATCAGCTAAACCTGTTAATATTTTTGTTCCACCCAGATCAATACCAAGATAATAAAATGCCATAATAACCACCTTTTTACTTTAATATTTTTCAGAAATAATCTTTGTTCCATTAATAATCAATAAGCCTATTAGTGGCGGAAAGATAAGTAATAAGCCAAAACCTGTTAATGTTAAAATCAAAGTAATTACAAATATAGCTAAAAACCAGCCTAAAGAAAATAAAAAATTATCAAGACTGATCACAAAAGAATATTTAATTGTTTTGCTAATTCCTTGCTCCGGTTCTAAAATTAACAATCCCCAAAAATACAACTGTTGGATACTGAAATAAATAAATAGATAGACAAAAAGAAAGGCCAGTACCATATAAAGCAGACTATCTCTTCCTTTGAGATAAAAAAACCGCATATCAAAAATAAGAATTATGTAAATCAAAGCTGAAAATAAAAAAGCTTTTAATCCACGCCAAAACTTTGTTTTGAATTTTATAAAAAATATTTTAAAAGAAAAATCACTATTATTCTTTAACTGATTAGCACTTTCAAGTAGAGCAATAAATAAGGGCCCCAAAAAAATAGTAGGTAATATAGCTGGCAATAACCAGGCGGAAAGTATTCCACCCAGACCGACCACAATTAGTAAAAAACTGGGCACAAACCAGAGCAGACTCAAAAGCAACATTCTAAACAAATTTTCGTAATAAGACTTGGCTGAATTTTTAACAACAGTCCAAATTAACAATATGATTACCTCCTGAAGAAATTATATCATGCTTAATCATGGAGGGCAAAAAAACGTTCCAAAAAGCTTGCTACTCCGGCCTGATTATGGTCTTCTGCCACCTCATCCGCTTGAGCCCGAACTTCAGGATCAGCATTACCCATTGCCACACCAACACCTGCCCATTTCAGCATTGTTAAATCATTCCAACCATCACCTAAAGCCATTACTTCTTCTCTTTCCACATTATATTTTTCTGCAACTATCTGTAGAGCAGAAGCTTTAGAAATATCTTTGGCCGTAAATTCTATAAAAAGATTTTTAGAAGAAGTTACCTCTAATCGACCTGCATATTTTTTCTGAAACTTATCAATATAATATTTTCTCCGCTCATGATCAGGCTCAATAATTAATACTTTCGTAGGATCTTGCTCGATAAAGTCATGCAAATCACCAACTGCTTCAGCCTTAACTCCAGAAATAGCAGCATATCTATCAGTTAGATCATTTTGCTTTTCTACAAAAAGTCGGTCATCTATATATAACTGAATATGTAGCTTATTTTCTTTTGCTTCTTTCAGTAGATCATGTGCATCCTCAATCGCTACTGGCTTATGTAAAATAATTTCTTGATTAGAAGTGTTCTGAACATAAGCACCATTATAAGTTATTAAAGGTGTAGTAAGTTCAAGTTCTTGGGCATAAGCTAAAGCAGCACAATACATTCTGCCAGTTGCTATCACTATAATTTTACCTTGCTTTTTTAAACTCTTTACTGCTTTAATGGTACGTGCCTCTAATTGATGTTCATTATTAAGTAAAGTATCGTCTAAATCAAGTGCTATTAATTTTATTTCCATTCTATTCTTCCTTTCCTAAACTATTTAGCTTAATCATATCAGATTAATTTAGCTCTGAAAAGAAAAAAACCGGAGAAATTATCTCCGGCACGAATTTTTCTTCAATTGAAAAGTGTTTTCACAGTTTTTAATTTACAAATTTTGCTGAAAGTGCATAAACTCTTTCTCTAATCTTAGCTAATGCCACTTCATCCTCAATATTTTTGAGTGTATCAAAAATTAATTGGGCAATCTGGTCCATCTCTTCTTCTTGCATGCCCTTTGTTGTAACTGCTGGTGTACCAATTCTAATTCCACTTGTTACAAATGGACTCCTGCTTTCAAAAGGTATGGTATTTTTATTGACTGTGATGCCTACCTTATCAAGGGCAGCTTCAGCATCTTTACCTGTTATTTCTAAATTATTTAAATCAACCAACATCATATGGTTTTCTGTACCACCTGAAACCAGACGCATGCCGAAACTTTCTAGTTTTTGAGCTAAACGGGCAGCATTTTTGACTATCTGCTCTTGATAAGCTTTAAATTCATCAGTGAGAGCTTCTTTAAATGAAACAGCTTTGGCAGCTACTGCATGCATTAAAGGACCACCCTGTAGGCCAGGGAAGATTGCCTTATCAACGGCTTTCGCATGTTCTTGTTTACAAAGAATCATACCACCTCTAGTACCCCGCAATGTTTTATGTGTTGTGGTTGTCACAAAATCAGCAACAGGAACTGGATTTGGATGTAAACCAGCTGCAACTAGACCAGCAATATGAGCCATATCTACCATAAAAAGGGCGCCAACTGCATCAGCAATTTCACGAAAACGCTTGAAGTTTATCACTCTAGGATAAGCACTTGCACCAGCTACAATTAAGGCAGGTTTATGTTCTTTAGCCAGCTTTTCTACTTGATCATAATCGATAATTTCCTCATCTTTTGTAACCCCATAATGAATAAAATCAAAATATTTACCGGACATATTTACTGGACTTCCATGTGTTAAATGTCCACCATGGGTTAAGTCCATAGCCAAGATTTTACCACCAATCGGTACACTAGCAAAATATACTGCTTGATTTGCCTGTGAACCTGAATGGGGCTGAACATTAGCATGGTCAGCATTAAATAATTTTTTTGCTCTTTCTATGGCAAGAACTTCAGCTTTATCAACAACTTCACAGCCACCATAATATCTTTTACCTGGATAACCTTCCGCATACTTATTGGTTAAAACAGATCCAGCCGCTTCCATAACCGCTTCACTCACAAAATTTTCGGATGCAATCAGCTCAATATTTTTGGCCTGTCTCTCTTCTTCTTCAGCAATTATCTGAGCAATTTCTGGATCTACTTGATTAAGTTTACTCATCCAATCTCATCTCCTTTAAGTTAGTCTTATATTTATTATTTCGCTAAACATATATTAAATCCTGCTTAATATTCTTAATATTATTAAATATTATTTAATTTATTTTTTTTAACTCTATCTATGTTTATATAGATAATATCTGCCTATCGATACAGATGACAAAAGTATTAGCAAAAAGAATATGACTATTGGAGAACGGTTAATAAAACGCCATAATAGTACAATACTTGATATCAGTGAACCAACTGCACCAAAAATAGCAATCAATTTATCTGATTTTACTTCTGCATATGCAGTCAAATTAACTATTCCAAATGTAAGCAAAAATATAAAGCTGGCTGCTTCTACAAGATTTGCTAGTGAACCAATTGCTGCCAGTATTGCACTTAAACCACCAATAATTATTACCGCTTTATGCGGAATACCTTTATCATTTTTTTGAGCAATTAACTCTGGTAGTTCACCATCATTAGCAACTTTATTGGCTAATCTGGAAGTTGCAAAAATAGTAGAATTAATAGCTGAACCAGTGGAAAATAAAGCTCCAATAGTAGCCAAAATTAACCCAAACATTCCCATTGCTTTTTTCCCAGCTATAGCTATTACAACTTCTTTTTCTGCTATGATAGTTTTATGACCAACTAAGATAACAATACCAATAGTAACAATAATATAGACCAAAATCACTGAAATAACAGCCAATATTTCTGCTTGTTTAATTGTCTTTTCTGGTTCTTTAATATCATTATAATCGTAAGTAATTAACTGAAAACCTTCATATGCCATAAAAATAGTTGCTGCACCTATCAGTGCATTCATAAATGGAGTCGCCTGTGACTTAGTCTGTAAAAGCTCAGGTTCAAAATTCCAGATACCAAATCCAGCTATCCCGAGCAGAATAATTAATTTACCCCAGACAGTAATAATTTCAATCCAGGATGCCTGGCCCGTACCTTTTAAATTAAAATATACAAAAAATAAAATAATTAAAACAGATGCTAGTCTTGGTAACCATAGATTCATCCCAACTAAATTGGCTAAATAGTGGCCAAAAGTAAAAGCATAAACTGATAAAGTCAAAATATAACCAATAATCAATAACCAGGATAGACCTCCAGCCAGGCCTTCATGATTAATTTCCTTAATATAAGTAAAGGCCCCCCCACCTTCCTCGAACTTATTAGTTAAATTGGCATAACTTCTTGCAGTGGCAAGAGCAATTAACCCGGCCAACAAAAAACTTAACCAGGCCATATTACCGGCAATAGAGATAATAAGACCCAAAACCGCAAATATGCCTCCACCAATCATCCCGCCTACAGCCATGCTCCAAGTCGCATTTAAACCCATTTTACTTTCTGCTTCTTTTGACATAAACTATCAACTCCAGCTAATTTTTCTAAGAAAATGAAAAACCGGAGCCATTAAACTCCGGTTCATTAGGTAAGTAATTATTTACGCTTGACTGATAACATCTACAGGACAAACTGCTACACATGCAGCACAGTCTATGCAGGTATCAGGATCAATATTATACTGGGTGTCGCCTTCACTGATTGCGTCCACTGGACACTCAGCTTCACAGGCACCACACATAATGCAACCATCAGCAATAACGTGAGTCATAGCTGCCGTTCACCTCCTGCTCCAATTCAGTAATTTTTGCTTTTTTGTTCACAAATATATTATATCCAGCCATGCAAGCATTGTCAACAATTATGCATATCTGACAATTTTCTGTCAAGCACTATTGTTAGTGTAAATATTAAGAGACTGCCTAATAAATTGTTCAGTCGCAAATAATTCGCTTAGTGTTTTGTTCAGCTCGCTCATTATTAAAGCTCCTATCACAATTATTATACAGCCTCTTAATTAAATTAAAGTCAATGATTCCATTGTTTTAAATAATCCAGGAATCTTGACTTAAAATATACCTTAATGTAGAATATGTATAAATCTTAAAGGTGATGAAGCTGCACCTATAAATAAAGGGGTAATCTTTTAACTATGGCACTAAGTCTTGCTTTAATAATTTTACTAGGTCTTATTTTTAATAAATCTTTTGTAAAAATTAAATTACCAGGGCTATTGGGAATGTTGTTGTTAGGTATTCTGCTCGGCCCTTATGGTTTTAATCTAATTAGTCAAGATATTTTAACTATCTCACCTGATCTGAGAAAAATAGCTCTGATTGTTATTCTCTTAAGAGCTGGTTTAGGTATTAAAAAAGAAACTCTTAAAAAAGTAGGTATTCCTGCTATTAAACTTAGTTTTATACCCGGGCTTTTAGAAGGAAGTTCGATCATTTTAGCTGCTAGCTATTTTTTGAAAATTCCCTGGGTAGAAGCTGGTATGCTAGCTTTCATTATTGCTGCTGTATCACCAGCAGTTGTAGTTCCGCAGATGCTGGATTTAATGGATAAAAATCTTGGCCAAAAAAAAGGAATTCCTACTCTAATTCTTACCGGTGCTTCTATTGATGATGTGATAGCAATTACCATCTTTACAACTTTTCTGGGCCTGGCTACTGGGACCCAGTTAAATGTTACCAATAAAATATTAAGTGTCCCTCTGTCAATTGGTACTGGTCTACTTTTAGGAACATTAGTTAGCTTTATGCTTCTTTATCTATTTAAAAAATATCAGATTAGGGATACAAAAAAAGCCTTATTAATTTTAAGTGCTGGAATATTGATGACTAGTTTAGAAGATTTATTAAAAGGAATCATACCGATAGCCGCACTATTGGGCATCATGTTGATTGGCTATATTATGCAGGAAAAATATAGTGAAGTTGCCAACCGTCTAGCTTCTAAATTTAATAAAATTTGGGTTTTTGCAGAGATTATGCTTTTTGTCCTAGTGGGAGCTGAAGTAAATGTATATCTAGCAATTGAATCAGGCTTGATTGGTCTGCTAATTATTATAATTGGTTTAATAGCGAGAGGTGTCGGAGTTTTAATCTCCACCATGGGCACTAATTTGAATTATAAGGAGAGGGTTTTTTGTGTAATTGCCTATACTCCTAAAGCTACAGTTCAGGCTGCAATCGGTGCTGTACCACTAACAGCCGGAGTTGCTTCAGGGGAGATAATTCTGGCCCTGGCCGTCTTAGCAATTATTATAACCGCTCCCCTGGGAGCTGCCGGGATTAAATTTGCCGGAACACATTGGCTGAGTAAAGATTTAGAGTAAATACTCCAAAAATATTTTGGCCAGACCAAGAAATGCAAAAAATCCAAAAACATCAGTTGCTGTTGTTAAAAATATAGCTGAAGCTAAGGCGGGATCTACCCCAATTAACTTTAGACCTGACGGGATTAAATAGCCAAATAGACCAGCTATAAATAAATTTATCATCATTGCTAAAAATATTATAATTCCTAAATAAGGATTACCATACATTAGATAAAGGATAACTCCCGTGACTAGACCTGTGGCAATACCATTAATTAAACCGACTAAGCCTTCCTTAAGGAGTAGTTTCCAACTTTCACTTAAATCTACCTCATCTAGAGCAATTCCTCTAATTACAACAGACAAAGTCTGTGTTCCCGCATTTCCACCCATCCCGGCAACTATCGGCATAGCCGCAGCCAGAGCAACGACCTGGACAATTACATCTTCAAACAAACCAACTGTAAAAGCTGCTAAAAAAGCTGTCCCCAGGTTAATAAACAACCAGGGTAATCTCCTTTTAACTGATTTAAATAAAGGGCTGTTAATACTCTCTTCCTCATGGACACCAACCATTCTAAACATATCCTCTGTATTTTCAGCCTCAATTACATCGATAATATCATCAACTGTAATAATACCTAATAATAAATTATTTTTATTGACTACTGGTATTGCAGACAAATCATATTTTGCCACCTGATGGGCGACAAATTCCTGATCCATCTCTGGTGTTACTAAAATTAAATTATCATCCATAAACTCTTCTAATAACATATCATCTGGAAAGTTTAAAATTTCCCTTAAATCAACAGTTCCTACCAAAGCCTTTTCTTCATTCATGATAAATATTGTATCGATAACTTCAGTATCTGGACCAATTTCTTTTATTTTATTAAGAGCTTGTTCAGTTGTTAGCCCTTTATATAAAAGAATATACTCAGTGGTCATTAATCCACCAGCAGATTCAATTGCATAACCCAGCAATTCTTTTAAAATTTTAGCTTCATCTTGTTTCATATGTTCTAGTAGTTTTTTCCGTATTTTAATAGGTAAGTTTCCTAATATATCAGTAATATCATCAGTCGCCATATGGGAAAAAATACTGATAATATCTTCTAGTGTCTTCGTTTTTATAATATTTTTCTGTAGTTTTTCTTCAGATTGCTCAACTATATCAGCTAGGTCTTTATTATTTAAAAGAGCAGTAAACTCTCTTACTTCTTCATCTTCTAATTCTAATAATGCTTCCGCAATATCTATTGGATGGTTATCTTCTACCCATGATTTTTTGATATCAGAATCTTTATTTAATAATCCAATCATATCCTCTTTAATATTTTCAATATTATCTGACATATTAACCACCTCCCAAAAAACTCTTTAAAATTATTCTCAAAATCTCAAAAATGGGCTCTAAATTTAAGAGCCCATTTTTAGAACTGAGAATTTTTTAAGCTGGATCACTTAACTCTCAAAAATTATTCAATTTTTACTCAACAGCTGAACTATAGTTGACATCCATTGCAAAGTCAACCACACTAAAAATAATAACTGCCGTCACAGTATTAATAACTGCTGCCGGGATTACGACTGTACTAAACAATACAGCAAATGGGCCAGGCAGACCAACAATCAGAGCTGCTGTTCCCAAAAAAACCGCTCCACTAAGCAAGGTTCCTACTGCTGTAATTATACCTGCTGCAATTCTTTGACCAAAATGGTTCAGTACAAAAGGAATAATAGTAGAAATAATAGCAAATGTAACCATTTTATCTACTAAATTAGCAATCTGTCCACCCGGAAACCCGGTTGTCAGTGCTGTAAAAATTCCTGTTGCCATTGCCACTAAAAAACCTAATTTCAGATCACGTTTAATAATTAAAATAATAAAAAGCATCGCCAAAGAAAAATCAGGTTTCATCCCCATCACCATCGGGGGAAAAACAGCGTGTAAAATAAACCCTATTGCTACCAATAATCCTGCCTGTGCCAAATCTTTTGTTCTCATCTCAACTCATCTCTCCTTTTTTTGTTTAACTCATCTCATCTCAACTAAATTAAATTTGATCCAGCTTAATTAATTATATAATATTATAACTTAAAAATAAACATTTTGTCAAAAAAATCTACCTAGCCTAAAAACTAACTTAAGACCACATTCAGGGCCATCATCACTGCAAAACAAGCATTCAATCTGTAACAACAGAGTAAATCTAATTAATAGGCCCGCATATTTTCACGTAGGTAATCAAATATTTTGCGAGCTGTTTTAGTACTAATACCTTCAACTTCTTTCAATTGTCCAATAGTAGCCTTTCTAATCTTACCCAGGGAACCAAAATGCTGCAAAAGGCTCTGCCTCCTTCCTGGCCCTACTCCCGGTATATCATCAAGCATACTATGGGTTAGACGGCGAGACCTAAGTTTACGATGATAATTAACAGCAAAACGATGTGCTTCATCACGCACCCGTTGTAAGAGGTGTAATGCAGTTGAATGCAAAGGAATAATTACTGGTTCTGATTGGCCTGGCAAAAATATCTCTTCTTCTCGTTTAGCTAGACCAATAATTGGCTGATCGCCTAGACCCAAATGATCTAATACCCCATAAGCTGCATTTAACTGACCTTTACCACCATCAATTAAGATCAGATCAGGTAACGGTAAATCCTCTCTTAGTAATTTGGTATAACGTCTCTCAACAACCTCACGCATACTTGCATAATCATCCGGTCCTGCAACAGTTTTTATCTTAAAACGACGATAATCCTGTCTGGCAGATTTACCATTTCTAAAAACTACCAATGAAGCAACAGTATTGGTACCCTGTATATTGGAAATATCAAACCCTTCAATGTAAACAGGAGGATTATCTAGCTCTAGTATCTCACCCAGTTCTTCTACAGCACCAGAGGTTCTCTTCTCTTCATAACGGGCTTTGATCTCTTCTCTTTTTAAATTCTGACTAGCATTTCTCTCCGCCATCTCCAAGAGTCTTTTTTTAGCACCTTTTTGCGGAAAATTAATCTTAACCTGTTTACCTTTTTTCTGAGCTAATCTATCAGCAAGCAGGTTTTCTTCCACGAGATCTTGATTTAAAAGTAGCTCATCAGGATAAGTTGCTGCCTGTTCATAATATTGTTGTAAGAATGAACTCATCAGGTTTGCTTCACTTTCTGCATTCGCACCTTCCAGGATAAAGTATTCCTGACCAATCAAACGCCCACCTCTGACTAATAGAAGTTGACAACAGGCCTGCCCATTTTCACCTGTCAGCAGAGCAACTATATCCTGATCAATATTTTTATCAGACATTACCTTCTGTTGTTCACCCAGGCGTTTAAATGCAGCCAGAGCATCCCGAAAACGAGCAGCCTTTTCGTAATTCTTCACCTCTGCCGCCTGCTGCATCTTAGCTTCAACTTCTTTAATTAAATCTTCCTGTCTACCTGAAAGAAATAGCGAGACCTGATCGATAAGTTCAGCATAGTCTTCCTTAGAAACTGCCCCAATACAGGGACCCAGACATTTATTAATATGATAATTCAAGCAAGGACGATCTGCCTTTTCACCTGCTATAATATCCTTTTTACAGGTACGCAGTTGGAAAAGATCTTTAATAACATCAATTGTCTTATATATTGCATTTACATCAGCAAAAGGTCCAAAATATTTGTTCCCATCATTTTTGACTAACCTGGTTTTAAATATTCTGGGAAAGTCTTCAGTAACTGTTATTTTAATAAAAGGATAACTTTTATCATCTTTTAGTCTAATATTGAATTTAGGCTGATATTTCTTAATCATATTAGCTTCAAGTATAAAGGCTTCTACCTCTGTATCCGTAATAATATAATCAAAATCATCAATATGATCAACCATAATTTTAGTTTTAAAGGTATGATTACCCTGTCGGAAATATGAACGAACCCTATTGCGTAAGGATTTCGCTTTTCCTACATAAATTATGACACCACTCTCATCCCGCATTCTGTAAACTCCCGGTTGATCAGGTACCTGTTTTAATTGTTCTTCGAGTCTGGCCTGACGTTCTTCCATATTTATCACAACTCCTGCTTAGACATCAAGTATTTCTTTTAAAAATTTACCTGTATAAGATGCTTGATTTAAAGCTACTTCTTCCGGTGTTCCAGTTGCAATTACCTGACCACCTTTTTCGCCACCCTCTGGTCCAAGATCAATTATATAATCGGCAGATTTAATGACATCTAAATTATGCTCAATTACAACCACCGTATTGCCATCACCTCGTAGTCTATGCAACACTTCTAAGAGTTTTTTAACATCAGCAAAATGGAGGCCAGTTGTTGGCTCATCCAAAATATACATTGTCTGACCAGTACTGCGTTTACCTAATTCTGTAGCAATTTTAACGCGCTGTGCCTCACCACCAGATAATGTCGTAGCTGGCTGGCCAAGCCGTATATAACCAAGTCCAACATCAAAGAGGGTCTGTAGTCTGCGACTTATCGGTTCTATATTTGCAAAGAAATCCAACGCCTCTTCTACTGTCATATCAAGTACATCAGCGATATTTTTACCCTTATACTTTATCTCAAGTGTTTCCCGATTATAGCGTTTTCCACCACAGACTTCACAAGGAACATAAACATCTGGTAAAAAATGCATTTCAATCTGTTCAATTCCCTGACCTTTACAAGCTTCACAACGACCACCTTTGACATTAAAACTAAATCGACCAATCTGATAACCGCGCTGTCTTGCTTCTGGTGTTTTAGCAAAAACATCCCTAATATAGTTAAAAATCTTAGTATATGTGACTGGATTGGAACGTGGCGTCCTTCCAATCGGAGACTGATCAATATCAATGATCTTATCGAGCTCCTCCATACCTTCTATTTTATCATGTTTACCTGGTTTTAAAGTAGAACTATAGATTTCCTGCATTAGCTTTCTTTTTAAAATATTATTAATTAAAGTACTTTTTCCAGAACCTGAAACTCCTGTTACACAGGTAAAAGTTCCCAACGGAATAGAAGCATCAATATTTTTAAGATTATGCTGACTGGCTCCTTTAATCGTTAAAAATTTTTCTTCAGGCTGATGTCTTTTTTGAGGAATAGGGATCTTTTCCTTGCCTGTTAGATATTTACCTGTCAAAGAACGCTCTTCATTCATAATATCTTCCAGGTTACCCTGGGCCACCACTTCGCCACCATGCTTCCCAGCTCCAGGACCAATATCGATTATATGGTCAGCTGTCCGGATTGTATCTTCATCATGTTCAACTACTATGACTGTATTCCCTATATCTCGTATGTGTTCCAGCGTCTTGATAAGTCGATTATTATCCCGCTGATGTAAGCCAATACTCGGTTCATCTAAGATATATAATACGCCAACTAGACCAGAACCAATCTGGGTTGCCAATCTAATGCGCTGTGCCTCACCACCAGAAAGACTACCTGCCGATCTATCTAAAGTCAGATAATCTAATCCCACATCAATTAAAAATCTCAGCCTGGCTTTTATTTCTTTTAAAATTTCTTTGCCAATAAAACGCGCCCGCTCATTAAGTTCTAAATCTTCTAAAAAGATATAAGCGTCTTTGATAGAAAAAGCAGTATAATCAGCAATTGAAAGACCACCCACTGTTACCGCCAGAACCTCTGGTTTAAGTCGCTGGCCACCACATACATGACAGTGTGTCTCACTCATGTAACGATCCAATCTTTTGTGTGTACCTGGACTATCTGACTCACTCATCCTTTTTTGCAAATAGCCAATAATACCTTTAAACCGACTAGTATGTTCTCTTGTTCTACCATATCTATTTGTATAAGGAAAAGTAACTTCCTCTTTTGTTCCATAAAGAATGATCTTTTCTACCTCATCACCCAACTTATTAATTGGTTTCTCAAGGCTAAAACCATATTCTTCTGCCACTGCCTTTAAGATAGATGGATAATAGCGGCTTGAAGAATTCTTCCATGGTACAATACCGCCATTGTTGACAGGCTTGTCTCTATTTAAGACTAAATCTGGATCAAATTCTTTTTTGATCCCAAGCCCATCACAATTATCACAAGCACCAAAAGGACTGTTAAATGAAAACATCCTGGGCGAAAGTTCCTCTAGACTAATCCCACAGTCTGTACAGGCAAATTTCTCACTAAAAGTCATTGTTTCACCATCAATAATCTCTACCATCACAATACCTTCAGTATATTCTAAAGCTGTTTCCAATGAATCAGCCAGTCTTTCCCTGATCCCCTGTTTGATAATAAGTCTATCAACTATTATTTCGATATCATGTTTATAGTTTTTATCAAGTTTTTCTGCGTCTTCGAGCATGATTGTTTCTCCATCCACCCGGGCCCGTACAAAACCATCCCGGCTTGCCTGCAGAAATACTCTTTCATGTTCTCCTTTTCTTCCTCTTACTACTGGTGCCAGAATCTGTATTTTACTACGTTCAGGTAGATCAAGCACCTGATCAACAATTTCATCAACCGTTTGCGAAGATATTTTCTCTCCACAACTGGGACAATGTGGCTCACCAATTCTTGCATAAAGCAGACGTAAATAGTCATAGATTTCTGTTACTGTTCCCACTGTTGAACGCGGATTTTTACTAGTTGTTTTCTGATCAATTGAAATTGCGGGAGATAAGCCTTCAATATATTCCAATTTCGGCTTTTCCATCTGTCCTAAAAACTGTCTTGCATAAGCAGAGAGTGATTCAACATACCGTCGCTGGCCTTCTGCATAAATCGTATCAAAAGCAAGTGATGATTTACCAGAACCACTTAATCCAGTAATAACAATCAATTCATCTCTGGGAATTACTAAATCTATATTTTTTAAGTTATGCTCTTCAGCACCTTTAATTATTATTTTATCTCTGGCCATTATTAATTGTTCACCTCATTAACAAAATTATTTAGATTTTTTATCAAGTCTTGTCTCTAACTCTTTTATCTCATCCCTAATCTGAGCAGCAACTTCAAATTCAAGGTTCCCGGCCGCTTCTTCCATCTCTTCCTCTAAATCTAAGATTAAATGTTGCATCTCCTTTCGAGAAAGTTGCTCATAGTCATGTTCACCTGCTTCATTCTTACTTTTATCATAAAGATCTGCTTTTTCTTCACCTACTACCATTTTAATAGGCCGGACAACTTCTCGGACCGGCTTAATAATAGTCTGCGGTGTAATCCCGTTTTTTTTATTAAAATCGATCTGGATCTCTCTTCTTCTTTCTGTCTCATCAATAGCCACCCGCATCGAATCAGTAATTTTATCCGCATACATTATAACTTTACCATTAACATTTCGGGCAGCTCGTCCTATTGTCTGAATAAGTGGTCTTGCTGCTCTTAAAAAACCTTCTTTATCAGCATCAAGAATAGCAATAAACGATACTTCTGGTATATCTAACCCCTCCCGAAGCAGGTTAATTCCAACCAGGACATCAAACTTACCTAACCTTAAATCACGAATAATTTCTGATCTTTCGATTGTATCGATATCTGAATGAAGGTAACGAACTTTAATTCCTGCTTCAGCTAGATATTCTGTCAGATCCTCAGACATCCTTTTTGTCAGAGTAGTAATTAATACACGTTCATTTTTAGCCACTATTCTTTGTATTTCATCTAATAAATCATCAATCTGCCCAGCGGTTGGCCTTACTTCTAGTGCTGGGTCGACTAAGCCTGTAGGTCTAATAATTTGTTCCGCAATCTGCTGACTATGTTTTTCTTCATATGGACCTGGTGTTGCCGAAACATAGACTGCTTGTGGTACAACCTTTTCAAATTCCCCAAAATTAAGCGGACGATTATCGAGTGCTGAAGGTAACCGAAATCCATAATCAACTAATTTCTCTTTACGAGATCTATCTCCCGCAAACATGCCGCCAATCTGTGGAATCGTCATATGTGATTCATCTATCACAACCATAAAGTCATCTGGGAAATAGTCAAGCAGAGTCATCGGTCTGGAACCTGCTGGCCTACCTGCCAGGTGCCGCGAATAATTTTCAATACCAGAACAAAAACCCATCTGCTCCAACATCTCTAGATCATAACTAGTTCGCTGTTCTAAACGTTGTGCCTCTACTAGTCTGTTTTCAGATCGAAATTTTTCTAACTGCTCTGCCAGTTCTATTTTGATAGTTTTGATAGCTTTTTTGATCTTATCTTCTGGTGTAACAAAGTGACTGGCTGGAAAGATATTTATTTCTTTCATTTCTTTCTCTATCTCACCTGTTACTGTATTGATTCTGGTTAGACGATCTACTTCATCACCAAAAAGCTCAATCCGGATTGCAATATCTCGATAAGCAGGAAAAACATCAATTACATCACCTTTGACCCGAAAATGTCCCCGGGATGTATCCATATCATTTCTACTATACTGCATCAAAGACAGATCTCGAATAATCTCCTTACGATCCATCTTTGCTCCCTGTTCTAAATGACAGGAAAGATCCATATAATCTTCTGGTGAACCAAGGCCATAGATACAGGAAACACTGGCCACAATCAAAACATCTTTTCTTTCAAAAAGAGAAGTCGTGGCAGAAAGTCTTAACTTTTCAATATCTTCGTTAACAGAAGAGTCCTTTTCTATATAAGTATCTGTCTGAGGTACATAAGCCTCAGGTTGATAGTAATCATAATAGCTTACAAAATATTCAACAGCATTATCAGGAAAAAATTCTTTAAATTCACTAGTCAGCTGAGCTGCTAGTGTTTTATTATGAGCAATCACAAGTGTCGGCTTATTTACTTTTTCAACTACTTTAGCCATTGTATAAGTTTTACCAGTACCAGTAGCACCGAGTAATGTCTGATGTCGATAACCTTTTTCTAAACCATTGACAATTTTCTTAATTGCTTTTGGCTGATCTCCCTTTGGTTCATAGGGAGCTTGCAGGCGAAATTTATCTGTCATTTTTACCACCTTTCAAGGTGAATATATGTTTAGTCAATTTATTATATCAATAATCATTCCTAATTTAAAGTTAATATTTTACTAATTCCTGTTAAATATATTATATCTACTTTCCACAGTGATATTAATCATAAAAAATCCCCTTTCCGGTAGAACAGATTTTTATTATTTAATCTGTCTACCAGAAGGGGATCATATCATAAGTAGAGGCCTTTAGATAAAATTATTTTATTTTCTCAAACGACAGGCAATTTTTTCTCCTGTTGGTGTTACAGCAAGACCACCTTTACTGGTCTCTTTAAGACTAGCTGGTAAAGCATCACCGATCTCTGTCATAGCTAACACCACTTCATCTGGTGGAATTACACTCTTAATTCCGGCTAAGGCCATGGCCGCAGCTGTTAAACCGTGTGAAGCTGAAAATCCATTTCGTTTCACACAGGGTACTTCTACTAAACCAGCTACTGGATCACAGACTAAGCCAAGTAAGTTTTTCAGTGCCAGAGCAAAAGCGTGTACAACCATTTCTGGTGTGCCGCCATGTAATTCAACGGCCGCTCCTGCTGCCATAGCTGACCCAACACCACATTCTGCCTGACAGCCACCTGCTGCCCCGGCCAGAGTAGCCTTGCGGGAGACAACATAGCCTAATCCTGAGGCAGTAAAGAGACTCATCATCATCTCTTCATCACTTTTTCCTAACTGCTCTCCTGTTGCGACAACTACGGCTGGTACAATACCACTTGATCCAGCGGTAGGACCAGCTACTATTTTTCCCATACCCGCATTGACTTCTGCAACAGCTAAAGCATCTGTGACAGCCTGTAAATAAAGTAATCCTGGTCGACCTGCTATATAATCTGACATCTTAGCAGCTTCTTCCCCAACAAGTCCACCCGCTGACTCAATTTTTTTCTCTCGACCCGCTTTAATCGATTTTTGCATAACCTTTAAATTTTCTAACATCCGTGCCTTGACATCTGCTTCAGAAAGCTCACTCTCTTCTGCCTCTACTTTTAGCACTATTTCAGCAATTGTTGTTTCTTCAGCCAGGGCCAGTTCCAGCAATTCCTGTATTGAATTATATTCCATAAATATACCACTCCTGTCTTACTCAAATCCGACTTAAAACTATAAGGGGGGTAAATAGCGTACCTGTTTAATATCATCCATATTTTCTAAGTAGTTAATAAGATATTTATTTGGTTTATGATCAAGCTCAATAATACAGGATCCCTGATCACCTTTTTTATTTCGGAGAACCTGCATATAAGCAATATTTAAACGATAATTACCCAGCACTGATGTGATAATCCCCACCTCGCCCGGACGATCTTTATGTAATATCCAGAGGGTTGGTAGCTGACCTATCATCCTGACCTTTGTATTATCTATTCTGGTAATAACTATACTACCACCGCCAACAGATGAACCCGTAACCGAAAGACTATTATCTTTAGATTTCAGTTCAATCATCAATGTGTTAGGATGTACATTACGCAAATTAACGGTATGAAACTTAAACTTTAAGCCAAGCTCTTCTGCATTCTCTAATGAATTGCGAATCCTCACATCATCTGGCAGGTAGCCAAGTAGTCCACCGATTACCGCTCTATCTGTACCATGGCCCTGATATGTGTCAGCAAAGGAGCCATGAAAATAGATATCTACCTCTTCTATTTCTCGTTGAAAAAGCAGGCGTGCCATCCGCCCCAACTTAGCAGCACCAGCTGTATGTGAACTTGAGGGCCCAATCATAATCGGACCCATAACATCAAAAATACCCATCATTTCACCTCTTTTAAACAATCAGCTTTTTCTCTCTAGAGCAATTTACTCACCAGAGCAATTTACTCACCAGAGCAATTTACTCTCCAGCTGCCTTTTTACTTTGGAATTCTTCAACATAAATAAATGACTCCATTAATTCCAGCGCTTCTTGGAGTTGATTATCTTCGCCTGCTTCTGCCATTTCTGTATCAAGTTCAACCTTAATATCTGGTTTAATTCCTTTTTCATGAATATAATTTCCAGAAGGTGTATAATATCTTGCTGTTGTAAGACTAACAGCTGAACCATCCTGGAGAGGCACTACAGTCTGCACTACACCTTTACCGAAGCTTTTCATACCCAACAATTTGCCGCGCTGATGATCTTTAATAGCACCTGCAACAATTTCTGATGCACTAGCACTTCCTTGATTAATCATCACAATTAAAGGCAGTTCAGTTACTGCTTTAATTTTGGGATTAACAGTCAAGATTCTTTCCTGACCCTCCCTATTTTTAACCGAAACAACTTTACCTTTTTCTACGAAATTACTGGTCACATTAACCGCTTCTACGAGTAAACCACCAGGATTACTGCGCAAGTCCAAAATTAATCCTTTCGCACCTTTTGCTTCTAATTCGGCAATAGCTTTTTCTAATTTATAGCCAACATCATCTATAAACTGAGAAATACTTAGATAACCAATCTTATCTTCCTTCATTTCCCATTCTACAATTGGAACTTCTATATCGGCCCTGATAATCATAACTTTAATTGGATCTTCTTCTTCTTTACGATCAATAGTTAATTCCACTTTTGTGCCTGGTTCGCCGCGCATTAATTCAACTGCTTTATTCTGCGACATATCAGCAGTTGGCTGACCTGAAATTTCTGATATAATATCGCCAGCTTTTAGACCAGCTCTCTCACCAGGTGTTCCTTTAATCGGAGATACAATGGTCAGTTTATTATCGCGCATGGTGATAACAATACCAATCCCACCAAAATGACCTTCATATTCTTCTTGCATCTCTTGGTATTCTTCTTTATCCATATAATATGAATATGGATCTGCTTCATTTAACATCCCGTCAATAGCACCTTCAATTAGTTGATTATTATCCATATCCTCAACATAATAGTTCTTAATTAAATATAAAATGTCCTCAAAAGCATTTATTTTCGTATAATCCTTTTGTTGGGCATGAACAGCCGGTACTGTTAACAAAATTACTAAAGTCAGAACAATTCCTACCTTTTTAAATCTTTCCCACACATTATCCACCTACTCCTCAAAATTATTTTCTATTCTTTATTATATAAAAACTTTGCTCAATAAGCCAGCTTTTCCTGCCTAATAATAAAAATTACCACTAAAGGAAGTATTGTTAAAGGTAGTAAAGTTGCTAGAGCGAGAAGGATTAGATAAAGTGTGATACAAAAACCGGAAAAGTTTAACAGTGATATATAAACTACTTTTTTTACCAAAAAACTGCGTAAAAAATAGTATAATATACCAATAGACAACCAGCTTACGCTTACGCCAGGTAGGCTTATAAATAAATTATGGGTTAATAGTGGTAGGTAGATACGTTTTTTTTCACCTAAATTTGAGGCAAGTTTTATTTCCTCTCGATAAGCTAGATAGATTGTCTTATAATAATAATAGTAATAAAAAGGTAGCAATAAAAATGGAAGCAAATAAATAATTTTAAAGATATCCTGCCAGCTAATTATTAAACTGGCAGCTGGCGATAAAGCACCTAAAACTGGAGCAGAGAGTCGATTCTGGTCCAGGAGTGATAATAGATGGCCTGAGTTGAAAAAGAAGATAAAGGCCATTCCAGAAAAGACTAATAAAGAAATTTGATAAAAAATCGTCTTCAAAATTCTTTCTTTCTGCTGATTATTGATTCTAAGTGCTTCATCAATACAGAATTTTAATATATATTTATTTTGCGTCATCAATAGTAACCCCATCAGTACTAATATTCATCTTTAATTTTTTCCCGGATTTATTTTTTATTAAGTCTTTTTTACTAGTAGTTAAGTGTAAAATTGAAATACCTCTTTCATTAATATCTTCTATTAAATGTTGTAATGAAAGCGTATTAACCTCATCAATATTTTCGAATGGATCTTCTAATAAAATAATTTCAGGCAAAAACATCATTGCTGCCGCCAAATTCGTCCTAATTTGCTGATGATAAGCTAGATTAACAAATTTTTCATCTTTGACACAACTTAAACCTGTTAAATCCATAATCACATCCAATAAAGGTTCAATTTTTTCGCGAGAATGACCCCGTAACCCAGCTAGAAAAAACAAATTCTCTTTGATAGAACGCTTGCTGACCATGTTAAAATTACGACAAACCAATCCGACACTTGTATCTAGAGAACGTATCAGTCCTCCATCTGGCTGAATTTCACCACAAATCAGCTGCTTTAAACCGTGTAAGGGGCTAAATTTATCAGCATAAATTGTAAGATAATCTTTTTGATAAAGATTAAAAGTGATATTTTTCATGGCCAGCTGATCGTTTATCTTTTTCTCTACTCGATCAAATAGCAACATGTTAGACCTCATTTCTTTTTATATTTTGTAATGTACTATTATTATGGTTCAATCGCATTACTGATATAAAAAAAACCACAGGTAATATAATCTACCTGTGGCTGATTCTTCCTTTTAATTAATCTCGGCAAAACCTTCACCAAGAACTTCATGAATATTACTAATAATCACAAATGCATCTTGATCAATTTCGGCAACCATCTCTTTTAAAGTCGTTACTTCAGAGCGAGAGATAATACATAAGAGAACATCTCTCTTCTTTCCAGTATAACCACCTTCTGCCGGAAAAAGAGTCACTCCACGATTCAACTCATTAATAATTCTTTGATTTATTTTTCGCGATTTATCAGAAATTATAAGCGCTTCTTTCTTAATATTAAGTCCTTCTTGTACAACATCAATTGTTTTCGAAGTTATAAAGATTGTAATCGAAGCATAAAGAGCTACCTCTAAATTAAATAAAATTCCCGCCAATAAGACAACTATACCATCCGCTAGCATCAAGCCTTGCCCAACACTAAGCCCAGTATAATTATTTAACAAACTAGCTATCATATCGGTCCCACCAGTAGTGCCACGGGCCTTAAAAACTAGTCCTAGCCCTAATCCAGCCAAGACACCACCGTAAATTGAAGCAAGCAAAAGATCTGTGGTAACATTGACAGCCATTGGTTCTAATAAATCTGTTATTAAAGATAAGGTTATAATTCCATAAATCGTTCTTGCACCAAAAGAACGTCCGAGTACTTTAAGTCCCGCCAAAAAAAGTGGTATATTTAAAACCAACATGGTAATACCTATCGGAAAACCAGCTAGATAATAAATTACTGTCGCTAATCCACTTACCCCACCAGCAGCAATTTTATTAGGAACTAAAAAGTAATTTAATGCAACTGCAATCAGAAAAGACCCTACTGTAATCATTATGTAATCAAAAATAATACGACGTTTATTAATACTTATCACCTCAAACTTATTTTCTTATTAGTTCCCGAAAAACAAGTAGCATAAACTTTGGCAATGCTAACATCCGACCAAATCGACTTGGTTCCTGCAATAATCGGTAAAACCATTCTAAACCAATCCGCTGCATCCAATAAGGTGCTCGCTGCACTTCACCCGCTAGAACATCAAAACTTCCTCCAACAGTCATTGCAGCTTTAACCTTTAATTTAGCTAAATTGCGATCGAGAAACTTTTCCTGTAATGGCACTCCCATGCCAACTAATAATAAATCTGGTTTTAATACATTGATTTCTCTAATAATCTGCTCTTCTACTTCTTGGTCGAGATAGCCATGGTGAAATCCACAAATTCTTAGTCCTAGTAATTCTTCTTGCAGTCGTATAACTGCCTGATCGACTATACCCGGCTTTCCTCCGAGAAAATAACAACTGTTAGTTGTATTTGCAATGGCTTTTAAAACTGCATACATCAAATCAAAACCAGCTACCCGCTCTGGGACTGGCTTAGCAAGTAGCCGAGCTGCAAGTACCACACCTGCTCCATCAGCTGTACTGAGATCGGCTTCATTTAAGATTCTCGCCAGTTGTTGATTCTCTTTAGCTCTAACAATCATCTCTGAATTAGGAGTTACAATTAAACGCTGATTTTGGCCCTCTTTCTTTTCTTCATTAATAAAATTTAGAATAGACTGACAGGCAAACTCTTTATCAATCCGATCAATTTTAACCCCAAGAATATCGACTAGCTTCCGCATAAATCAGCCACCTCCAGCACAGTTTTGGCAAATGAGTTAGCTTCTTTTTGATATGCAATTGGCAACTGATTAGTCTCTTTTCCACTAAGCCACTCTG
Source organism: Halanaerobiales bacterium (assembly GCA_016278485.1). GTDB lineage: Bacteria > Bacillota > Halanaerobiia > Halanaerobiales > Halanaerobiaceae > JADQBT01. Next base: position 123,688 of record JADQBT010000013.1, read on the forward strand.
CCCTTAAATTGTCTAATAGATTATATATTAAATCCTGACTAACATCTTCTAACTGAGGTGGTTTAGCTAGACCTAAATCTGCAAAAAAGCTGTCAATTTTAGGGTCATAACTCAAACCAGCAAAAGGAAGACCTGCTAACTTTGCAAAAATCAAGCTATGCAAACGTACTCCTAAAAATATGTCAAACTTTTGAAAAGAAGAAAGCACCTTTAGTGGGTCTCCAGTAAACTCTTGCAACTGATATTCTCCCTGCAAATAAGCGGCAAGTTTTCGTGAAATAAGCTCATCTTCTCCTTGATGCATTGCTAATAAAACATAACTACAAGCTGTTTCCTTCTGAAAAGCGTTTAAACCTGCAGCAAGCTCAGCTAAATATTCGACCTGCCAGGGCCGGACCGCAATCCCACAGACTAATTTTTTTCTATCCTTATTTGGTTCAACTACATTTGACTCAACTGCAGGTTGAACCAAATCAGCCATTGGTTGAAGATAATCTGCCAGATTAAAAACAGGATCAACAGTCTTAATAATATTATCACCAGGAATTCCTATTTCTTTTAATAATTCTTTTGATTTATTATCCCTAACACCTAATAAAGTTATATTCTTTAATGTTAAAGCCGTTAAAATTTGACTAAATTTTCGTTTAAGTGGACCAACTCCCTGAGCATAGAAAACTACTTTTTTTCCTAAAAAACGGGCCAGCCAGATTAGCCCTAAATAATAGGGGACCGAAAAAGGTCCAGTTACATCCTGCAGTAGACTACCTCCACCACTAATAAAAAGATCTGTCTGCTTAATTTCCCGGTAGATAGCAAAAAAGTCAGTCCGCGCTACTGCTTTGAGATCATAACGTTCAGCTGTTACCTCTGGCTCAGCTGATAGAACGACTAGTGAAAGTTGGGGGTTTAACTTGCGCAAAGCAGAGATAATTCCAGCCAGTATCGCTTCATCACCTGTATTATCGAATCCATAATAACCTGAAATCACAACCTTTGCCATCTTACTGCTCACGTCCCGTACTTAAGCTTGGCAAAATGTATTTTACTAAGAATTGATAGCCAACTACCAGTACAAAACCAAGCAATAATCCTAACCAACTGCCATGGATAACACGTAATAATGAGATAAGCACCGGTGTATGTGCATGGGAAAAGGTATTAACAACTGTTACCTGGCCAATTCCAGCAAGTAATAGGAGTGGAATATATAATATAGAACTACGAAATTTTTTTGGTATCCAAAGTGACAATAATAAAAAAGGATGGCCAATCAAAAATTCTTTAAAGCGTGGCCTCACATATAATATCTCCTCAAGCCAGCTCCGTAAAGTCAACTCCCAGGCTGGTACAGGTAGCAAAGGAAAATTACCTGTTCTCCCAATATAGATGATACCTAGTAAACCGAGCAATCCGGCCAGCATAAGATGCTTATATTTTATCTCACTTTCCAGCCAGGTAAGCGACTGTTGCCAAATATTTTTACTACCATTAACCCGAAAATAATGAAAAATTAACAATAAAAGTGGCAGTAAAAACGCTATTTTCACGCCTCTAAACTGATCAATATTTAAAATAAAACTACTATGGCTTAAAGCAGAAGCAACAAATAATCCACCTAACAGTGAGATGCCAATGACAATCAAAAAATTCTTTATTAGATCAATAATACCCGTTCTCTCTCTTGTCAATCCAGTCAAGACAGCTATTGTAGGAAATATTATTGCTGCAGCTAGAGCAGCAATCTGTCTTGTCAAAATATATTTACCCAACATTAATAAAACAACTGCTCCTACCAAAGCAGGTAATGCTAACCAGATTGTCCAACGAGAATAAGCAAAATCACTTAAATAATTTACTAATAAAATACCACCAGCTATAATCCCAATAATGGTGATTAATAAAATCAAGTTAGAGCCAGCAAATACGGAAAATGGTTCTGCTTTAGCAACCGAAAATCCTTCTGCTAACAAACTTTTCTTTAGGCTTTTTAAAAATTGCTGATTAATAGCTCCTAAATTTCCATCATTACTAGTAAGATCAGGTTTTAAATATAAAACTCTGACATTTCTCTCCCTAACTGCTCGTAAATAACGATCTACAATCTTTTTCTCTGCATGCTGATTCATCTCTTTTTGTTGCAGACTATGAACTCTCACCAAATTATAATCTAATAATTTGGCTAGTTTTTCACTGCCTGCTTGAAAGGCAATAAAAGGCTCTATCTGGCCCAAAATTATCCCATTTTCCTGTAAAATTTCTGCCGTCTTATCAATTTGCGTGGGATAACCTGTAATTTCATCTCCATCAAAAATAATCAGTTCAGTCGCTAAATCACTGCTTAAATCTCGTAATAACATTAATGAATCAGGGTGATTAGCACTACGTGGCACAACTTCCAATCCTGCCTTTATTAAATCTGCAATTGATTTTTCTGAAAAACCAAACGGTATCTTTAAAAGTGCCTCATGCCAGCGCGGAAAATATAGGTAAACATTACCGTTTCTTTCAGTAATTTCAGCCTGATATTTTTCTTCTAATAATGGCTTAATCTTGGTGAATTTAGCTTTTAATACCTGGTCTGCTGTCATAAAAAGCGCGCCATTTCCGGAGATTAATTGCGAACCAGTACTAATCCTTGCTCCTAATTGATCTAGCAAAGACAACATGGCAGGTTCTATTTTTAACAGACGACCTGTCTCTAATAAATCCTGCAAGGTTTGCTCATAGACTGCCACTGAGCTAACACCATTTTGCTTTAAATCAGTTAATTTAAAATCAGGAGCAATCGCCATTAATTTGTCTAGTCCTTTTCCATCATAGACCAGTTCTACCTCATTATTTTGTCCCACAATCTGATTTCTCTCTATTAGAGTATAACTAGCAAAAATAACTGAAATAATGATTATACTGAACAATAACTTTTTCATCAAAGTTCAACTACCCTTCTATCTGATCTTTTAAATAAGCTTCAATAAATTCATCCAGATAACCATCCATTACTTTCTGTACATTTCCTTCTTCAAAATCTGTCCGATGATCTTTAATCATACTATAAGGATGAAAGACATAAGAGCGGATCTGACTTCCCCAGGCAATTTCTTTATGATCACTCCGAAGGTCATCTATTCTATCTGCCTGAGCTTCTTCTTTCAACTCTAACAAACGTGCTGACAAAATTTTCATAGCCGTCTGTTTGTTTTTATGCTGTGAACGTTCATTTTGGCACTGCACTATTACACCTGTTGGCAAGTGGGTTATTCGCACAGCCGAATCTGTCTTATTAACATGCTGGCCTCCCGCACCACTGGCACGATAGGTTGCAATTTTAAGATCTGATTCATCAATATCTACTTCCAGATCATCATCAATCTCTGGTAAAACTTCTACCGAAGCAAAAGATGTATGGCGGCGACCAGAAGAGTCAAAAGGTGATATCCTTACCAGACGATGGACACCGCGTTCACTCTTTAAATAACCAAAAGCAAAATCACCAGTAATTAAGATGGTGACACTCTTAATACCTGCTTCCTCACCTGGTAAAAAGTCAAGTGTTTCAACTTGATAATCATTATTTTCAGCCCAACGAGTATACATTCTTAAAAGCATCTCTGCCCAATCCTGTGACTCTGTTCCACCAGCACCAGGATGAATAGAAAGGATGGCATTATGTGCATCATACTCGCCATTTAAACGCAATTTTAACTCAAGTCGGTCCAATCCTTGCTCAAGCTGGCTGAGTAGTTCAACAGCTTCAGCTTCCATGCTGGCTTCATCTTCCTCAGCTGCCAACTCCAGATAAACCGCAGCATCTTCTATTTTCTCTTCCATATTTTCTAGAAAGTTCAACCTCTTTTTTATATCATCAAGACGGCGTGATTTAGCTTTAGCAGCTTGATTATCATCCCAAAATCCAGGTGCAACCATCTCTTTTTCGATCAATTCTTTTTCTGATTTTAATTGATCTGGGTCAAAGTAAATCACTCACTTCATCTAATCTAGCTTGTAGGCTTTTGAGCCTATCTAAATAATCACTCTTCATCTTCTATCATCTCCCACAACATTTTTTATACTTTTTACCACTACCACAGGGACAAGGATCATTTCTCCCAGGTTCATCTGGCTTAATTACTGTTTGTTGTTTAGGTCTTTTTTTGCCATTTCCCTGTTGTGCTTGTGCTTCCTGTTGCTGAACCGCCTGTTGACGACGTAAAATCTCTTCCGGATCAGAATATTCCAGACGTCGCCGATCAACTGGAGCAACTTTTTCATCTCTCTTATCATCTCTAACCTGTATCTGAAAAGCAGTTTTTATTATATCTTCACGGATAGAACTGGTCATTTCATTAAACATATCATAAGACTCAAATTTATACTCTGTCAAAGGGTCTTTCTGACCATAAGCGCGTAAGCCTATCCCCTGGCGTAATTGGTCCATATTATCAAGGTGAGACATCCATTTTCGATCAATAGTTCTTAATGAAAGGAATTTAATAATCCCAGTAAATCTTTCCTCACCTAGTTCTTCTTCTCTTTTAAGATAAGATTTTTTGCCTTGTTCAAATAAATAATCTTTTATTTCATGCCGAGCCTGTTCAGTTAAATTTTTACGTGAAATATCAGAATCTAAGCCAAGGTCTTTAATATATTCATAAAGCCCATTAAGATCCCATTCATCAGGATGTATTTCTTCCGGTAAGAACATTTCTACGATGTTATCTACCAACTGTTCTAACATCCCAAATAATTTTTCTTTAAACTGATCAGTTTTCAATAATTCGCGACGCTGATCATAGATTACGGCACGCTGTTTATTCATAATATCATCATAAGCCAATATTGCTTTTCTGATCTCAAAGTTACGTGATTCAACTTTTTGCTGAGCTTTTTCCAGTGAACGTGATATCAACTTATGCTCAATCGGTTCATCACCTTCCATACCTAGTTTATCAAGTAATCCAGCGATATTATCTGAACCAAAAAGTCGGAGCAAGTCATCTTCTAGAGAGACAAAAAATTGGGAAGAGCCAGGATCTCCCTGGCGGCCTGAACGACCACGCAACTGATTATCTATGCGCCTACTTTCATGTCTTTCTGTTCCTAAAACATGTAAACCACCTAGTTTTTGCACACCATCTTCTAAAACAATATCAGTACCACGACCGGCCATATTAGTTGCTATTGTTACACTATTTTTTTGACCCGCATTTTTAATTATATCGGCTTCACGTTCATGATTTTTTGCATTAAGCACATTATGTGGTACGTTAATTTTTTGCAACATACTACTTAAAAGTTCTGATTTATCTATATCGACAGTACCAACTAGTACTGGCTGACCTTTTTCATATAATCTAGCAATTTCTTCAACAGAGGCTTTGAACTTAGCCTGCACATCACTAAATACTAAATCAGGCATATCGTCTCTAATCATTGGCTCATTTGTTGGTACAACAATAACTTCCATGCCATATATTTTAATGAACTCTTCTTCTTCCGTTGCAGCTGTACCTGTCATACCAGCAAGTTTATCATACATACGGAAAAAGTTTTGCAAAGTAATACTGGCAAAAGTTTGGTTACCCTGCTTGACCTGTACCCCTTCTTTAGCCTCAATTGCCTGATGTAACCCTTCACTATAACGGCGGCCTTCCATCACTCGACCGGTAAATTCATCGACAATCTTTACTTCTCCATCTTTAACGATATAGTCACGATCTTTTTTCATTAAAGTAAATGCCCGTAAAGCTTGATTAAGTTGATGGTTTAACTTAAAATGCTTATCTGCAAATAAGTTTTCAATATTTAGCAATCCTTCAACTCTACCAACTCCATCTTCAGTCAGATGAACTAATTTATTTTTTTCGTCAATTTCATAATCCTGATCTCGCACAAGTTTAGGAATGATCCGATTAAATTTACGATAATCACTAGTTGATTCTTGGACCGGACCAGAGATAATCAATGGTGTCCGAGCTTCATCAATTAAAATACTATCAACCTCATCCAGAATTGCATAATGATGATCGCGCTGGACCAGGTCTTCCTCTTTATATGACATATTATCTCGCAAATAATCAAAACCAAACTCATTATTTGTTCCATAAGTAATATCTGCCTGATAAGCTTCTCTTCTTTCGGCTGGGCTCATACCACTCAAAATTACACCTACAGAAAGTCCTAGAAAACGATAGATCTGGCCCATCCATTCACTATCACGTTTAGCCAAATAATCATTAACTGTAATAACATGCACACCTTTACCTGTTAAGGCATTAAGATAGACAGGCAAAGTAGCAGCTAATGTCTTTCCCTCACCAGTCTTCATTTCTGCTATCTTTCCCTGGTGAAGCACAATCCCTCCCAATAACTGGACATCATAATGACGAAAACCTTCATCTGTAGACCGCTGAGCTGCTTCTCTAACAACTGCAAATGACTCAACTAATAGATCATCAAGCTTTTCACCAGCTTGATAACGTTCTTTAAATTCAGCTGTCTTATTCTTTAATTCTGCATCACTCAACTGCTGTACAGTTGGTTCTAACTCATTAATTTCAGCAATAATCGGCTCCAACTTTTTCAATTCTTTTTCATTTGGGTCTTTAAAAAGACTCTTTATAAAATTAAGCATATCTACCACCCTGTTTATTTAGATTACAATCAAATTTAATTATATCACCTTAACTAACAAATCTCAATCAAGCTTTATTAGTAGTAAGTGTTAAGTTCCATTCTTAAGTTTCATTCTCATCTTTCCAATTAAACTCTTCTTTTAAATCTTCCAATACTTGATAAACAACCGGACAGACTGAACTATTATCAATCACTTCAATCAACCTATGTGCCATTATTTTTTTATCTAAATGTGGATAGGAACGGCAAGGATGGGGACGGTTAGTATAAATCTGACATTTATTCTCATGCAAAAAGGGACAACTATTTGTTTTCAAAATATAACCATCTGATTTTTCCAAATCGACATATTTATTCATAAATTCACTCATGGAGATCTCTAATTCATTGACAAGTGATCTTATTTCACCTTTGCTGAAACGCGGGTCTAAACTCCTGCAGCAATTTGCACAACTTAAACAAAAATCCTCTGTTAAATACTTTTCGCTCAACTCAACAAACAGACTATCTAATTTAGACGGATTAATCCCTTTTAAATAATTCATAAATCTATAGTTCTCATCGCCTTTAGCAAATGCCATCTTCTTTAATTTTTCGATATTTTTTAGCACAATCTGCTCCTTTTTTTGCCAGTCTAATATGACAAAAGCCACCGTTTATTTACGGTGGCTTAAGCCTTTTTGTCTATAGATTAAAATTTATTCTAAAAAGTAGGTTCAATCAAACCATAGTTACCATCTCTACGTTTATAAACAACATTAGTTTCCTCAGATTCAGCATTATGGAAAACAAAAAAGTCATGACCAAGTAAATCCATTTGCATACAAGCTTCTTGCAAATTCATCGGTTTCATAGCAAACCTTTTTGTCTTTACAATCTGTGGTTCAAATTCTTCTTCCTTATCTTCTTTTGTTGGATGAAGAATCTCTTCTGTACGTTCTTCTTTAAATTCTTCTTTAAACTCTTGTTTTCTCTCTATAAGTCTATCATGAATTTTAGTCTTGTATTTCCGAATCTGGCGTTCTAATTTTTCCACTACACCATCTATCGATGCATACATATCATCAGTTTCTTCTTCGCCCCTGAGAATAAGTCCTTTTACAAAAGCTGTTACCTCAACAATATGACGGTCTTTTTCTACCTCCATCGAGATCTGTACTTCCATCTGTTTTTCATTATACTTTCCATTGAAAAACCTGCTTAACTTACTAACCTTCTGTTCTGCATGCTCTTTCAACGCTGGAGTAACATCGATGTTCTTACCATAAGTGATAATTTTCATACAACCCACTCCTCTCTCAAACTATGAATTCCAAAAATGAAATTCTATGATAATATATTCAACAAATTGCTGCAAATTCCTGCTTTCTGAGGAGTAAAAGAATTTAATTAGATTAAATTGTAATATAGATTACACTAATTTGCGATTAAAGAGACTGTAGCTGGCGTCAAAATATAGATACTCAAATCATTAATATTTGCCTGCAATACTTTACTTACCTCATTAACCGTACTACCTGTTGTATATATATCATCTACAATCAAGATGTTAGTATTATCATACATTTGGTAATTTTTATGCATTGACATCCTAAAAACTCCATCTAGTTCACTCTGACGAGCTTCTTTGCTTAAAGAAAAAAGTGGAAGGGTATTTTTATCTCTAAAAAGTAAGTCATTAACCAGTTTAATCCCTGTTTTTTTAGCCAATATTTCAGCTAACAGTAGAGACTGATTATAACCTCTCATTGACAACCTTTCAACATGAAGTGGAACCGGCATTATATAATCAATCGACAAATTATTATAATTTTCACAAAAATATACATATAACAAATCACCGATTGGCTCTGCCAGTTCGGGTTGATCAAGATATTTCATTCTAAGCAGCAGTTGACGAGCTGTCCCTTGGTAAATAAAACAGCTTCTTGCCATTTTGAAATAATACTTATCTGCCTGACAATCTGCACATAATTCTTCTCCGTTAGTTAATAACTCTCGGCCACACTTTGTACAAAAACTTTCATTAAATTTAAAACCACTCAAACAATTATCACATAGATGCTTGACTTCAGACCGAAAATAATCTTGACCACAATAATAACAATAAGGTTGTTCCGGATATATCCAGTCAATAATTTTCTGCCAAATCTTCATCTATCCAACCAAATCTTTCAAATTGTAATTGCCTTTAATAGAGTTAATTTTCTTCCTCGCTCTCTGTAAAGCATTATCAACTGTCTTTATATTTACCTCTAACTCATCTGAAATTTCCTGATAAGATTTACTAGCCAAATACTCATAAAAAACTTCTCTTTCAAGTTCCGTAAGTTCTCGATTAATATCTCTAAAAACATGACCTAAAATTTCCTGATAAATATATTTTCTTTCCAGATTCTCACTTTCATCAGGTAATATTTCATTAAAACTGCGACCTGAATCATAATCATAATCAAGTGTTTTATCAAGCGATGCTGATTGATTGAGGGGAATATGTTTTTGGCGGTTTGCTTTTTTGATAGCAGAAACTAACTGTCTATGTACACATAACTGACAAAAGCCACGAAATGAGGCACCTCTGCCATACTTGAAATCACGAATAGATTTATAGAGTCCAACTCGGCCTTCTTGAATTACATCATCCTTATCAAGACCTTTGATGAAAAAATACTTGGCTTTAGCATAAACAATATCCATATTTTGATCAATTAAAAATTCGATAGCCAATCTATTGCCTTGCTGTGCCAGCTCTATTACTTCTTCTTCTTCTAATTTCTGGCTGAACAAGAATACCACCCCATCCTGCATTTTTTAGAACAAACTTAGTATATCTTGAAAGCTTACTCCCAGATAAACTAGAGCAGACCCGATTAAAAGAATAACCAAAACTAAGACTATATTTAATTGTTGATTACTCATTTTATTTGCCCCTAATTTTTTTAATTAAATCACTAGTTGAACGGCCTTTAATCTTAGTAATTAAAACAATCTTGCCACCATAATCATAAACTACTTCAGCTTCTGGCAGATCTTCAATCCGATAATCACCGCCTTTAACATAAATAGGTGGCTCAATTACTTCTAGTAATTTTTGACAATCAATATCAGAAAATAATACTAGATAATCTATCATCTCTAGTGCACTAAGCAATTCCAAACGGTCTTTTTCCTTAACTAATGGTCGTCCTTTACCTTTGAGTTCCTGTACAGAACTATCACTATTGACAGCAACAACCAATTTATCACCTAGTTGAGCTGCTTTCTGTAAATATCTAACATGACCTATATGTAATAGATCAAAACATCCATTTGTAAATACTAATAACTCCTGATTAGCTTTCATTTCATTAGCTATGGTTTGTAGTTCATCTATACTCTTAATTTTACTATGCATTTTTTTTCACCTCTGCTCTAAGTTCTACAGGATCTACTGTCGCAACACCACTTTTGCGGACTACAATACCAGCGGCATGATTAGCTAAATGAATTGCTTCTTCCGGCTGAGCCCCAGCTGCAAGTGCAAGTAAAAGTGTACCTACAACTGTATCACCAGCACCTGTTACATCAAAAACTTCACTAAAATTTGCTGCCGGGATATGATAAGGTACTTTATCAGCAGAAAAAAGCGTCATACCTGCTCCTCCTTGCGTTATCAGCAAATAATCTAATAAAAGTTCTTCTCTTAATTTTTCCCCTGCCCAATCTACCTCAGCTTGCTCAAGTAGTTCTCGTCCAACTGCAGCGCTTGCTTCTTCCAGATTCGGCGTAGCTATGGTAGCCTGCTTAAATCCAGCTAAATTATAGCGACTATCAACAGCGACAGGAATATTTAATTTTCTGGCTTTTGCAATAATTTCCTGTCGAATCCTCTTTGTAAAAAGACCATTGCCATAATCTGAGAGCAAAATTCCATCCAAATCCTGCAGCAGACGATCTAGTTCATCCAAAAATTTTTCTTCCAGTTCTTGCTTTAAGGGGCTATCTTCCAAATGGTCAATCCGCACCACCTGTTGTTTTACTATTTGCTCTCCACCAGCCAGAACACGCATTTTAACAGATGTCGGTCGTGAATTATCAACAATTAAATTATCTATATTAATTTTACGCTGAATTAGTTCATTTTGTAGTTGTTTTCCTGCTAAGTCGTCACCTAACAGACCTGCTAAAGAAACCTGAGCCTGAAGACTAGCAATATTACTGGCTGCATTTGCCCCTCCACCAGGTAAGATATGCTCATCTCTATGTCGCAAAATCAGGACAGGAGCTTCTCTGGATAAACGCTCCGGATCCCCTATCACAAACTTATCAGCAATTAAATCACCAACAACTAATATTTTCTGATTTTTGAAAGAATTAATATAAAACAATAACTTATCGACAGTAACTAGCTCCATCAAAGACCTCCTGTATCTATTACTATTTATAGCTCTATTTTTTAAAGTTCTATTTTTAAACCAATATCAATTGTTTCTTCCTGCAAGTTCCAGTAACTATTACCAAAGCTTACTGTTAAATCTGTACTATTATTGATAGAGTGCGCAAGTCCAATTCTATAATACAGGTGATCAGCTAACTTATCTTCGAAAAAGTACGCTGTTTGCCAAAAGACACGTTTCTTGCCTTGCATTAAACTTTCACCCGATAAGCCAACTGCTTTACCAAGGTCAAAATTATTCACTTCATCAGTTAACAAAAAATCTATACTCATCCTCGCAGTTTCAGCTTGCTTAAAATTAAGCTGCCAGCTGCCAAAAAAATTAAAGTCATCTCCATTAAAAGCAGCCCCAGCCCGTATATTGTTAATTGGTGTTAGCTTGTAATCGACTGCCATTTTTAGATAGTCTATGGAAAAACTATCACCTGCAAAGCTATAGTGTACATCTGTAAGTTCTCCCGGGTTTGCAGCTAGCAAATTGCTTGCTAAAAATAGGATAAACAAAATACTAAGTATTATTATTTTAATTTTTTTCATCTCTTGAGCTCCTTTACGTTCTTTTATACAATTCAACCTGCAATAGGCAAAATATAATTGGCAAGATGCAATGCAAACTTTAATCATTAATTATTAGGCCATTACTGATCAAACGTTTCTGACTAGGGTTGTTCATTGTAAATCCCCTAATCACCATTCTAGCTGAGCCGCCTCCATCAAGATTCATTGCTGAAGTAGCACCTAGTGATTTAAGGAACTCTGCCATCTCCTTTAAGGTCATCCCAATACTAAAATCTGGCTGCCTGCCATCAACTGTTGCAAGTAAAAGATGCTTATCTTCTGTAATACCCAGTGCAGTTCGGGGAGCTCTCCCTTGCAGTATATCAGGTTGAAAGTTTTCTTCCTTACCTGTAATCTCAACCTGACCTTTAAGTAATAGCTGTGGGCCACCCCCCAGAGCGTGTATTATTTTATTTTTTTGAAAATCAGGTCGAAAATTGTCACGATATGTGACCTTAGAGCCTATTTTAAGGCCCGCAAGGTCAAGATCATCCTGCTGATTGATCTGCAAAACATATCCAGTCTGCGGGATTAGCTGTTGCTCTTCATTTTGGATTTTATTTACTGTTTTTATTATACCATCTTTTACAACAACTTCAACACTTTTTTTCGGTTTAATTGGGGCTTTATGCCCATAGTAATGATTAAAAATTACATTTTCACCAGATTGTGCCTTCCGATTGACACCAGCCAATTCAATTACACTCTTTGTGTCAGAAAATCTTATTTCACCCTGCCAACCCACTCTAGAGATAGAAAGTTCTCCGTTTTCTCCAATCAATAGTGAACTTCTTCTATAAAGTGGTTCACTGATTAGTTGACCCTGAAGATAAAGTAAACCAAGTGGCTTACCAGTATAATGAAAGTAACCACCATTTACACCTGCCAGAGCATTCATTTCCTTTACCATCTCTGCCAGGTCATCTCGTCCCGGAATAACTCCTTTTGCTAAGACCGGTTTGAGTTTAAGCTCAGGCTCATCCAGGTCTAAATCCACTACAGTTACTAAACGCGGTCCCTGCCAGGTCGACTGTCTTATTTCTTTTAAAATCAGTCCTTTGGCAATGCGAGCTGTATATTTCACTTTACTCTCAGTTAAATCACTTAAATCAAGTAAAGTAGTATCTTTAAAATAATGGTCTAATATTTCCTCTACTGTAAAACCTGCAGCAGCCAATGGTAATGCTCCACTGCGCGGAGCTGGATAAGCAGTCGCACCTTCCCTATTCAGCTGATAGTAGTCGTTATTCTGGGTAAGAACCAACTGACTTGTCTTCTTTACAGCATCCACATAAATACTATTTAGATTATTAACTTTATTAATTTGGAAAATATTTTTCTGGCCAGCTTTAAGCTGACTATAGAGATAAGTCCTATAAATTATTGCTTGTGCCGCTAAAGCTTCCTGCTGACTATCTAAAGGAAAGTTAACAGCCAACATAGCAGCCAGATATCTATCAATACCTATCGATAAATAAATAGTAGTTCCTTCAGTAGTAGGCTTTATCAAGAACTCTCCCTCTCGATTAACCCCATTCAAGTTGACTTTACCTTTAAGCTTTAACTGATCACCATTAAGCATCATCTTACCAGTATTCTCCATTAAAATAAGGGTTTTATCTGTCTGGTTTAAGCTCATCTCTCTAATCCAGGTTTGCCAACCTTTTTTAATTAATCTTTCAGCAACTGCAACAGACTGTTGACGGTTTGTCTTATGTCCTACTATTATTTTATGTAAATCAGTTGTAGAAATTACTTCTACGCCTTGAAAGCCTTGTTGGACTAGCCTATTTTTCATTATTGCTGCCTTAGATTGGTCTTCTGTAGCCAAAACCTGTACAGTCCAAAACTTGGGTGATCCATTATAAAGTTGATATAATTTTCCCGAAGTCAATTTAACTTTCTGATTAGGTTTTTCTATAGTCCAGCCTTCCAGACCTTCTCTGGCCTGCAGCTCGAGCATTTCAACATTTTCAAAAATGGGGAGTTCTAGTTGATGACCAGCTATTATAAAATCTTGCATCTCCCCAGAAAAATAATCTGCCTGAACTAATCCGGACCAACCTAGTGTAAAGATTGCTAAAAATAAGAATAAAAAAAACAAACGGCCGATTTTATTTTGCAAGTTCATCTAGTCACTCCTTTAGAGATGTTCTTTTAATTGTGTAAACAAAATTTGATTTAAATTACTAAATTGTTGATCATTAGCTCCAATTTTACTAACTTCACTATCAAGCATATCTGTAAAGACATCTTCTGCAAAGCCACCATCTAATAACTTATCGTCTGGCAAAGTTTCCCGCATAGCAGAAAAAACTTGTTTCAAAAAAATTGAAGTAAACTGATTTGTTACCTCACGCAATTTTTTTTCACTATCAAGCTTAGAAAAATCCCTATTTGTTAGTTTTTCATTTGCAATATTTCTAAGTAGATCAGTTTTCACTAAATCATTATTAATTTGCAATTTTTATCCTCCTAGATAAGTTCAATTTCTGCATGCAAGGCACCTGCTGCTTTAATATCCTGGATAATAGCAATAATATCACGTGGGGTGGCTCCAATTGTATTAAGTGCGTTGACCAAGTCTTGGATTGTATTCTGACCTTCAAGTACAGTTAAAGAAGCTTCTTCTTTATCAACCTGAATATTTGTCTCTTCCGTCACAACTGTTTCACCTTCACTTAAAGGAGGTGGCTGATCTACTATTGTATCTGTAGTAATTGTTATCGTAATATTGGCATGTGCAACTGAAACCGTTGAAATTCTAACGTTATGGCCCATCACAATTGTACCAGTTCTTTCATTAATTATTACCTTTGCTGCAAGTGCAGTCTGGACATCAAGGTTATTGATCCGAGAAATATATTCTACTATATCATTTGCATAGCCAGGTGCAACTTTGATTGAAACACGGCCAGCATCCAAAGGCACAGCCAATCGTTCTTCCGGCTGTAAAAAAGAAAATTCTTGATTAATTTTATCTGCAATCCGCTTAGATGTTTCAAAGTTAGGGTTTGTTAAAACATATGTTAATTCTTCTCGATTAAGTTCAATATCTACCGTACGTTCAACAAGAGCACCAGAAGGTATTCTACCTACTGTGGGGTGATTCTCGCGTACCTGATTTCCTCCAGAACTGATATTAAAGCCTCCTATTGAAAGTGGTCCCTGAGCCACAGCATAAACATCACCATTTGCTGCTTTTAAAGGAGTCATCAATAAAGTTCCCCCTTGCAGACTATCAGCATCACCAATCGAACTAATAGTTACATCTATGCGATCACCATTACTAACAAAGGGTGGTAGGTCAGCTGTCACAATCACAGCAGCCAGGTTTTGACTCTGTACCTGATCAGAAGTAATTTCTACACCAAAATTATTCAGCATATTAGCTACACTCTGAATAGTTGCTTGACTCCGATTGGAATCACCTGTTCCGGCCAGACCAATTACAATACCATAGCCAATTAATTGGTTTTCTCTTACTCCGGCAATCCTGGTTATATTACCTACTTTAACGACCGGATCTAACTGGGCTGTTGTTGTAAGTGAAAAGATAAAGATAATTATTAATAATATTAAAATAGTTTTTGATAAATGCAATATGTTTTTAAATAACAAAATTAATCCCCCTTGCAAGTTGCTTAAAATATGAAATTAAGGATTTGCTTAAAGAAACCTGGTGGCTGTTTTTCTGCAACAGTGCCTTCCCCTTCATATTCTATATTGGCATCTGCAATTTTCTTTGATGAAATAGTATTATCTAAACTAATATCCTCAGGTCTAATCACACCTGACAATTTAATCTCCTGTTCCTCACCATTAATTTTTATGTTTTTATAACCAACAATTCTAATATTACCATTTGGCATTAATTCTTCAATCTGTGTTGTAATATCTGCTCGCAAAGTACCACTACGACTTGTCTCTCCATCAGCAGACCCACTATCCGAATAAGCAAAGCCAAATGCCTTTAAAAAACTAAAAATCCCCAGACCAGCCTCAGCATCTACACTACTATTCTGACTAGTACTAGTATTCGCACTCTGAATGGCATCTGCTTCTTCTTCAATCACGACTGTTATTATATCTCCATCCTGATAATCTGGACGGTCCTGATATATATTGGCTGCGTTATCTGTCCAAAGTGAATTATCATCTGCCAGAACCGGCAGAGTACAGACTAGTATAAGAAAAAGAATTGTTAAAACCCAGTAACGCATAAATATTGCCTCCCTGTTCTCACTTGACAACTCTGACCAGACCTTTGCTGATCACTTTTGCTTGAAACTCATAACCTGAATTTATATTCTCAACCATAACTATTTCGCCTTTTTTAGCTCGACCTAGTGCTTTAACCGGAGCCATTACTTTAATCCCACCAACAATTACCTCAGCCTGTAATCGATCATTCCAACTTATCAAATAGGGCCTTTTTAGGTAATAATCAGTCAAGATCGTTCCCTTTTTAATCTGCTGGGCTGCAACACTATCTTGAAATAGTCTATCTGCAAAAGATCTGATAAGCTGACCTCTGCTCTGGCTAATTTCTTTTATTTCCCGGGAAAAGTCAGCTTCTCTAATTTTATCTCCCCGACTAATATCGCGTCTAGCTGTCAGTACTTCTAATTCAACACCGATCCGCAAACTTAAATATCTAGTCTGATAAGCCTGACCATCTACAAAAATAGTCACAGGTATTGAGACCTGACCCAATTCCTTTACATTAGGTAATCTAACCTGCAAATTATATGGTTGCTCAGGAATTGTAACAGCCTGAGGTTCCTCCCTTAAATTAACGCGTATCTTCTCTTCTGGATAAGGGTAACCTGCAATAATTTGTTGGCGGATTTTTTGATATATTTGGCTGCCACTAATGGTCTGACTAGCAGCTTTAACTTTAACTGTCATCGGCATCTCTAATGCATATTCAGCCGGATGAAACCCATTATTTTCGATTAAAAGTTTAACCAATTCTTTCGTAATCGTTTTACTATAACCTGCCCGTGGTGATTTTTCTAGAGTAATATTAGCCAGATCTGAGGTCTGAGCAGTTGTTGCCCCACTAATTTCTGCAATATCACCTAGTTTAAACTCGCTACCACTTACTTCAACCTCAGCTGGAATAGTAATTACTATACCTGAAGCAAAAGTCAGCAAAGAAAAAGTAAAAATCATGATACTAGTTGCTAATATAATTAGTTTACGCATAAAACAACACCTTATTTTCTACCAAATTTAAATCTATCTCCTTACAAATTTAAATCTATCTCCTTAACTGGTTAGCTGTATTAAGCATTTCATCTGCTGCTTGAATAGCCTTAGAGTTAGTATCATATGCACGTTGAGCTGCAATCAAATTAACCATCTCTTCCACAACTTTTACATTAGACTTTTCTAAAAAGCCCTGCAAAATTGAACCATAACCATCTTGAGCTGGCGCTCCGGCCTGTGCCTGACCTGAAGCTGCAGTTTGAGCAAATAAATTTTTACCCATACTATTTAGCCCAGCTGGATTTGCAAAACGCACCAGCTGAATCTGTCCTTGGGGCTGTGTATTCTGTGTATCTCCATCAAGCACAACATTGACAGTTCCATCAGAGGTAATCGTGATATCAGTTGCATTTGGTGGAATATTAATGTTTGGTTGTAGTCTGTATCCATCAGCTGTTACTAAATCACCATTACTATCCATTTTAAAGGAACCGTCTCTTGTATAAGCTATTGTCCCATCTGGTCTTTGTATCTGTAAAAAACCTTCCCCTTCAATTGCCAGGTCTAAGGGGTTTTCTGTTGGTTGTATATTTCCCTCAGTAAATATTTTCTGTGTATCAGAAACTTTAACACCATGTCCAATCTCAACGCCAACAGGAATCTGAGCTCCCTGAGCATTGGGACTACCTGGTTGCCGAATAATATTATAGACAAGGTCCTGGAAATTCACAGTTGATTTTTTAAACCCATTTGTATTTACATTAGCCAAATTATTAGAAATTACATCAACATTACTCTGTTGGGCATTCATACCCGTTGCCGCTGTCCATAAAGCAGTTATCATTTTTTTGCACTCCCTATCTGGTTTGTCCCCTCTATCAGTCAGGGACTTCTACCAGCTTCCCGATCTGGGTCCAGCTGGTTAAACTTAAGTTACTTTAAACTAGCTATATCATTTACAGTCCTATTAAGCGTCTCATCATAAGCCCTAATCACTTTCTGATTTGCAGCAAAATGTCTATTAACTTCAATCATTTTAACCATTTCTGAAATCACACTCACATTGGCGCCTTCCAAATAACCCTGTTTAACTTGATAATTTTCTGCCTGATTAGCTTCCATACCAGCGACTGTTTGATAAAGATTCTGACCCATCTTTTCCAGTCTCTGTTTTTCTGCGAAATTCACCACTCTTAATTGATCCCCCGCAAGTTGATCAAAATGGAATCTCCCATTCGAGTCAATACTAATTCTACGGCCAGGTACAATCTGAATTGGACCGCGTTCACCTAAAACCGGATAACCCTGGGCTGTTACAACTTGTCCTACCTGGTTAATCGAAAAATCTCCATTTCTGGTATATCTCTCACCTGCCGGTGTATCAACTACAAAAAACCCATCTCCTTGCAGTGCTAAATCGAGTTTACCACCTGTTTTCTTTATCTCTCCCATGGAAAAATCTGTATAACTTTCCTCAAGTGAGACTCCTGTTCCCAGTCTGCCTATTTCTGTAGCCCCATTTTCATCAAGGCGAGAAATTAGCATTTCCGGAAAAGATGCAGCCATTGCCCCATCTTTTTTATAGCCAGTAGTATTTACATTGGCCATATTATTTGATATTAAATCTAAGCGGCGCTGATTAGCCACCATACTTGAAGCTGAAGTATAGATTCCTCTTAACATTAGTCCACCTCCCTTGATTTGCTTAGTGCAACTCTTTGCTTAAAGTTAATTACCTTTAAGGCAAAATCATCATCACGCATAACTGAAAGAACATAATCTTCTTCAATTAAGTTATTTTCATTAACTCGATAATTACTGAAGACAAATTGATCTGTTAAAAATAGATATAAGCCAATAACTAGCAATGCCAGAGCTAGTCCAGCCATAAAATTAAAAAATAAACTTTTCCAAAAACTAGTTATTAACATGATCTGCAGCTCCCTGACTATATAGCCTAATAACAGTTTCTGCTTCTCTTACTCCCATGTTCATCTGGGCAGCTATGCTCTCTAGTTCTTCGCCTTTTTTAAGTAACTCCATTACTTTTTTGTATTTTGCGGGTACACGCCTTACTTTTTTCTGGCGGGCTTGATCTAACTGTTCAACAAATCTTTGCCCAGCTGTTATCCCACTTTCATTATCAACAGCTGTTTCCTCTGCAGAAACAGAAAGTCTATCCAACCGGGATAACATCTTCTCCAATTCTTTTTCTTTCCGTGCAACCCTGATAATCTGCTTATCAAGTTGATCACTTAAATCATTAAGTTGTGATTTTTGTCTAAGCATATTTCTGGAAAGATCAGAAAAGTCAACATTATCTATGACTTGCTTGCGCCCAGGTTTAACTCTTTTTTCTGGTCTATGTTTAAAAACTTTCCTTTTTAAAAATATACCACCTATTATTAAAATAATACCAGCGATGATTAACCACTGAGCCATTTTTTCCCACTCCTGCAGTTAAATTTTAATATCTATATTAATCCCTTTAGGTCCACATTTAATAACTTTGTTCTCTTCTTCTTTTTCCCGCTTCTTCTGCTCTTTTTGCTGCTGATGTTGATCTCTTTGATCATTATCCTTGTCGACTTTTCCTTCTTCAGAACGTTGATTACCGTTCACTTGATGGCTCGCCTGTTCCTGTTCTGCTTTTAGCTTTTCAGAAAGCATGGCTTGCTGATTCTCCCCCTGATGTTGCTGGGATTGCTGCACTCTTTCTGCCTGCAAAGTCATCTGCAGATGTGTATTCATATTTATTGGTTGGGTCACAGTTATCTCCCCCTATAAGGGAACTTGTTTTACCTCGCCTTGATCTTCTACAAAAGCGGACCGACTAAGCTCTTTTTTGACATGATATTGTGAGGAACCAATCATAAACTTAACACCTGAAAAAACTTTCTGATTAACCTTAATTCGACCTTTTTTAGTTTCAGAAATAATCTCCTTTAGTTCTTCTAACTCAGCTTCTTCAGTCTCCATATTCTGACTGAGACGCCGTTCTGTTTGTTTCAATTTATAAAACATATTTTCTTTATCTGCCGGTAATTTACCCAGACTCTCTTTCATTTTTTCCAATAATTGCAGTGCTTTTTTAGCCTTTATTAGATTTGTTTTTTCTTCTTCCACTTTAGTAGATAACTCATGATATCTACTTTTGCGTTCTGGCGGCAAACCCACATCAAGGACAGTGGAAGTGGCTAAAGTAGAACCAATTACGTTAGCTTCAACCTCAGAACCTGCTTTTGTAATACCGCCTACCAGCAAACCTTTCTTAGCTTTAATTTCAATCCTTTCAGCTGCACTTAGATCACTATGCATCACTGCATCCTGAATAAAGATACTACCGCCAGCTTTGACATAACCATTTTCAACAAACTTAATTTTAACATCTCCGCCAGCATCAATTTTACCTTTGTCTTTCCCCACAAAACCTTTCTGAATTACCAGATCACCAGTACATTTAATTGTGGCAGCAGAAACAAAACCTCGTATTTCAACATTACCTTCGGCTTTAACTGAAAACCCTTCTTGGACATTGCCTTTAATAATAACATTACCGAGAAAATCTATATTACCTGTAGAAAGATCAATATCCCCGGAAACTTCATGTACCGGCAAAACATGTACTTTCTTACCATCTTTAACAACTTGTCCCGCAATCTTTGCAATAAGTGTAAACTCATCTTTTGCCTCTACATTTTTCCCAGAGGGTAGATCTAAATGTTTAGGTTTAACCGGTGGAATGTTTTCACCAGTAACTGCTTTTCCAGCTAATCCTTCTTTTTCTGGAATTAGTTTTAAGATTACATCACCTGGTTGAACATTATTGATTAATCCTAAGTCAAAGAAATCAATAGACCCATCATCTCTTTCAGTTCCAACAGAATCTTTTTCAAAATCGTAATGAAATATGTACTCTGCATCCTTACCTGGTTCTGACTCATCACCGGTTGCAATAAGCAGATGATTTATTTTTTTGCGGTGCTTAATGACTTTTTGAATTTCTTCACGAAGAATGCCATATTTAACACCGGCTTCCTGCAATTTATTCATAATATCTTCTTTAGTAACTTTTTTCCCACCTAATGCCGGCGTATAGCTTAAAAAAGCAGAAAGTTTATCTTTACTAATCTCAATATCTAATCTTGCATCTTCATCTAATTCAGGTTTCCTGGGAGCAATTCTTACCCATTCTCCCTGCATGGCCTGAACTTCCTTTTGTATATCCGGCCAATTTATCTCTTCAATCTTCTTTTTTTCTAAAAATTCCTTAACTTTAAGAAAAGAAACTGCCTTACCTTTGCCTTCAGGAGGTAATATTTTAATAAAGATACCCTGTTCAACAACTCTAAACTCGAAATCACCTTCTACACTAATTTCCTGACTTGTAGCAAGAATCCGTTCCTCTCTTTTGCTCAATTGGGAACTATCATTTTTTAAGTTAATCTGATAGATATTATTTTCATTACCAAACCAGAGAACTTTCTTCCCTTTTTTTAGTAATTTAATCTGTAAATCTTCAACTTTAACTTGATTTCCAGTCTGCTTGGAAAGTTTCTTGCTAGCAAGCTGTAAGGCTTCTTCTTTATTTTTTGCTTCTAATTTTAAATCTACTCTCATCTTGAAATTCCTCCTAAAGAAACTGCCCTTTTTTTCGACTAAGAAAACCACGAAGACGATTAACTGCCTTTTTATGTATCTGAGAAATCCGGGCAGGTGTTAAATCAAGAATCTCGGCTATTTCCTGCTGGGTTACTTCTTCATAATAATAAAGACTAACTACAATTTTTTCTTGCTCTGATAACCTAGCTATAGCCGTTGCTAGGACTTCCAGTGATTCTTCTTGTTGATAGACCTGGTCCGGTTCTTTGGTAGGAGTATCCTGTAAAGTATCAAGAATCTGTTGGTCTTCACCTAAGAACTGATAGATTGAAACCCAATTAGCACTTTCAATTCGCTTTTTAACCTCTTTAATCCGGTATGCTTCCAGACCAGTCTTTTGCGTTATCTCTTGAGCAGATGGTTTATGTCCCAATTTCCTGGTTAATTCTTCTTCTGCCTGTTTGATTCTCTTGCCTTCACGTCGGATATTATGTGGCAGCCAGTCCAGCTTGCGTAGATAATCAATAATTTCACCACGGACCCGACGACTGGCATAAGTACTAAACTTAATACCAAGTTGGTAATCAAATTTAGAAAATGCATCTAATAATCCCAGCACGCCTACGCTTTCCAGATCATCTACTTCTATAAAATCAGGGATCACCATTTTTATGCGGCCTGCCTGGTATTTTACAAGTGATAAATGCTTTTCAATTAATTTTTCCCTGGCTTTTAAATCATTTTCTTCTTTATATTTATGCCATAATGAATAATCTTCAATTTTTTTATAATCAGTATCAGCCATCTACACCCGCTCCTTAATTAGGATTCATCATCTATTTCGAGAACTGGCGGTTCTAAAGGACTGAACTCTTTTTGGCGGAGTTCCTTTTCTTCATTTTCTTCTGCCATCAGTTGGGCCATTTCTTCTTGCTCTTTCTGGTCTTTACTCTGTCTAACTACTTCAAGTACTAACTTTAAGCATGTACCAGCTAGAAACAATAGCATAAATGTGATTAGACCTTTATATAATATAAATTTAAGTGGTTGTCCTCTCACTAAACTAATCAGAACTACCAATAAATAACTGAAACTGCCTACCAAGAAACCACTCTGTAAATATTTTTTCATCTATAACAATCCTTTTTGCCGTAACCGCCGCTGAGTAGCAAACAACCACTGCACTATATCTTCTTTAATCTGTCGGTCCAGATTTACAAATTTAATGCCAACTGCTTTTGTATCATTTGCCATCGAATAATCTTTTACCACCCGGCCAAAAATTGGTATCTCAGCGAGGTCACCAATTGCTATGTATAACTCAAGCAATGTTTCTTTTTTAAGCTTTTCCTCAACAATGATTTTAACTCCTCCAGCACTAATATCGCTGGTCACTGTTTCTTTAAAATCGTCTATTGGTTCAAGATCCGCATCAAGCTGACGATATTTAATATCTTCCTGAACCTCGAGTCGAAAAAAATTTCTACGTTGAATCCTGACTAGTTCGCCGGTTGGCTCAACAATTAATTCAGGTAGATGCCCACCTACCCGTTCTTTAACTTTAACCGGCAGCTTAAAGGCTGCCCGATCATCAGTATAAAACAATAATAAATTGGCATTAACTCTAAGTGGAAGCAGATCTCCTTTATAGAAAGGTGTTAGTATTTTGATGCTATCTTTGTTTATCTCTGCTACTTTGCTATCATAACTTCCTTGATATGTTCCTTCTTTAACCTCAACCTCAAGTTTTGCATCTATTTTTAATCCTTTGAGATCCATTATCTTCCTCCTACTCCCGATTGAGAACTCCAGCTACCCGGTAGAGAAATCCCTTTAAGCCGCGAGCCGGGACAACATTTTTACGGTCCAGGATTTTAGCTGCTATATCTCTAAATGCATAGCTTGCTTTACTGTTAGGGTAGTTATCTATAAAAGCCTGTTGTTTTTTTAAGGCCTGGCTAAATTGTCGGTCAAATGGTATGACTCCAATTAAATTTATCGTTATATCTATGTATTCTTGAATAACCCGCTGAATCCTCCCGGAAACTTGTCTTCCTTCTTTTTCCGATTCAATCTGATTTACAAGCAAACTTAGATTTAATTTTTTTCGATAATTACTAAGTATCTTCACCAGACTATAAACATCCATTATAGAAGAAGGTTCAGGTGTTGTTATTAAAAAAGTTTCATCTGCTGCCAACACGAAATTAATCACATTATTGCTGGCTCCAGCACCTACATCTAACATTATTATATCATAGTTCTTTTCGATATGCGATGCAGAGGAAAGAAGATGAGCTACCTGCTGTTGATTTAGTCCAAAGATACTATTATCAGCTGTTGTACCGGCAAGTATATCTATTCCGGCGGGACCTTCTGTAATTGCCTCTTGAAAGGTAGCCCGTTCTGCAATAATATCCCCTAGGTTTTTGTCAGGCTTAATTCCTAAAGCCACATCAACATTGGCAGTCCCTAGATCAGCATCAATAATCAAAACCCTACAATCTAAGTCCTGTAGAGCAATTGCCACATTAATACTGAAACTAGTTTTACCTACACCGCCTTTTCCGCTAGCAACAGCAATAATTCTGCTTTTTTGCTCAACTGTCACCTGCTTGTTTTTTGCAGCTAGTGCACGCAGACCTGCTGCCTGATCATACATCACAATCACCTAATAAATAATCAATTAAACAATCTGTTTCTGCCTCTTTAATATCATCTGGGACATTCTGTCCAATCGTTAGATATGAAAAAGGCAAATTCTGTTCATACTTTAAATTAATTAAGTTACCAAAACTATTTGTTTCGTCAAGTTTGGTTAAAATCATCTTATCCGGTTCTAATTGACCAAAATTATCAACAATCATTGCCAGTACATCATCTTTCATACCAGGAGAAAGTAGCAGATGTATTTCATCAACTAATTCATGGTCGGTAAAGTTTCGCAGCCTCCCTAACTGAATTTTATCATTCCAACTACTGCCTGGTGTATCAACTAAAACCAGATCAAAATCTGCAAATTTTTCGTTTAGAGTTGAGGCCAGTTCTTCTTGATTATAGACAACTTGGAGTGGAATATCGATAATATCACTATATGTCTCTAACTGTTGTACTGCCGCAATTCGATAAGTATCTGCTGTAATCAGTCCAACTTGATAATTTTCTTCAAGAGCAAAATGAGCTGCTATTTTAGCAATGGTAGTAGTCTTGCCGACTCCAGTTGGTCCAATAAAAGCAACCACTTTCTGACCATTTTCTAAATCAATTGGAGCTGGATTGCCAAAAAAGTTGCGCAAATAATCACGTACCTGGGCTGAGAGTAATTCTCTATCATCTTTCCTCTCTTGTAGGGAAATGACTAATTCTTTAGCAAACTCACTATTAACTCCTTCTTCACAAAAATGCATAAAAAGGCGGGCCAGTTCTGGTGAAAGATTATCTACAAATTTTTCACTCTGCCAACTATAATTTAAATCACTCAACATCCCTTTTAATTCACTAATCTCCTGCAGAGCTTTGCTCTCACCAGCAATATCTTTATCTTCTAGAGCTGCAATTACTTCTACCTTTGCTTTGGTAAAAAAGCCGAGAAAACCACCAGTTTTGTATTTTCTGGTATTGATAATGATTGCATCTGCTCCCAGATCAGCCTTGACTTTAAATATTGTATCCTGAATTGTATCACCAGTATATTTTTTTACCTTCATTTAGGACACCGTCCCCAATACCTGTAAGTTTACATTAGATTCTAGTTCATTAAATGATAAGACAATGATTTCCGGAAAAGATCGGAAAGTTAATTCCTTCAGCGGTCTTCTAATCATTGGTGAAGTCAACACAATTGGATCATGGCCCTGTTCCAGCAGAGTCTGTAAAGTGCTACCGATTTTCTCCAATAAGCCTTGGGCTCGTTGTGGATTAAGAGCAAAATAATTACCCTGATCTGACTGTTCTAATGATTGACTTAACTCATCTTCAAGTTGTGGATCAAGTGTAATCACATAGAGACTCTCATCACCTTCGGTAAAGAGATTTGTAATCTGTCGTGAAAGTGCCTGACGGACATACTCTGTCAGTACATTAACATCTTTTGTTTTTGGAGCATAATCTGCCAGTGTTTCAAAGATAGTTACCAGATTCCTAATCGGGACCCCTTCCCAGAGTAGGTTCTGCAATACTTTCTGGATCTCACCCAAGGTCAATAGATCAGGTAATAACTCTCCTGTTACAGCAGGATACTCTTCTTCCAGATTATCAACTAATTCTCTAACTTCTTGTCTGCCAAGTAATTCATAAGCATGTTCTTTAATTATTTCTGTTAAATGTGTTGCCATGACAGAAGGAGGATCAACAATAGTATAGTTCGCCAGTTCAGCTTCTTCTTTCTGATTTTCATTGATCCAGATAGCAGGTGTACCAAAGGCTGGTTCCTGTGTCTCTATCCCATCAACTTCCTGGGTAGTAATACCTGAATCAAGTGCGAGAAAATGATCTGGTAAAATTTCATACCGGCCTACTTCCACACCTCTTAACTTAATCCGATAGTTATTTGGTTCCAGTTGTAAGTTATCGAGAATGCGGACTGGTGGAACAATAATACCTAAATCAATCGCTGTCTGACGCCTAATCATGGCGACTCGGTCCAAAAAGTCTCCACCCTGTTCCGGTAAAACAAGTGAGATTAGATTATAGCCAACTTCAACTTCCATTGCATCTACTTTAATTAAATCAGATAACTCTTCCCGTTGGGGTGCTCGCTGTTGGGAGAGTTCTTCTTCACTAATTTCTTTTTCTTTTTCTGCCAACTTCTTACCTGAGACCATATTCATCATTAAATAACCACTTCCACCTACAATTAAAGCTAAGATTAAAAACGGAATGGTAGGTAGTCCAGGTACAAAACCTAGAATCATTAAAACACCAGCGGCAATCATCAGTGCTTTTGGTTCACGCGCCAACTGGGTTGTAAGTTCTTTGGCTAAATTCTCTTCAGATGCTGCTCTAGTAACTACCATACCGGTAGCTGTTGAGATTAATAAAGCTGGAATCTGACTAACAAGTCCATCTCCAACTGTCAATAACGTATATGTCTGGGCAGCTTCCGCCAGTCCCAAACCCTGCTGAAAAACACCAATTACTAATCCACCGATAATGTTGATAGCTGTAATGATAATTCCAGCAATAGCATCACCTTTAACAAATTTACTGGCACCATCCATAGCCCCATAAAAATCAGCTTCTTGCCTAATTTTCGCCCGCTGACTTTGGGCCTCTTTTTCACTAATAATGCCTGCATTCAAATCAGCATCTATACTCATCTGCTTACCAGGCATGGCATCAAGGGTAAAACGCGCGGCAACTTCAGCAACTCGCTCTGCACCTTTGGTAATTACAATAAATTGAATAACAACCAGAATAATAAAGATTATAATTCCAACAACATAATTTCCACCTACTACAAAATTACCAAAACTCATGATAATTCTGCCTGCATATCCCTGGCCAAGGATTAATCTGGTGGTCGAAACATTTAAAGCCAGACGAAAAAGTGTAGCAACTAATAAAAGTGATGGAAAAACAGAGACCTGTAAAGGTTCAGTAATATAAAGACTAACCAAAATAATAATCATCGAAAATGTTATGTTTGCAGTCAGCAGTAAATCCATCAAAAAGGTCGGCATCGGTATGATAAACATGACAACTATACCAACTACTGCAATTGCAAATAAGATATCTGTACTATTAGCTAATTTGTTTAGCGGACTGTTCTGTTGAGCTGCTGGTGGCACTATTCCACCTCCAATCAAGAATATTTTCTAACTATGATTATTCCGGTAAATAAAGGCTAAAATTTCTGCAACCGCTTGGTAAAGATCAACTGGTATTTCCTGGCCAATCTCTGTCGCTTCATTTAAAGCTCTTGCCAATGGTTTGTTTTCAACAATTTCTATTTCAAGTTCTTTTGCTTTTTCTCTTATTCTCTGGGCAACATAGCCTTCTCCTTTAGCAAGTACAACTGGTGCCTCCATATCTTCTAAATCATATTTTATAGCAATCGCAATATGGGTTGGGTTAGTAATGACTACATCAGCGTCTTCCATCGCAGTCATCATCCGGTTTAAACTCATCTGTCGCTGTTTTTGGCGTCTCTGTTGTTTAACCTGTGGGTCGCCCTCCATCTGCTTGCGTTCTTCTTTGACCTCTTGTTTAGTCATCATCAAATTTTTGTTATGTTGCCAGCGTTGAAATATATAATCTGCAACACCAATAAAAATCATTAAAATAATAACTTTAACTGCTATCCTCCAGATTAACTGGGCAACAAAGAGTAATCCAGCTTCAATACCTCTTTCCGGCAAAACTAACATCTCTGGCCAGGCCTGCCGCACTGTTGTAAAAGCAAGCCAACTAATCACACCTGCTTTTAGAAGTGATTTAGCTAATTCCATTAATGTTTTTGCTGAAAATATTTTTTTGACCCCACTGATAAAACTTATATTACTCAATTTTGGTTTAATTGCTTTAGCAGAAAAAAGCGGGCCAACCTGAATTAAATTAATAAATCCACCCAAAATTCCCGCACCTAACATAATAGGACCAACTAATCTGGCAATATAATAAAATTGTTCCATAATCAAATTAAATCCATCTGCAGTATTAAAGTTCAAATTGTAATTTAAAGATAGTAATGCTGTCATCTGCACTTTCAAAGAATTAATCATGCCACCAATCATAAAATATAAGAGTAGAAAACTACCCAGCAGGGTAAAAGCAGAATTAAGTTCCTGGCTTTTAGCCACCTGTCCTTCTTCACGCGCTTTTCGCAACTTCCGCGGTGTGGGTCTTTCCGTCTTTTCACCAGAATCTCCTGCCGGCATCTAATCTCCCTCCTTTATCAAGGAGCCATTAATTTAATCAACTGCATAAAATTCTTTATGTATTCATCAAATAGATCTATATATAGATTTACAAAGACTGCCATCCCCATCACCAGAGTAACAAAACCAACTAGGATCTTTACGGGTAATCCAACTATAAAAATATTCATCTGTGGGATGGTTCTGGCCAAAAAACCGAAGATAATATCAGCAATAAAGATAGCAGCAACAACTGGTAAAGAAATTTGAAAAGCAATAATAAAAAGATCACCTGCTTTACGAAAAACAAACTGCCAGAGCTGATTACTAAAGATAATTTCTCCCGGTGGAACCATAGTAAAGGAACGATAAAGACCTCTTAGTAAAAAGTGGTGTCCATTAATAGCAAAAAAGATAATTGTACCTAATATATTATTAAACTGTCCAATTAAAGGAACAGTTAGGTTACTTATCGGGTCAAAAACATTTGCCATAGCAAAAGCCATTCTCATATCAATAAACTGTCCGGCCAACTGTAAAGCTGAAAAGACCAATAAAATTATAAAACCAAGTATAAGTCCAAATAATAATTCTTTTAAAATAATCATCACGAGTCCAGCCGTTGATAATGGTAAAGCGATCTGCACCAACTCACTTACAGCCGGAAAGCTAACTAAAGCCAACATAAATGAAATTCCTACTTTAATCCGCATCGGTATTATCCGACTGCTAAAAATAGGTGTAATCAAAAAGATACCAGCATATCTAATGAATATCAATAAAAATTTATAAGTATAATCAGTCAAAAAAGTAGCCAGATCCATCTCTATCAAAATCCTAACCTATATATTCTGGAATT
This sequence comes from Halanaerobiales bacterium, assembly GCA_016278485.1. Taxonomy (GTDB): domain Bacteria; phylum Bacillota; class Halanaerobiia; order Halanaerobiales; family Halanaerobiaceae; genus JADQBT01. Next base: position 152,849 of record JADQBT010000013.1, read on the forward strand.
GAGCGGAATAAATTAGTTACAAAATTAAGCATCGTCGATAACATCCAGGGTCCAAAAAGACCAATTGAAATCAAAACTACTAATATTTTAGGAATAAAGGCCAGTGTTGCCTCCTGGATCTGAGTTGTAGCCTGAATAATCGCTACAATTAGTCCTGTTATCAAACCCGATAATAAGACAGGTGCAGCTACTATAATAATTGTATAAAGAGAGCTTTGTCCTATATCAATAATAACTCCTGTATCCATCAGATCACCTTTTCTAATTAAAAGTCCTGACCAATGATTCTATCACCAAATACCAACCATCTACCAGGATAAATAACATCAGTTTAAATGGTAATGAGATCATAACTGGTGGTAACATCATCATCCCCATTGACATCAAAATACTAGCAACTACCATATCGATCATAATAAAAGGTAAATAAATTAAAAATCCAATCTGAAAACCTATTTTTAATTCACTAATTACAAAGGCAGGTAATAAAACATAAGTAGGAATATCCTCCCTGTTTTCTGGTCGATCAAGACTGGCCAGTTCAACAAAAAGAGTTAAATCTTTTTCACGAGTCTGTTTAAACATGAATTCCCGGAGAGGTGTTTCAATCCGATTAATAGCCTGTACAGAATCAAGTTCCCCATTGGAATAAGGGATAATTGCTTCCTGATTAACTGTCTGCCAGACAGGTGCCATAATAAATATCGTTAAAAAGAGCGCTATCCCGATTAATACTTGATTCGGCGGCATTTGTCTGGTTGCTAAAGCATTTCTAATTAAAGATAAAACAATTATAATCCTAGTAAAAGAAGTAAACATAATCAAAAAAGTAGGTGCTAAAGTAAGTACTGTTAAGATTAATAATACTTGTAAAGAACTAACTAAATTTGCTGGTTCCTCTGTACCTGGATTATTAATTTCGAAATTAATATCTGGCAACTGAAATTGCTGGGCTGAAACAAAAGCTGGTAGAAAGATAACGATAGAAATTAAAATAATTGCAATCAGAGTAATTTTAAGACGATAATTATTCATCTTCCTGCTGCTCCTGTTTACCGATAAGACTATTAAAGTGTTTTTTGAAACTACCTTTTTCTTCAACAGGTAGCTGACCAAACTCATCCTTACTCCACTCTTTAAGATTTGTCATACCTTTTTCACTACTACTGAGTAAAATTATCTCTTCTTTCACTTCCACAAGTAATAGGCTGTGGTTATGATCAAGATGAATACGGTCTCTAATCTTAATAAATCTGCCTTTTTGTTGTTTAAAAGTTCCTCTACGAAGTAAATAATAAAGCAAATAGATTACGCCTAATACTACCAGTAAATAAAAAGCCATTTTTGCTATTTCCCAGCCATAATTCATGCCTAATTCTCCTTTAGAATTTAAAAATTGCTTTGCTTAAATATTATTCAATCTCTCCATTGGATCAATGATATCTTTAACCCGGAAGCCAAAGTTTTCATCAATTACTACTACTTCACCTTTAGCTATTAACTTACCATTTACCATTAAATCAACTGGTTCACCAGCTAACTTATCAAGTTCAACAATTGAGCCTTCACCTAAATCTAAAATTTCTTCAATTGTCATCCTCGTTTTACCAAGCCTGACAGTTACCTGTAATGGTACATCTTTGATAAGTTCCATATTTTGAGGCAATGGCTGTGCCTGGGACTGATTAAAACTAGGAAACTGAGCTCGTTTTACATCTACTTGGTCACCCGACATTTTGTTACCAGAAGGAACACCTGAAGCAGCCGGTTGTTGCTGTTGCATCGCATAATCCTGTTGTTGGTTAGTTTGCGGCTGTTGCTGCTGTGGCTGGGCAGTCTGTTGTTGCGGTTGAGCTGACTGCTGTGGTGCTTGTTGCGTCTCCTGGACTGGAGCAGATTCCTCACCACTTACCTCAACTTCTTCTTTAGCTGTCAGACCACTATCAGTACTCATCAACCTTTTAACTAACTGTCGAGAAAATTGACGTGGAGCCAACTGTTGGAAACTACTATCTATCAGGTCCCCAATCTTGATATTGAAAGAATTGACTATAACAGTGTCACCACCATCAAAAAAGTATTTTTCCTTTTCAATTACTTCATCTAATTGAATATGTTCTGTTTCTGGTGGTGATATATTTACAACATCACCAATAATACTAGACATCGCTGTTGAAGCAGAACCCATCATCTGATTCATTGCTTCTCCTACAGCACTGATATGTATTTCACTTAATTCTGAAGAAAGACCAGTCCCATCTCCGCCCATCATTAGATCGGCAATTACAGCTGCATCTTCTTCTTTAATAATTAATAGGTTTACACCTTCTAAACCTTCCACATATTCTACTTTGACTAGTACAGAAGGTTTATCATAGGCTGTTACTACCTCCTGAAACTTCTTTAAAGTGACTTCAGGTGTTGAGATCTCAACTTTTTCATCCAACATTGTATATAATGCCGTCGCAGCTGAACCCATGGCAATATTTCCTATTTCACCCATGACATCTATTTCTTCAGCTGTCAATGGCTCCATACCTTCCTCTGCCTGATCACTATCCTCATCTTGATTCATGAGAGCATCTATTTCTGCTTGTGAAAGTAATTCATCATTCATCATCTTCACCATCCTCTGCGTCACTTACAACATCAGTGACTTTAATTGCCATGTGTTTACTGTTTTGACCAGCAACTCCATGAAATTTCGTGCGTTTACCGACCCTTAAGTCCACCTTTTGATCAGTATGTTTATCTAAGCGAATGACATCACCTGACTGTAAATATAGCAGATCAGTAACTGTTAAATCTGCTGAGCCGAGTTCGGCAAAAACTTCAAGTGAAGCCCTTTTAATTCTTTTTTGCAATGCTTCAATATGTTTAGCAGTCTGATCCTGTCTTGTATTAGAAAACCACTGTTGAGCATTTAATTGGGGTACAATTGGTTCAATTAAAATATAGGGAATACAGATATTAACCAGACCATCACTATTGGCAATTTTAGACTGTAGTGTAATGATAATAGTCATATCACTATTTGGAACAATCTGGGTAAACTGTGGATTGGATTCCAGTTCCCTCAACTTCGGACTTACTCTGATAATATTTTCCCAGGCTTCAGGAATACAACTTAAAAACCAGTTCATAACCTGTTGTAAGACTACTTTCTCAATATCTGTAAAAGCACGCACCTCATGAATAGCACGACCCATTCCCCCAAACAGTCGGTCAATAACTGCAAAACCAATATCAGGATTTATTTCAAAAATAAATTGTCCCTTAAATGGTTCCATCTCTGCCACACCAATAATTGTGGGTTCAGGTAGAGAACGAATAAATTCTTCATAAGATAGTTGCTCTATTGAAGCAACTTCAAAATTAACCATAGAGCGTAGCTTAGTAGAAAGAACTGTGGTTAAAATCCTGGCTAAATTTTCATGAATCATCTGCAAAGTACGCATCTGCTCTTTGGAAAGTTTATCCGGGCGCCGAAAATCATATTCTTTTATATGTTGTCCCTCTTCTTCTTTCTTCATCTCTTCTACATCAACATCTCCCGACGATAATGCGGAAAGAAGCGAGTCTATTTCATTTTGGCTTAACACATCAGCCATGGCTCTTCCTCCTATTGAATAACCAGTTGGGTAAACCAGACACTGGTAATCTCACCTTCTGTTAAAATCTGATTTAATCTGGTCATAATTTGATTTTTAATTGATACCGCTCCTGGTTCCTGTATATCTTCAATGTTAGCTTCGCGTAGAATTGCAATTATTCTATCTCTAATCTGCGGTTTTCTTTTATCTAATTCTTCCACTAAATCTCCTTGGCTCGTCTCTACTACAATACTTGCTTTGACAAACTGATAACTTTGTGAATCAGATAAGTTTACAATGAAGTCACCCAAAGTATAGGTAGTACCAATTTCTTTACTCTGCTTTTCTGCTTCAGGTTCATTCATCTTTGCCACAAAATAACGCATAAAAGCAAAACTAGTACCTGCAGCTATAATAATAATTAATACAATAATTCCAATCATTAATTTCCAGTTAGTTTTGTTCTGCTCCGCCATTAGCATCTCCTCCTTCCCCTTCTGAAACTGGAGGGATTTCCTGTAATATTATTTCTTCCGCCTTCTGCGGTGTTGAATCTAAGATTACAATTTGCACTCGCCTGTTCTTGGCCCGCTGTTCAGATGTTTCGTTAGCATAAAGCGGCCGATATTTAGAATAACCAGCAGCTGACAGTCTGCGTGGATTTACCTCATGTTCTTCAATAAAATATCTAATTACATTGGTGGCTCTTGTCGTTGATAATTCCCAATTAGTTGGAAATTTAGAGGTATTAATTGGGATATTGTCCGTATGTCCTTCTACGATAATTTCATTGGGAACTTCTTTTAGAGTCAAAGCAACTTCATTAAGCACTTCTCGACCTTGTGGTTTAATAACTGCTTCCCCAAGATCATAAAGAATCTGACCGGTAAGACTTAAGATTAAACCTCGATCAGTAAGTCGCATCTGCACTTGTTCTTGCAAATTATTTTCTTCAATATATTGACTTATCTCACTCATTACCTTAGCATATCCTTGACGAGCTGGGGTAAACTTTTCCCCAATATCACCTCTAGCTATATTACCACTATCTTGCAATGTTTGACCACCATCAAGCACACCAAGTTTATTCTGTAAAGCAGATATAAATCCCTCAAACTTATCTAAATCCATTACTGAGAATGAATAAAGGAGAACAAAGAAAACCAATAGTAAAGTCATCATATCTCCAAAAGTTGTCATCCAGGCTGGTGAGCCTCTCTTTTGATCTTCTTTTTTCTTTCTTGACATCTTATTCACTCCTTTATTCGTTACTTAAAACCAAATTATTATTGGGCTGTTCCTGCAACTGGTTCACTAGCTGTATCTGCTTCTATTTCATCCTCTAATGGTGGAAGGAAAGCTTTCAGTTTTTCTTCTACTATTCTAGGGTTCTCCCCTGCCTGAATAGATAATATACCTTCTATCATTACTTCTTTCATCAATGTTTCTTCTTCTGTTCTTAATTTCAACTTTTCCTCCAGAGGGATGAAGAAAAGGTTGGCAGCAAGAGCACCATAAAGTGTTGTAATTAAAGCAACTGCCATCCCAGAACCTAATTGATCTGGATCATCTAACTGACTCAACATCTGGATTAAACCGATCAAAGTACCAATCATACCAAAGGCAGGAGCAAGTGCACCCATTGTTCCCATTATTTTATGACCCTTACTATGTCTTTCTTCCAGAAATGTTAGTTTTGTTTCTAATATATTTTTTACTAAATCTGGATCAGTTCCATCTACTACCAACTGAACTCCGCTTTTTAGAAACTGGTCATCAATCTGCATTACTTCTTGTTCTAATGCCAGTAAACCTTCCCGGCGAGCTTTTTCAGCAAAATCTACCATCATAGCAATCACACGTTGAGATTTAACCTCTTCGTTCTGAAAGGCTACTTTAAAAAGACCTGGTAGTTTTTTTAATTCATCTACTGAAAATGCAATCATGGTACCAGCCAGTGTCCCACCAAAAACGATGAGAAAAGATTGTACACTTACAAAGATGATAGGCTGACCACCTAAAAATATTGCGCCACTTATTAAAATTATACCTGTGATAACTCCTATAATTGTCGCTAAATCCATACCCCTAGTTCTCCCCCTCTTTAACCTCAAGATATGATAAAAGTACTTTGCGGTGGTATTCAACTGCTTTTTCTACCACTGCATCTACTGTATCTTGAACCAAAACTTTTTTATTTGTAGTCATTGTTATCACAGTATCAGGAGTGGCCTGAACTGACTCTATCAATTCTGCATTTATTATTATTTCGTCTCCGCCCATTTTTGTTAATTTTATCATAAAACCTACCACCCCCAGGTAATTTATAAGGTGACGAGAGAAACTTAGATCAGCCTCCCTCGTCTCTTTATTTACTGATCAATTATCTTTTCAAGTTAACCAATTGTTGTAACATCTCATCTGAAGTGGTGATTAACTTAGAACTTGCTTGAAAACCACGCTGAGCTGTGATCATATCTGTAAACTGTTGAGCTAAATCAACATTTGACATCTCAAGTGAAGATGGTGCTAGTTCTCCTACACCATCAACTCCAGGAATCCCAATTCTAGCATCACCTGAGTTATTAGAAGTGCTGAATAAACCACCTTCTCTGGTCAGACCTGCTGAGTTTTGGAAAGTAGCCAGTCCAAACTGAGCCAGTGTTTTATTTTGACCATTATCAAATGAACCAGTCAGTTTTCCTGTTGAATCAATTGCAAATGTCTGAAACTCACCCTGTGGATAGCCATCTACACTTTTGAAATCGGCTGTCATATCACCAGAAAACTGAGTTAAGAAACTGAAATCCAGTTCAATATTCTGTGCATCGGTTATTCCACCACCAGGGACAAATGAAAAATCAGCTTGATCTCCACTTAAAATATTACCAGTCCCATCAAAAGTAATTATGTGGTCTCCTCCAAGTGGAGTACCACCGCTTACTCCATCTATAGCGACTTTATTTTGTGGTATAGTCCACTCATTAAAATCAGTTTTAACAATTGGAAAATCAATAGTATGCATTGTTCCCTGGGTATCGTAAACATCAATACTTATATCTCTCTGAGCTAATTCCTGGTAGTCCACACTCGTTTCTTCAATGCTAGTAAAGTTAGTAGTAGAAGTTGGAAATAAAGACTGTCCCTCAATATCAACTCCAGTAGAACCTCCAAAGAGATTTAACGGATCTGAACTTCCTCCTAAATTATAAGTCACACTAGGAGTAGCTGGGAGTGAAGTTATTTGCCCTGTTTCATCTAATGTTATATCAAAACTAGTCGTTTTTGAAGTACCAGCACCAACATCAAAATTACCTACTTGTGCAGTAAGATTAACTGACCATTCATTAAAACCAGCCAAAGAATTTGTTTTAGGTTCAGCTGAAACAGTAATTGTATCTCTGTCAGTACCATCAGTTATTTCTACTTTCTCTTTTGAAAAGACAAAGCCATTTAACTGATTTGCAGCAAGATTACCTTGAAAGGAAGAAAAAGAAGTTTCCTGTGGGTTCATTGATTTATCAAGATAAATATCTTCCAAATTATCTTCAGTTGTATCAACTATATTACCTTCTTCTGTGGCAACCCAACCCTGTACCCGCAAACCACTCTGAGTATTAAAGAGATAACCATCTTTATCAAAGGAAAAACTACCTGCTCTTGTATAAAACTGTTCTGTTCCTTCATTTACTATAAAAAATCCATCACCCATAATAGCTGCATCAGATTTTTTACCGGTTGGCTGTAGATTACCTGACTCCATATTAGTATCAATACTACCTGTTGTTACACCAAGACCTACCTGCATTGGGTTAGTTCCACCCTGACCATCCTGTGGTGAAGAAGCACCCTTGATAGTCTGAGTCAGCATTTCCTTAAATGTAACACGACTACCTTTAAATCCAATTGTGTTTATGTTCGCTATATTGTTACCTATAATATCAACCATTTGTTGATGTACTTTTAATCCAGATACACTGGAATACATTGAACGCATCATAAAATTATTAAACCTCCTCAGGTTATTGTCCTAAAACTGGTTGACCAACGCATTCGGCATTAGTCTGAGGCTTCCTGATAAGGTCCAGCCTGTTACCAGTCATTTAATTTACATAAAAACCGCACTATCTATATTCGTAAAAACATTTTCCTTAACACTCTCATTATCAATTGCCGTAATGACTGTCTTATTTTCCACACTTACAACATAAGCGACTTGATTAACCATAATCAACGAATCTCTTGCACCTTTATCTTTTGCTTTATCTAATCCTTGGGCCAACTTATTTAAATCAGTTTCAGAGAGCTGAATATTCCTGGATGCTAATCTACCTGCTGCATGCTTGGAAAATTTAACTTCTGATTTCTTATTTATCTTCTCCTGAATAATATCTCTAAAAGATGCTTGCTGATTCCTTTCAGCCTGTTTTTTTGCATCTGGACGTTGAGACGGTTTTACAGGAGAAATCGGCTGTTTGATCAGGATTCTGTTATCCATAACGTCCTCCCTTCATTTTTTTAAGAAGTAATACTACTTATCTGATCCATATTTATTTTTGTCCCATTATCAAGCACAACAAGTGTATCACCATCTGAAAACTCTATCTTTTCCACAATTCCAGAAATAGTTTCTTCTTGACCATCTGACGTTATAATACTCGCCACTTTTTTCCCAATTAATGAAGCTCCATCAGCTGCTGCCTTTAAATTAATGAATTTACTCATCTGTTGATTCAAACCCTGCATCTGTTCTAAAGAACTAAACTGTGCCATCTGTGATATAAATTCTTTATCATCCATTGGTTTTAAAGGGTCCTGATTCTGTAACTGAGTAATCAACAATTTGAAAAAAGCATCTTTACCAAGTATATTATTAGATGCATTTGTCAGAGCAGAAGCATCATCGTTATTGTTTGTACCAGTCTGCTGGGTAGCATCTACCGTATTAGACATCAGCGAATTTTGAATTCCATTCATTTTTTAACCTCCTTGATTAAGCCAGTAAATTCATCCGACTTAGATAATTTCTTTCATTTGGCCAATAACCTAATTGTAACCGCATTTCTGCCAATTTAGCCGGGTCTTCGTTAAATAGATCCTTTAATTCAGCCTCAGTCATATCTATATATTCTTCCTGAGAAAAATTAAATTCACTATTATTCTCCTGATTCTGCTGTTCCTCTTCAAACTTCTGGCGTGAATGTCCATCATAATTTAAATCAGAATCATAGACTTCAGTCTCTACATTAATGTGATCAACATTAAAACCAAGTTTGACCAGATTGGACTTTAAGTGGCCCATATTATTTTCTAAGTTCTGTCTCACAAGATCATTTTCAACCAATAATCTGGCTACAATTTCACCTGACTCTACTTTTAAGTTAATTTTTAACTCACCTAAAAAGTCTGGTTTCAATCTAAACTTGATCTCATTTTTTCCAGCTTGATTAGCAGCTCTCAGTTGGTCTGTGATCTGATTAATTAAAAATGCCCTATTATCAAGCGCCTGTTCACTAGTCGGCATCTGTGCTAATGCTGACATCTCAGCTGACTGTGATTGATCCTGACTAGTCTGACCACCAGTAAAACCCTGTTCTAAAATAGCTGATGTTGATTGTAATTGGCTTATTAAAGAACGCTCTAAGCTAGGTTGTGTGGATTTTTGCTCTAATGAAAGGTTTTTAGTCTTCATTAGTTCTTCCAGTTGACCTATTGTTCTTTCACTAAAGAGCTCAGAGTTTTGTGTTAACTGCTCAATTTTAGGTAGAGCTTGTGTTTCTTGCTCAGTTAATCTGACCGAATTTAGCTTAAGCGGTTGACCAGCTTCTTGTTCTACCGGTTGTTTTATAACTGCCTTAGCAAATTGCAGATTATTACTAATCTCTTTTTGAGCCAGATGATTATTTAACAACTTTATACTCTGGCTTTGCTGAGGTAGTAATTTATCATTAAACTGAGTTCTGGAATATTCACTTCCCTTTAGGAAAGCAGTTAAATCACTTACTTCCCGTAAAGCCGTACTCCACTGATTAGGCAGTTCTGCCACTTTTTCCTGTCCAGCAGATTTTGTTGTGAAAATACCTTTTATAATGCCTAGATAGGTATTTCTCTCTGCTTCTGTCATCTTTTGTACTAACTCATATTTCTCCTCGTCACTAGTTGTAATCAACTTAAAAAGCTTCTCTAGATTAGGTAATTTGTCTTCAGATAATCTTTGCAATTGCTTTAAATCAACTAATTTAAGAAGATTCTCCAGCCTAATTCTGTCGTCTTTAGCAAGTTTAGCTAAATAGTCATTTTGTTTCTGCTGACTCAGACCTGCTAAAATTGACAGATGTTTGAAAATAGCTTTGTTCTGTAAAAGCGCTGTACCAAGCTGGACTGATTGTTTAAGAGCTGCTAAGTTTTCAAGTGTTTTGAAATCTATGCTCTTATTAAGCAAACCTGCTCCCTGTAAAAACTCCAGCATCTTTTGCAGAGGAAGGCTGAAAATTGCTGCCAATTCAGTCTGTTCCTCTTCTGATAATTTCTCTAATTCAGCTAATAGCTTTTTAGGATTATCGATTAGATCTTCATCTTTGATAATCTTTTTTAAATTATCTTTTAAATTAACTGGTAGTCTATTATCCGTTGTCTCTTTTTGATCCCTATAACTAGAGAAAATGCTTTTAAACTTATCTGTTCGCTGATTACTAGTAGTTTCAAACTGTTCATTTGTGGGTGAATTATTACCCACAGCAAAAGCTGTAAAACTAACTCCCTGCACCATATCTCACCTCCTCTCACAAAAGTCTCATTTTGATACAGATTGATACTTTTGCGTTAGGCCATTGAGGCCGTCACACAAAGTCTCATTTTGATACAGATTGATACTTTTGCGTTAGGCCATTGAGGCCGTCACACAAAGTTTTTTTAATCATTCATCCCTTGAGAAAGTTCTGCTGCCCGATCGGGTGGCAATTGTGATAAAACTGCTGCCGCCTCTTCATCAGGCATCCGGGCTAGGATCTGCATTGCCAGATCAAAATTCATTGTATTAAATATCTGGGCAGCCTGGGCAGCTTCCATATTACTATAAATCTGTACTAATTTATCCAATTTTTCTGCTGCTGTCTGTTGTTCGGCGTTAATACTCTTCAACTGTTCAGTCAGAGAAAGAATCCGTTCATCCTGATTTGTCAATTCTGTTCTAGCATTTGCATACTTTTCTTCAATTTGTTTATGTTCAGCTTGTAGGTTTTCATATCTTTTATTTAAAACTCTATATTCAAGCATCAATTTATCATATTTATCATCTGTTTTAATATATTCACTGACTACTGGTGTAGACATCATCACTGATTTAGTCCAGCCTTTAACAGAAATTATACCGAGCATATTAAGCAGATATATTGCTGCTACCAGGATGAATACAACCAGAAATAATATTATGTATTTTTTCACTACATTGCCCCCTAGCTACTAACCCGCTGACCTATCTCGTCAAGTTCTTTTTGTTCTCTCAATAAAAATCCGCGGTAAAACTTTTCATACTCTTTTTCTTTAACTTTTTCTAATACCTTGCGTTTCTTAGCTCTCTCTCTTAGTTCAGCTTGTTTTTTTCTTACTTCTTCTCTAACTTGAGCTAAATTTTCCTGAGTCTTTTGGATATTTTGGCGCTGACGATACATAAAATCACGGGCCATTAATTTTTCATTAATATCAAGCTTATCTTCCTTGCGTAAGTAGTTATATAATTCTTGCTGTCTATCATTCAAATGGAGAAGTTCTTGCTCCACCCTATTTTCATGTTGTTTACTTTTCAAAAAATGATTATGGGCTATCTCTTCTTCTAACTGGCGAACTACCAGTACTTTTTGCAAATTAAAATTAAATTTTTTCATAACTTATTACCCCTTTGCTAGACTGAATTAGATAATTAATTAAATATCGATTTTAATTCAGCAACAGTTTCCTGAAAATCAGTCTGTTCATTGACTCCCTGGGTTAAGAATTCGTTTACTTCCTCTATTTTTTCAATGGCTCGATCTACAGCTGGATTACTACCTGGTTGATAGGCACCAATATTAATCAAATCCTCTGATTCCCGATAATCAGCCAAAATTCTCTTCAGTTCACCAGCAGCATTGAGATGCTCATCTGTCACTATCTCTGGCATAACCCGGCTCACACTTTCCAAAACATCAATTGCTGGATAATGGTTGCGGGAAGCCAAATTGCGTGAAAGCATAATATGTCCATCCAGAATACCCCGGACTGTATCAGAGACTGGTTCATTAAAGTCATCTCCCTCAACAAGTACTGTATAAAGGGCAGTAATTGTACCTTTATCATTATTGCCTGTTCTTTCAAGTAGTTTGGGTAGTTCAGCAAAAACAGAGGGTGGATAACCTCTTGTAGCTGGTGGTTCACCAGCAGCAAGTCCAACTTCTCTTAATGCCATTGCTACTCTGGTCACAGAGTCCATCATCAAAAGTACATCTTTTCCAAGTTCGCGGAAATATTCGGCAATAGCCGTTGTCACCAGAGCCGCTTTATATCTGACAAGTGCTGGCTTATCAGAGGTAGCGACTACAACAATCGATTTTTTTAAGCCTGCTTCACCTAAATCTCGTTCAATAAATTCTCTGACCTCACGACCACGTTCACCAACAAGGCCAATCACATTCACGTCAGCCTCAGTATTTCTAGCACACATTCCCAGCAAGGTACTTTTTCCTACCCCACTTCCAGCAAAAATACCAATTCTCTGGCCACGGCCACAGGTAAGAATGCCATCAATACTCTTAATGCCTAGTGAGAGTGGATTTTCAATTCTTTTTCTAGATAAAGGATCAGGTGGTTGTACATTAACTGGCACCTCAGTTAAACCGGCAAAACTTTTTTTATTTGCTAATAATGGTTTACCAAGTCCATCTAAAATCTGGCCTAACATACTTTCCCCAATCTCAACTTTCAATTTTTCTCCAGTAGCAATAACTTTTGCACCTGGATTGACACCTTCCATCTCACCTACAGGCATCAGTAATACTTTGTTTTCATCAAAACCAACAACCTCTGCTCTGATGATACGCTCCCCACTTTTAATTAGACATAATTCACCAATACTAACCTCAGGCCCCCTTGATTCAATAATCAGACCGACTACCCGGGTAATATGACCAAAATTACGTGATAATTTAAGATCATCTAATTTATTATGGAGTGAATCTAGATCAATCAGAGGCATGGTAACCTGCTCCTTTAAGCAATTCTTCTTTTATTAACTGCAATTTATTATCAAGGCGACCATCTTTGCCACCAAAATTTGTTTCAATCACACAATCTGCCAGGCCAAGTGATTTATCTGCAATAAATTCTAGCTCCTGGTTAAACTCTGCCTTCTCGAAATTGTTAACTATGCCAATCAACTCATCACTAACTCTGACTCTGATTTTGTCATAATCAAATACATCTTTTAAGATATCAGCAACAATATGGTTAATATATTCGCCATCAAGTTCAAGCTTCGTATTGATAACTCTTTTAGCTATCTGAACAGCTAGATCAATGACTTGGGGTGTTAAGTTTTCAATTTCCTGATCAAGCTTAGCTGAAAATTGGTCTGTAAGCTGATCAAAACCGGTTAGCTTCTTCCGAAACTGTTCCATGACCTGAGCGGCCGCTTCTTCCTGGCCAGCCTCGTAACCTGCCTGATAACCGCTTTCTTTTGCTTCTGTTTTAATCTCGGCAGCTTCTGCCTCAGCTGCTTGTAAAATAGTGGCGGCTTCATCTTTTGCCTCTTTAACTATTGCTTGATATTTTTCAGCTAGAGCTTCTTTATTTGGATCAGTTTCTGCTGATTGAATTTCTTGAGCTGCTGGCTCTTTTTTTACTTTTTTATCAATTTTTAATTCATCAATCTGATATTCACCTTTAATCCGAGAAGATTTAATAATTTTAGACAACAACTTCACTCTCCCCGCCTCTGGCGATAACAATTTCTCCACTATCTTCAAGTGACCTTATAATACCAACAATTCTCTGTTGTGCTTCTTCCACCTCACGCAGACGAACAGGCCCCATATATTCAATATCTTCTTTAAGCATTTCCGCTGCACGCTGTGACATGTTGCGATAAATAAGTTCTTCCACATCTTCACTAGCTGTTTTTAAAGCAAGTGCTACATCATGGGTTTCCACCTGACGTAAGACAAGTTGAACTGCTTTATCATTAAGGATCGTAATATCTTCAAAGACAAACATCCTCTTTTTGATCTCTTCTGCCAACTCTGGGTCTTTTTCATCAAGTTCATCTAGAATATTTTTCTCTGTACCACGGTCTACATTGTTTAAGATATCAACAATTGCTTGAATCCCACCTGCTGATGCATATTCATTAGTAACAAGGGAAGACATTTTTCTTTCCAGAACATCTTCAACCTGTTTAATGATATCTGGTGAAGTGCGATCCATTAGAGCTATTCTTTTGGCAACATCTGATTGAATCTCCTGCGGTAATGCAGAAACAACCTGTGATGCATGGTCTGAATCTAGATAAGCAAGAACTAATGCAATTGTCTGTGGATGTTCTCCCTGAATAAAGTTTAAAAGTTGAGCTGGATCTGTTTTGCGAATTGAATCAAACGGTCGCACTTGCAATGTCGCTGTCAACTTATTTAAAATGCTTTCTGCCTTTTCAGAACCCAATGCTTTTTCAAGCACTTCTTTGGCATAACCAATCCCACCTGAATTGATATAATCCTTGGCTTGTAGCACCTGATAAAACTCGTTTAGTACATCATCTTTTGTATTGTTCTCTACTTTACGCATATTAGCAATTTCAAGGGTCAATTCTTCTATCTCATCATCATCTAGATGTTTGAAAATCTCTGCTGAGATGGACGGACCCAGAGAGACCAATAGAATGGCTGCTTTTTGTTTGCCTGTTAATTCTTTAGCCATAAACTTGTCCCCCTATACGAATAATTAGTCATTTAATAACCAACCTTTCAACAATTCAGCCACATCTTCGGGCTGATCAAAGACTATATCTTCTATCTCTTCTTTTAAGCGTCTCCGTTTTTTCTCATCTGTTGATAGTTCTGAGGAAGCCGCTAATTCTGCTTCTATATCTGCCATATCATCGACTGTAACATCAATCTCTTCTCCTGTATTAGGTGTTCCATTTAGATTACGACGGAGCATGAAGAAGCCGGTTAACATCAAGATTAATATAATAGCAATTAGACCACCATAGATGAGACTCTTTCTAAATTCTGCTGACTGGGCTGCCTGTTGAGCAGCGGCAATCTCTTCTTCTACTGATTGGTCAAAGGCAAGATTAGTTACAGTTACCTGATCCTGACGTTCTGCATTATAACCGATGGCAGCTTCAATGGAATTTTGTAATTTAGCTAAATTCTCTTCAGACATTTCCTGACTGATCATGACTGCTACAGAAATGTTCTGGACATCACCTGGTGAATAGACATGGCGTTCAATCTTTTCGTTAATCTCATAATTAGTAATGTTATGTGTTTTTTCATAATTACTACCAGACTCCTGACCAGTTTCGGCTTGATACTGAGGTAGATTAGATTCAGTACCTGGGACTCCTTCTGCGTTTGGACTTATCCCCTGATAGTTTTCTTCTTGTGTCTCTTGACTGCGAATAATACCTTCATCATCTGTAACGGGTGAATATGTTTTGCTCTCTACTTCCCGCTGATCAAAATTAAGTCGGGCATTGACCTGAACTGTAAAGTTGCCTGGTCCAAGCACACGTGTCAGCATTCTATTTAGGTCACGCTGTAGGCCAGCTTCAAATTCCCGTTGAATATCAAACTGACTCATTGACATCTGGCCACTATTTAAGGCGTTAAGATCTTGATCAATTCTAGCTGATAAAAGATTCCCATTTGTATCGACAATGGTTACTTTATCAGGATTAAGACCCTGTACTCCACTTGCGACAAGATTACTGATTGCTTTAATCTGATTATTTGAGATATTAAAACCTGGTCTAAATTTTAATAATACCGAAGCTTCTGCTGGTCTTTCCTCTTCAATAAACAGGCTATCTTCTGGAGCGGTGATCTGCACTTTAGCAAAATCAACTGCATCCATAGCTTGGATTGAACGAGCCAGTTCTCCCCCTAAAGCCCGGTAATAATTGACTCTTCGTTCAAAATCTGTAGTCCCAAACTGACTGGTGTCAAATATTTCAAAACCAACTGCACCCTGTGTCGGCAAACCTTCTGCTGCCATATCTAATCTAGTTCTATGTACACTATTAGTTGGGACTAAAATTGTCTGACCACCGTTTTCAAGGCGATATGGTAGTCCTTGTTCTTCCAGTTGGTTTACTATTGCACTGGCATCACTTGAATTCAACTGATTAAAGAGTATTTCATAATCAGCATTACCACTCCAAGCAATTAAAAAAACCAGTACACCAAGAACACCAGCAGAGACAATGCCAATTACGATTTTGGCTCTTGTATTTAGCCTCTCCCAAAGTTCTTGCAATTGTTCGAGATATTGACTTAACCATTCTCCCATTTTACAACCTCTTCCTTTACTAAAACATTATCAAACTTATTAATAATTATAATTGCATGCGCATAATTTCCTGGTAGGCACTTAATAATTTGCCCTGAATTGCAACAGTCATATTTAAAGCCAGTTTTGCTTTTTCTGCTGCGATTGTCACATCATGTATATTCTCAACTTTGCCAAGCGCAAAATCTGTTGTAATCTGGTCAGATTCAATCTGTAATTGATTAACTTTATCAAGATTATCTTTCATTAATTGTGAAAAAGAAGGTTTTGCTTCATCCTGAATCTTGTCAGAACTAGTTAAACCTTCTTTAAATAGCTGAAGATTATTGCTAATTGGTTCAATCATCTATTTCAGCTCCTCTACTTTCCTATATTTATGGCCTGTAAAGCCATATTTTTTGCGGTATCCATAGCTGTTACATTTGCTTGATAGGCACGTGAGGCATCAATTAAGTCAACCATTTCTGTTGTAATATTAACATTTGGTAGTTCGACAAATCCATTTTCATTTGCATCTGGATGGGCAGGATCATACTTGCGTTTTAAGGGTGAGTTATCTTCTGCTATTCTGGAAACCTCTACTCCACCTGCTGAACTTTTCCTTATTTCACTACTAAGCATTTCTTGAAAAGATGGTTGATTTGCTTTGGCTCTAAAGACTGGCATCTTTCTCCGATAAGCTCCACCATCTTCAGTCCGGGTGGTATTTACGTTTGCTATATTATCTGAGATCACATCCATCCGCAGCCGTTGGGCTGTCATGCCAGATGCACTTATATTAAAAGTTCCAAACATTATCTACTACCCCTTTCTATCACATTATTAAGACTGGTGAACTTACTATTGATACGATTTACTAATAAATTATAATAAAGGTTATTTTTGGCCATTTCTGCCATTTCAACATCAATATCAACATTGTTTCCATCATTACGATATGTAAAATTATTATTTTCACGTACTGTTTCAAAACTTGCTTTAGTTGCATTTTGTTGGCTGATATGTTTTTCATCTGAACTAGATAACTTAAGTTGTTGATCATGTTCAGCAATAGCTGACTTAAGTTTGTTTTTGAAATTTACTTCTTTCCTTTTGTAGCCAGGTGTATTTACGTTAGCAATATTATCTGATAATGCTTTCTGTCTAGCAGCAGCACCATCTAAACCTGACTGTAGAAAATTAATGATTGGATCCATTAGATTCTCCTTTCTAGTATAACATAAGCTAAATAGACAATAAAAGACAAGAAGCGTGTCATTAGGAGAAAAGTCCTAACTAACCGGCATGTTTAGTTACTGCTTCTATAACCCGATCTTCCTTAAATGGTTTGACAATAAAGTCTTTGGCACCTGCTTCAATAGCTTCAATTACCATTTTCTGCTGGCCCATGGCACTACAGACGACAATTCTGGCAGCTGGATCAATATCCTTAATTGCCTTAATTGCTTCCAGGCCATTCATGACAGGCATTGTAATATCCATTGTTACAATATCTGGCTTATGTTCCTGATACATTTCTATTGCTTCTTTTCCATTAGCAGCCTCAGCAATTATCTCAAATTCTTCTTTTAAGATATTATTTAAATTCAATCTCATAAAAGCTGCATCATCAACAATCATCAGTCGCTTCATCAAATAGAACCTCCCCATCCAAATAATACTGGCTAAAAATGTTTAAATATGTAGAAAAATTTGGTCAAGTTATACATTCTAATATATTCTCTATAATAGTACTAATTCCTGCTTATTTTTACAATTAACTTTTTTTATCGATAAATTTGGCTTCTTTAAAGCCTCCTGCTCCCTGATAACCCTTTCTGCTCTGTTTTCCTTTGCGAATATTTTTAAGGTTTCCTTTTACCTCTTTTAGCTCGCCATCTAGTTTAGAAATATTTTTATCTTCTAATTCTTTTGTCTTTTGCATAATGCTTTTTACCTTTTCTAAATATACGGCTGGATCAGGTTGCGCTTTTATGTATGTCTTTTTATTAATATCATCTATTGCATCTATTAACTTATCTTTTTCACTCAGTAATTTTAATAATTGATCATAGTTATCTTCGTTGAGCAACTGCTCTTCTTTAACTGTTAAATCATATAAATTCTGATAAAGTTTAATTAAATCTGTCATTAAACCACCTTCTTTCCATTTATCTTACTTAATCTAGCATATACATACTGCTATCTTACTTATTATAACAAATATTTACTACTATCTACAATCGATTTTGCTAAGTATTTTTACCTAATTTTACTAAAACAAAAGAAAAAGACAGATTTCCACTCACAATTAGTTGAAAAATAGCTAATTGAAGTAAAATCTGTCTCACAATTTACCTATGCTGTTTTATTTAAGCGTTCTAAATATCTTAATAATTGCTGCCGGTCTTTACTATTTATGATGTGGTCCAGTAATATTTCTAAAAATAGTTCATCCTGTTTTGTTGCAGACCCATAATGACCAATCACTTTTTTCATTACTTTCAGGTAGTCAGAAAAACTGACCTTACCACCCCGCCAGAGACTATCAATAACTTTGCGACTTGCTCTAAGATAGATTGCTATTTGTTTTGCTTGAATGTTAACTAGCATTGTCAACCATTTAGCTAATTCTCTTCTATCTTTAATATCAGCAGCTATGGTAAAAACTTGTGTAAAAAGAGGGCTCTCTTTATCATGTAGATCAAAGATCAGATCAATAAAATCTTCTAAAATTGCACCTGCTTTGCTGGGCTGCATGATAGTGAGGATTGCTTTAAAACCCTGTAATGTTTTTTTGGTAACATCATTTTCTAGTTCATGGTAGAGCAAGTTTAGTTTACGACCCAGGGAGGAAAGCTGCATCTGATCCTCACCTTTTTTAGCCTCATGTTGCTGGCGGTCTGAGTTTTTAAATTCTTTTAAGCGATCTACAGCATCACTTTTTTTCTTTTTTGTTTTGTTAAGTTTTGTGTTAGTGTTAAAAATTTTGTCTACTTTGAGGGGCATCGTAAGTCACCTCCACAGTTTCTATAAAGGAAATTATATTTATATTATCGAAAAAAATGTGGAAATGTTAAGGAGATTATCATAATATTATAAATTATTAAAAGAGCACATAATAATTGTCCAGTCAGAATACTCTTTACTCAGTATTTTCTATGATTGACCTTCCCCCGATTTGTCGGACACTGAGTTAAGATATATAATATACTCAGG
>JADQBT010000002.1:0-167590 GCA_016278485.1 Halanaerobiales bacterium
TCTAAAACATAGGTTAGTTGCATATTAATCACCTTTGATTTTCAATATAGTGTTGCATAGTTTAAAAGAAACTTTGCATGTCTTGTACTTTTATAGGTATACATTATTAAAATCTCTTGAAAATTAGCTGTTAAGAACATTATACCATAAACATACGTTCGCTTTCAAGTGTTTGTTATACAAAATTTTTATTTTCAGCTTGACTAAAAATTAAAATAGCTGATTCATCACCGCCCATTATCATAGGCGAGGATTTCTCAGCTATAATTCGGTAATTCTTTCAGTAATAAGATAGTCTCCGGATGGTTCTAATTTTAAAGTAATATCATAATTTGTAATTTCATATTCTTTTGCTAGAATAGGGAACGCTAAAAAGATAAATATTAGTACAAATATAGATATCATTATTTTCTTATTTTTCATAAATATTACCTACCTAATGTTATTTTTCTACATTCTTATTAATTTTCCTTTTAAATTTAGAACACTGATAGAATATAATATATATTGATAATGAGATTGGGAAGTATGGATTATTGTTAGCTAAATATATTCCTGTTATAATTTGTACATATAAAGGAGGTTTTATTAATGAGAAGAAAAGCATCAATGTTTTTTATATTGAGTTTAAGTTTAATTTTGATCTTAGGTGCGGTTGCTTTTGCTCAGGACTCTGGCACAGATCCTATTGCTGAAGATGGAACAACAATTGATGAACCAATTACCGAAGAAGAACCGACTGAGGTATATGAAAATTTAGCAGATTACTTAAATCAGCTGGAAGGTATCGATGAACTTGATCGACTTGTATTAGAAAAAAAACTAGCTGATTATGAAGAAAATATTTCATTAGATCTAATCATTTCAGTTGTAGATTCTTATGTTAAAGAAGAGATGGATTTGGGTGAGACTTTTGTTACCTTAAAAAATTTAAATGAAGCAATGGCAAAAGGTATGACTTCTGAAAATGTTTCAGATTTACTTAACCAGATTAAAGAAAATGAAGATTCAAATCAAGTGGTTTTTCAAGCTGCGCTTGAATTACGTAAGATTTCAATGGTAGATACAAACAGTGAATTTACTAATCTATTTTCTGAAAAAATAGCAAAAATGATAGAAGAAGATGGTGAAGTAGAAATATCTGAACTTAAAAAGCTTGCAAGTGAGTATCGCAAAGAAGCTAGAAATAATAGTGCTCATCAAGCAACTATGAAAGTCAAAGATAATAATAGTATAAATAAGAATAATATAAATAAAGCAAACGGTAATGGGAATAATGGTAATCAGAGTGAACATGCAAAAGGCAAGAGTGAAAATAAAGGTAATTCTAATAAGCCAAACAATAAAGGAAATAGTAAAAGCAAGAAATAGAGATTATAAATTTAAAGATAGTAAAGAGTCAGCTTTAATTAGCTGACTTTTTTTGATTTGACTTGACATTAAAATAAAAATAGACTATTATATGAGTATAATCGAATATAAAGATATGGGAGGTGTAATTTTTATTGGATTTAATAAATGTACTTAAAGCTTTATCCCATGAAAATAGAATCAGGATTTTAAATTTATTAAGAAAAAAAGAATTATGTGTATGTGAGTTAGAAAATATCATGCGAGTCAATCAATCAAATGTTTCCAGACATCTTAATAAACTTAAACAATCAGAACTAATAAAGAGCAAACAAGAGGCTCAGTGGGTATTTTATTATTTAAATGAAGAATTAATAAAAAAGCATATGTTTATCAATAAAATTATTACAGATGAATTAGATGAATTAAAAGTCTGTCAAGAAGATAATAAACGATTAATAAATTATGATAAAAGTGACTTGACTTGTGAAGATATAAGTAAAAAAAATATAAATTTAGATAAAGTATGATCTAAGAAGGGTGATTGTAATGACTAAAGAGAAAAAAGAAGATAATTCCTTAGGTGTTTTTGAAAGATATTTGACCCTTTGGGTTGGAATCTGTATTGTAATAGGTGTTTTAATTGGTAGGCTTTTGCCAGCTTTTCCCAATACATTAAGCCAATGGGAATATGCTCAGGTATCAATACCTGTTGCTGTTTTAATTTGGTTTATGATTTATCCGATGATGGTGCAAATTGATTTTAGTAGTATTATGAATGCTGGAAAAAGGCCTAAAGGTTTAACTATAACTCTGGTTACTAATTGGATTATAAAACCTTTTACTATGTATTTTTTCGCCTGGTTATTTATTGAAGTAATTTTTAGTAATTTTATACCAGATTTACTTAGTCAACAATATATTGCTGGAGCAATTTTATTGGGAGCAGCTCCATGTACAGCCATGGTCTTTGTTTGGAGTTATTTAACAGATAGTGATCCAGGCTATACCTTGGTCCAGGTTGCAATAAATGATCTTGTTTTGATTTTTGCTTATGCACCTATTGTTATGTTCTTGCTGGGGCTGAGTGAATTAACTGTACCTTGGGACACGATACTGCTTTCTGTATTATTATATATTGTAATACCTCTGATTGCTGGTTATCTTTCCCGGAAATATTTATTGAAAAACAAAGGTGTAGAATGGTTTGAAAATGTTTTTTTACAGAAATTAAGTAACTTTACTATTATAGGTCTATTGCTAACCTTAATTATATTATTTTCATTCCAGGGAGATGTGATTATTAATAACCCTTTCCATATTTTATTGATTGCTATTCCATTAACAATTCAAACTTTCTTTATTTTTACGATAGCATATGGTTGGGCTAGAGTTTGGAAGGTTGATCATTCTGTTGCCGCTCCTGCAGGCATGATAGGTGCTAGTAACTTTTTTGAATTAGCAGTTGCAACAGCTATCTCTATTTTTGGCTTAAGTTCTGGTGCTGCCTTAGCAACAGTGGTTGGAGTTTTGGTAGAGGTGCCAGTAATGTTAGGATTGGTCGCAATAGCTAACCGCACTAAACACTGGTTCCCAACTGGAGAAAAAGCTAATATTTAAAAACGGCATTAGGTATTTTTAAGAAACTTATACTTCAAGGTTAAAATCAACGTATAAGTAGTTTATGGATTATTATTGTATTAGATTTCATTGAAAGGAAGCGGTTAAATGAAATGTAATTGTGGTCATCAAAGTAGTGGTCAAGAGAACTCTAGTGAGATCGAGGATGATTTGAAAGCTAAAAAGCAGAGGTGTCCTGTTTGTGGTGGTAAAGTCAAAAAAGTATCATCAGATGTAGTGAATACCTTTGCCAATAAAGAAGTTAAATATATAAAAAAAGATACTAACCATTATATTTGTTTAGAGCATGATTGTAAGGTAGCCTATTTTAATGAAAAAAAAGAAATGATTACAATAGATGATATAAGGATGCCTATTTGGTTTAAAAAAGGTGCAGATCTTGTAATCATATGTTATTGTAATTATATTACAAAAGAGCAGATAAGAGAGGCTGTCAGGGATCATGGATTAAAGTCTTGGGATGAGATAGTCTTACATTATCGCAAAAGAAAAAATTGTGCCTGTCACAAATTAAATCCGATAGGAGAATGTTGTACAGATTATTTTTATGAGATTATAAATGAGACATTGGATAAACTAGGGAAAGAGGGAGTGATAAAATATGAAATATAAAGTAGCTTTTGTATGTATTGGTAATTCATGTCGTAGTCAGATGGCAGAAGGGTTTGCTAAAGAGTATGCTAGTGATGTTCTGGAAGTTTATAGTGCAGGAACCAATCCAGCTGATCAAGTAAAGCCAAATGCTGTAAAAGCAATGGAAGAGTTAGGCATTGATATAAGTGAACAATACCCTAAATTATTAGAAGATATTCCTGCTGAATTAGATATTTTGATAACAATGGGTTGTGGAGTAGAGTGCCCATATCTTCCCTGTAAGATGAGAGAAGACTGGGGATTAGATGATCCAGATGGAAAGCCGATTGAGGTTTTTAGAGAAACTCGAGATGTTATTGAAGATAAGGTGAAGGAATTAATTGAAAAAGTAAGAAAAGATGAGCTTAATTAATTGGTTAATAAGAATTAATAGGAAGAATTGTTAGGAATTAAGAGAAACTAAAAATTTAAGGAGTGTGTTAAGTTATGATGAAAATTGAAGTATTAGGTTCAGGTTGTGCCAAATGTAAAAAGACAACAGAATTAATTAAAAAGGAAATTGAGAATGCTGGTATTGATGCAGAAGTAATTAAAGTAGAAAAGATGGAAGATATTGTTAGTCGAGGAGTAATGATGACTCCTGCTGTAATAGTTGATGGGGAAACCAAATCTGCAGGTAAGGTTCCTTCAGCAAAGGAGATTAAAACTTGGTTTGAATAATCGTTTGATTAGTAAGCTTGAGGGACGGTGAACAATATTTTTATATGGTTAGATAAATTAGTTGAATTGTTTGTAGTAAATGTTTTAGGAATATCTATGCTGACTAGATTTGGTTCAAGTGTACATTTTTTCTTCTATGATACAATTAAAATTATCATTTTGTTGGGAATCATGATTTTTGCAATATCTTATATTAGAAGTTATTTTCCACCAGAACGAACTAAAAAGATATTAGAGAGATTTAGTGGTATTACCGGTAATATTATGGCATCATTGCTGGGTATAGTGACACCATTTTGTTCCTGTTCATCAGTACCAATCTTTATTGGTTTTATTGAAGCCGGAATTCCGCTTGGAGTTACTTTTTCTTTTCTAATAACTTCACCAATAGTAAATGAAGCAGCTTTTGCTGTTTTGTTGGCTGCCTTTGGTTGGAAGATTGCTGTTCTTTATGTTTTGACAGGAGTGGTTATTGGAATTATTGGTGGTATTATGATT
Organism: Halanaerobiales bacterium; assembly: GCA_016278485.1. Classification (GTDB taxonomy): domain Bacteria; phylum Bacillota; class Halanaerobiia; order Halanaerobiales; family Halanaerobiaceae; genus JADQBT01. The sequence continues at coordinate 4,804 of JADQBT010000002.1, forward strand.
GATTTATTCCATTTGGAAGATCAAGTGGAGGAATATGTTTATCAAATTAATATGGATGAAAAAGAAGTTGAAGTTCTTTCAAGAGAAGAAAGAGTTAGTTTTGCCTGGGAGAATGTTAAAGAAATTGTTGGTAGGGTCTGGATTTATCTAATTATTGGAATCGGAATTGGAGCGGTAATTCATGGTTGGGCTCCTGCACCTGTTCTGGCCAAATATGCAGGTCCTGATAATCCCTTTGCAGTTCTTGTTGGAGTATTGATAGGTATCCCTCTTTATTCGAATGCAATTGGAACAATACCTATTGCGGAAGCTTTAATAAGTAAGGGTGTTGGCATTGGCACAGCTTTATCTTTTATGATGGCAACAACTGCGTTATCATTACCAGCAATGGTCTTACTTAGAAAAGTTATTAAACCAAAATTAATAGCTATTTTTGTAACTATTACTGGTGTCTCAATAGTATTTGTCGGTTATTTATTTAATATGATTGCAAACTATCTAGTTTAATTTAAAATTCTAAATCTAAGATTCATTAAAATATAATAGCTGAAAATACCTTGAAATAAAAGTTAGTCTTTGGTTTATTTAACAGAGGCTAACTTTTTTAAAATTACTTTTAACAAAGAACTTTTGTGTTAAAGCTTTGGCTAAAAGACTTGCTATATCTGAGTCAGCGGTTTCCCGCTAAAAGTTGCGGAAGATATTGAAAATATTATTAATAATGATAAATAATCAATTATTACATATAATAATTTAGACTATTTTATTAATTAGTAAAGGAGAATTTACATATATGATAGAAAGCAATTTTTATCAACAGAAAATAGATGAGGTCTTTGCAAAACTTAATACGAAAAAGGAAGGCCTATCGGAGAATGAAGCTACTAAGAGATTAAAGGAATATGGTAATAATGAGTTGATTGCTACTCACGGTACACCAAAGTGGTTACTATTTTTTTCTCAGTTTAAAGATGTATTAACAATCATGCTTGTTGTTGCATCGGCTATGTCATTAATTATTGGAAGCCTTCGTGATGCAGCTGTAATGTTTGCCATTGTTGTTATTAATGTAATTGTAGGTTTTTTTCAGGAAAACAAAGCAGAAGCAATTATGTCTTCTTTGAAAAAATTAGTCCAGTCTCCGGCTAAAGTATTTAGAGATGGTGAAGTCAGAGAGTTAGCCCAACAAAAATTGGTGCCAGGTGATATAATTTCGTTGGAAGAAGGAGATAAGGTACCTGCTGATAGTAGAATTATTGAGTCATTTAATCTCCGTACTGATGAAGTATCTTTAACCGGAGAGTCCCTGCCCCAAGAAAAACATAGTAATATAATCGAAGCAGAGAGTGCACTCGGTGACCTGGGTAATATGGTCTTTTTAGGTACTAATGTAGCTTCTGGATCAGCCAAAGCGGTAGTTGTTGAGACAGGTATGGAAACAGAAATGGGTAAGATAGCTAGATTAACTCAAGAAGAAGATAAGTCTAAATCACCTCTACAGGAAGAATTAACAATCGTTGCTAATAGGCTTGCTATTTTTGCCGTTTTTATTGGTATTATATTGTTTGGGATAAGTATTTTCCGAGGATTAGACTTATACTTTGCATTAATCTTTGGACTTGGTATTACAATTGCTATCGTGCCTCAGGCTCTTCCTATGCAGGTCACAGTTGCGCTTTCTCAGGGTGTTGACCGTCTGGCAAAAAGAAACGCAGTTGTTAAAAAATTATCATCTGCTGAAACTCTTGGTTCAACAAATGTTATTGCTACTGATAAGACAGGTACTCTGACGAAAAATGAAATGACAGTAAAGTCTGTTTGGTTTGATGGTCAAGAATATAGTATTACAGGGCTTGGTTATGAACCAGAAGGCGATATTTTACATGAAGATGATAAACCATTAGATAAAGAAGAGATCAAAGAACTTTCCATGTTATTTGAAGCGGCTACAATGGCTTCAAATGCAGAAATACATCCTCCAGACGATGATCATGCTGGTTGGTATCCGATTGGTGATCCGACTGAAGCAGCCCTGATCACTTTATCAACTAAATTAGGTGTGCGTTCTTCAAAAGAGGATGAAGAAAATCCAGAATTGCATGAATTTGGTTTTGATTCAGAACGGAAAAGAATGAGCTCTGTCAGAGAGATAGAAGATATGAATATTTTAACAATGAAAGGTGCCATCAATAGTGTTCTTTCTATTACAAAACATATCTATCGTGATGGAAAAAAAGTTGAAATAACTGAAGAAGATAAAGAGATGCTCAATTCTATAAACGAAAAATATTCTAAACAGGCAATGCGTGTGTTAGCCATAGCTTATCGGAGACTTAATCCTGACGAGACAGATTATGTAATGGAGGAAATTGAAAGAGATGTTGTCTTTTTAGGTCTAGTAGCAATGATAGATCCACCTAAAGAAGGGGTAAAAGAAGCAATTGGAGATGCGCAGGCTGCTTATATAGATACCTTTATTATGACAGGTGATCATGCAATAACAGCTAAAGCTATTGGTGAAGAAATTAATTTAGGTGCTGGTAAAGATGTACCTGTCTTTACAAGTAAAGATCTGGAGGAAATTTCTGATAATGAATTAAAAGCTATAATGGACGCAAATAATTCTCTTATTTTTTCGCGGGTTTCACCTGAGGATAAGTTACGTATTGTTAAAAATCTAAAAGAGCAGGATAAAATCGTAGCAGTGACTGGTGATGGTGTTAATGATGCTCCTGCTTTAAAAAGTGCCCATATTGGTGTTGCCATGGGACAGATGGGTACAGATGTCTCCAAAGAGGCGGCTGAACTTGTACTACTTGATGATAGTTATCCTACCCTTGTTCATGCAATTAGAGAAGGTAGGACAATCTATAATAATCTTAAAAAAACAGTACTTGCTTCTTTAACTACTAATGGGGCTGAACTTTCGGTTGTTCTTTTAGGTCTGCTTGGCGTAGCTATTTTTGATCTACCCATACCCATCCTTGCTATTCAGATATTATCTATTGATCTTTTAGCAGAGATATTACCTTTAACAGCTCTGACATTTGACCCTGGCTCTAAAAATTTGATGGTGACTCCACCTCGTGATCAGGATGAGCATATGGTAAATAAGAGTACTGCCAGTGAAGTTGTTTTTCTCGGCGTACTGATGGGTTCTTTAGCATTTTTAAATTATTATCTTTTTGCTGTTGGTCGTGGCGAAGCTTTTTCAGCTGATCATCCATTATATCCAAGAGCTACCACTATAACTTATTTAACAATTGTATTCTGTCAGTTTATAAATATCATGTCAAGGCGATATAAATTTACCAGTTTATTCAATCTAAATTTCTTTAATAATAAGAAAATACTCTACTCGATTTTAATCTCTATAATTTTAGTATTAATTGTTATCTATACTCCTCTTAGTTCATTTCTAGAATATGCGCCACTTTTGTTTGAAGATTGGGTAAAAATATTTACAGCAGGTGCTATCTATTTATTAGCCTTTGAAACTATAAAGTGGTTTAAAAGGAAAAATACAGATTATCAAATTATAGACTAAAGTATAAATCATATAAAACTTATAAGGCAAGCCCTAACAATTAGTTTTAACTGTTAGGGCTTTTATATTTAGTGGCGGTTAAATTTTCTATAGAATAGATAAGCAATAGCAAAAATAAACAAATAGGGTAGCATAGTTCCGATAAAAATTATTATTTTATAAACGTGATCTACCATATTGCTAATTGCATTTCTAATTGCCCGCATGAAATCAAGAGTTCCAGAACTTATTGGTTCTGGTTGGTGAAATTCAACAGCAATTGTACTAAAATTAATCTGATTATCCAGATAAGTTTTGCGTCCTTGTAGACTTTCAATTTCAGTTCTAACTCTATTAAGTTCATTTTCTATTTTTAAAATTTCTTCGACTTCTGAAGCCTGATCAAGTAATTGTCTGTATCTTTCTTCTTGTGATAAGAGATTATTTAATCTTATATCTAAATCAATATATTCTTCCGTTACATCCTGACTTGAGATGGAACGTGAAAGTATTTGACCATATTCTTTAGTAGCTAATTGTTGCAATATCTGATTAAAATTTTCTGCAGGTATCTTTAATTCGAACCAATAGAACTTTTGTTTATTCTGATTAAGCCAATTTCTAGAATTAGCTATATATCCATTGTGTTTTTCTACTAGATTGATGATATTCGTGTTAATCTCCTCAATATTTTTTAATTCAATAACCAGATTGGCTCTTTTTATTATTTTTTGTGCAGACTCTCTATTAAGCGAATCATCTGTCAGCAGATTGCTATTTTGCTCTGGTAAGCTTTCTGCAGTTTGCATTTTTGCATCTTGAGTAGTTCGATAGAATGATAATTCATCTCTTGTTTGAAAATCATTATCTAAGGATCTATTATCATTTAAGAGAGTGCCTGGCAAGCCAGTTAAAGATATTAATAAGATGGCAGTCATTAAAGCAATTATCCCAACTGGCATTCTAACCGGTAGAGTAAAGAGATCTTTAATTCTATTAATTAGATTTTTTTTCTTATTTACACCTGTGTATTCTCTTTTTTTATCTTCATCAACTTTTTCTAAAATAGATTCTACAAAATCAATTGGTGCTTTTTCTTTTTGTAGAGAGTTTAGTAAATTCTGATTTTCCTGATACTGATTTAATTCTTGTTGGCATTCTTGACAATTTTGTAGATGCTCTTTGATTAATTGCTCTTCTTGATTTGTTAGCTCATTATCAAAATAAAGTGCTAATAATTCCTTTATTTTTTCGTGTTTCATTTTAACCCTCCATTCTCAATTATTTTATATAAATCTTCACGCATTACAATACGTGCTCTACTTAATCTTGATTTAACGGTACCAATGGAAATCTCTAAAACCTCTGCAATTTCTTTATAACTTAGTCCCTCAAATTCTCTTAAGACAAATACGGTTTTTTGTTTAGAAGGTAATTGATCGATTTTCTTTTGAATAGTTGCATTAAGTTCATTACTCATCGTTATCTTTTCAGGATTATCTATTTCTTCTAGATTTTTTAAAGTTTTTTTCTGATCTTTGGCCTGGGAGAAACTGTCTGTTTTTAAATTGCGTTGTCTCTTTCTTAATTCATCTCGGCAAATATTTGTTGTAATACGAAACAACCAGGTAGAGAAACTAGAATTTCCTTTAAACTTACCAATACTTTTATATACGCGAATAAAACTCTCTTGGGCCATGTCAAGTGCATCTTCGTGGTTACCTAAGATGCGGTAGGTTGAATTATATACTTTGTGTTGATAACGTTGAATTAGTTCTGTAAATGCTTGTTGATTACCGTTATTAATTTGCTTAACTAGTTCATTATCGGATAGTTCCATTCATTCTTCACTCCCTTCAAAACATTTAGACGTAGAATAGGCAGTTTTGTTCCATTATAGACTATTATAGTTATTTTATCTCGGAATAATTTTTTTATTGGGTAAAGAAGTATTATGTGTAGAATAAATTTGCTGATATTATCAAACTAAATGGCCATCCAACAAAAAGATTGCCAAATACTTTAAATATAAGTTTTATAGGATTTGACGGCAATCAAATTGTTGAAAAACTTGATGATGTAGCGGTTTCAACCGGAAATATTCGCTGATGAAGGAGGAGAGATATTAGCCTGTGGAACTTGTTTGAAATCTCGCCAGATGGATGATACTGTTGCCTGTCCTATTTCAACAATGATAGATTGTGTGGAAATGGTTGAGTGGGCAAATAAAACAGTTACCTTCTAGGTTAGTGATTTAAACTAATAATCAAAGGGCCTATTCACTGATGCGATCCCCTTATGGTAGACAGATTAAAGGGTGGAAGAGTATGGGATACAGTAAAATTTTTAGTATTAAGTATACATTAATATCCTGTAAGAATCAGATTCTTACAGGATATTAAAACCAACAAAAATTACTGAAGTTATATTAGTCTAAATTATGTTTTTTCAATAAATTCCCAGGATATAATTGATACATTCTTATAATTTTGTTTGATTAAATAATCTCCAATTTCAGAAATAAACTTTTTGGGAACAATTAAAGCTGAAACATCTTCATATTTAAAATTATAATTTTCTAAACATCTCCATTCTTTTTCTCTATAAAATGTTTCATTAGTAGCTTCATTAAAATCGGTTATTTTTATATAGTTTTTAAATTGTACTGAAGATAATTTTGGTTTTGAAGTAGATGATGTTCTATTTGATTTATTCCTAAAAATATTATTGTCTTTATTACATATTTCTGATAATATTTCTAATTTTTCAATATTTATATAAAAAACTGGATTGAAGTTTTTGTAGATAGATTCAGAAGAGAATCCAATTGCAACATTACCATAATATTTAGAATGAGTTGTGAGATCGTGAAGGGGGAGGTCGCATACACAACAAAAAGATTTTGATTCAATATCTTTTATAACTTCTTCTATACTTGTGGCTAATAACTTTTTTTCCACAAGTATTTTTTTTAGAATATTCAATGCTTCTTTATCTGTTTTTTCTTTTTTTATATATTGTGAGTTTATCATATCTCCAGGTTTATTAATTTTTGCCTCTACTTTAAATTTTGGTGCTCCAGTAAAATGCCAAAATATATTAGAATAAGCTGTAGGACTTTGTTTCATATTTTTCACCTTCTAATGCATAAGATTAATATTTCAATTATTATTTCTTGTAATATTATATGATTTCTTTTACAACAAAGTGTAAGTTAGAGCGGTCTAACATCTTAATAATGGAGAGAAACTGTGAAATACTCTAAAATACTCTAAAAAATAAATCGTAATCAGTAGGTTGTCCGTTCGAGTCCCATCACCAGCTCCAGTTATAGCATCGACCTTAGGGCCTTTACTGGCTCTTTTTTATTTTTCTTGCAGATGAGGCAGGAATTTAAGAATTCATATCTAAATTAATGTTTAAGGTTAATGTAAAACTAATTTAAGTAGATATTATTATTTTAAAAAAATGGATTATAGTGTATAATAAATAGCAGAGGAGGAATTATTACCCAATGCATAATTTTACTCAGTTTGTTAATCCACATTTAGGTGAACTATTTGCAGATATTAAACTTGACAAAGAGTACATAAAAGGAGAAGAATGTTATTTATATGATAGTGAGAATAACAAATATCTTGATTGTATAGCTAACTATGGTGCTGTCCCCTTTGGTTACAATCCGAAAGAAATTTGGGATTGCATAATGGAAGTTAAAGATTCAGGAGAGCCATCTCTGGTTCAGCCATCATCACTTAAAGCAGCTGGTGAATTAGCCGAACGGTTAATAGAACTTGCACCAGGAGACTTACAGTATGTTACTTTTAGTAATAGTGGAACAGAATCTGTCGAAGCTGCCATAAAATTATGTCGATCTGCAACAGGTCGTAAAGGAATTTTAACAACTAAAAATAGTTTTCATGGGAAAACCTTGGGTTCTTTATCTGCCACTGGCAACCCTGACTATCAAGCAGATTTTTATGCTCCAGTAGAAGGGTTTTCAGCTATTGAATATGGTAATTTAGAAGCTTTAGAAAAAGAATTAAAAGAAAAACCAAATTTTTATGCAGCATTTATTTTAGAACCAATTCAGGGAGAAGGTGGAATTGTAGTTCCTCCGGAAGGTTATTTGAAAAATGCCAAAAAAATCTGTCATGAATATGGTGTATTATTTGTGCTAGATGAAGTGCAGACTGGTTTAGGGCGCACTGGTTCATTATTTGCCTGTGAGCATGAAGATCTAGATCCAGATGTTTTGCTCTTAGCTAAAGCTTTAGGGGGAGGAATAATTCCGATTGGTGCATGTCTGAGTACAGAAGAAGTATATAATGAAAAGTTTGCCAATAAACACTCTTCCACCTTTGCCGGGAATACTCTAGCCTGTAGAATTGGTAAGAAAGTCCTTGATATTTTAGATAGAGATAATCAGCATCTTATCAAACAGGTCAAAACAAATGGTAAGGAATTTAAAGCGAGATTAGAGAATTTACATGAAAAATATCCAAATCTAATCAAATCAATCCGTGGTAAAGGTTATATGTTGGGTATTGAATTTAATATTACTAAAGATACTTTTCCAGGGAGCTTGTTGGGAGTGATGGCTGAACAGGAATTATTAACACCAATATTATCTAGCTATTTATTAAACAAAGAGAAGATAAGAGTTGCTCCTACTTTAAATGGTAATAATGTAATCAGAATTGAACCACCATTATGTTTGACACGTAAACAAACTATTGCTGCGGTCAATGGGATTGAGAATATGTTAGAAGTATTAGATAAAGGCAATACTGCTAAGTTAATAGCATATCTAATTGATGCTGATGATGACCGAGAATATCCTGCATATAAGAATGATTTTCTTAATGATGCCAAAGCTAATCCAAAAAGTGATGAAGGTAGATTTGCATTTTTGGTACATCCGCTTGATATTAATAATTATCCCGAATTTGACAGTAGCCTAGAAGTCTTTAGTGAAAAAGAACTGAAAAATTTAACAGGACGTTGGAATAATCTTGTCGAACCTTTTGTTGCTGGACAAACAAGGATAAAAGCTAAAAGCGGGAAAGAAGTTTATGGAGAATTTATAGCAATTCCTCATACTACAGAAGAATTATTAGAGATGACTAAGGATAAATCCTTAGACCAGGTGAAAAAAGCAATTAAACTTGCTAAAGAGAGGGGCGCAAAAATAGTAGGTCTTGGTGCTTATACATCAGTTGTCACCATGGGCGGACTTTACATACGCAATCATGAAATGCCTATTACAACAGGTAATAGTTATACTGTAGTTGCTGCAGTTGATGCAGTATTAAACGCTCTTACACGTCTTAATATTTCACTTGAGAATTCTATTGCTGCTATAGTTGGTGCTACTGGCTCTATTGGTAAAGGTACTGCTGTCTTAATGTCACAATATGTATCACAATTAATATTGCTAGGAAATCCTGATAATAGTGTATCAAGTAGAAAAAGATTAACCAGAATAGCTGGTGAGATTTATCAATTTATTGCAAATCAACTAGCTAATGGTGTTCAGTTTAATCCTGGAAGTATAGGAGATAAGGTAAAGCAATTTTTACATTTTCCCTCGTCAGATGCTGATTTAAATGAATTTATTGAATTTGCGAGTGAATTATTAGATACTGATCCATATAAAAATCCAATTGCTATCTCAACTCAGATTGAAGAAATGTTACCAAGAGCAGATGTTACGATTAGTGCTACAAATAATATTTCGAAATTTATCACTCCAGATATTTTAAAACACGGTGCAGTTGTCTGTGATATTTCACGTCCTAAAAATGTAAGCGAAGAAGTAGCGCAGCAGCGACCTGATGTATTAATGATAGATGGTGGAATCATAGAGGTGCCCGGAAAACCTTCTATGGGGTGGAACTTTGGTTTTAAAAAAGGACTTGTCTATGCCTGTATGGCAGAAACCATGCTACTTGCGCTGGATCATCATTACCAGAACACCAGTATTGGTTCTTCTGGAGTAAATTTAGATAGTATTTTATTTACCAGAAATTTAGCGGAAAAGCATGGATTTAGATTAGCTGAGTTAAGAAGTTTTGATAGACCATTGAGTGAAAGCAAATGGGAAAAGATAATCCAGGCAATCTAAAGAAAAAAGGTTAGACTAAAGATATTTTAGTCTAACCTAATTTTTTAAACTAATTAGCTTGATATTCTCCCCGCCTATTTTATAGGCGAGGCTTTCTTAGCTATGACTAGGGTAATAATTTGCTAATTAATTTAAGATAATTGAACTCTCCATTAAATACTTTTTGGCCAACCTTACCTTTTAATCCTTTGACCAGTATATCTAATTTTGCATTATCCAACTTTTCCAATGTTCTTCTTAAAGTTAAGGATTCATGATAACTGCTAACTAATTTACTTGTTAGTTCAGTATAGTCTCCTAATCCACAGATATCATGTGCTGCATAAATACCTGTCAATAATGAAGCAACCTGACCAAATCCTAAAAATGGCATAATAGAGCCAAAATTATTACCAACCAAAAAAGTATTGCCTATTCTCGGATATTTAGATTTACCAATTATATATCTTGTAACTTCAAAATCTCTTTTCATTTTAAAATTTTGTCCAATAATGACAGCTATTTCATCTAAAAAATTTTCCCAGAGTTTATTAATATCATATTTTTGATTTTCAGGATAATCAGGGTAAGCAATGACAATATTTGCTTTTTGCTGAGTGATCGGGATAAGGTAACTATAGCCCAGGGGAGCAAATTTGTGGTTTAACCAGGCTTCTACGGTATCAATATCAAAATTGCCATCTATAATAGCTCCCTTAAGCGTAACGGTTAGATCAACATCATATTCAGTAATTTTTGTAGCATATGTGGCATCGCCAGTTGCTAGTATAACATGTGAATATGCATGTAATAGTTCTTCATATGACTTCTGGGAATTAAAATGAATTTTACTATTTACTTGTTTTTCTAATTGTTTTTCAAATGAATTTTCAGCCCGGCCACGTAGGTTTGTAAAACCTAGATGACCAGTTATTTCAGCTGAGTTATTTTCAGAGTGTATAATTAGTTTTCTGATATTTGATTGTGGTTGTAAGAATATCTTGTGTTCTTCGGCAAAATACTTTATAGCATCATCTATTGGTTTAGAAAGAACTGATAATAATAGTTCGCAATTGAAAAATCTGTCACCAACCTGTGATCTCTTTTCATAAATGCTTGGGTTAATGCCGTTTTCTTCTAAAGTTATAGCCGCTGCTAAACCAGCCAGTCCAGCCCCCATAATAGCAACATTAATTTTTAGGACCTCCTTTTCCATATTGATTTATTTTATTATAATTCCCTTGTTAATCAGACCTGTACGACCAATATTTCCTTCCACTTCGATCTCTACAGGTAAATTTGCAAAAATTTCGGGCCAGTTAGCTTCCATTTTAAGCCACTCCTTATATTTTAAACGATAAAATGCATTACCAAAACCAAAGATATCGCTTTTTAAAGATTGTGCCTTTTTGATGGATTTAGCGATCTCTTCTTCAATTTTATTGGCTAATCTTTGATCCATTTCCTTAGTGATTATAGATTGTTTTTTATAATTACTGGTACCAGTAATGCTTTCAATACGCCCGGTTACCTTTGTTTTGATCCGTATAAGTGGCTTGTTGTTTTTCATAACTGGTTTCACCTGAGTAGAAAAATTATGAACTGTGACATGGATCCGTGCTTTTTCATTACCAGGATGTATAAAATTAATTCCAGGAATCATAGCTTGATTTGTTATCCAGGACCATCCGCTAGTTTCCATTTTATTAAGTTTTCCAGACATTTTATCCCGATAAAATGTTGCCATACTGTCAATTTCTATTTTGGGAGGATCATCTGGTTTGGGTTTTTCCGCTTTCTGATCTGAAGCATCTTTTTTTTCTTGGAGGCTGATAATAGGTGCAGAAGCTTCAATACCAGGAGTAGATAATTTAATAAGAAATTCTCGCCCATTTTGAGTAATTATACCGGACAATTGATTAGATATATTTCTTAACAATTTTATTAGCCCTTGACCATTGGTGGTTTCAATAGGAAAATTTGCTGTCAAAACTTTTTTTACATCCCCCTCGGCAACAGCAATATTTAAAATAGGTCTACTCTGGCGCGAGCGAGCCAGAGTATCAATGATACCAATTACACCTTCTTTTGTAATTATTTCTTCGGATAATACTAATATACCTAGATGGCTATAATTTAATAGTCTAGGTATTTTTTTACGAATATTTATTACTGCATCAATTGGTGTAGCCCCTTTACCACTGACGACCCAATAGGGTGGATGATCAGTTACATTGCTTTCTGCCCCTTTTGCTAATAATGGATTGGAAATTTGAAAGATAACTATATATTGTTCTGTGGCTGGATCAAAATCATAGCCTGCGGCTAAAACGAGTGCATAATCTTCTGGATCATTATTATCCCAACAGCCAGATAAGATAATCATCATAAATATAATTAAAAGAAATAATAATATTTTTTTCATTCTTTATTCTCTCCATTCCGGAATTTATAGAAACCGTATCCAATCCAGAGTAAGGTTAAAGTTATTACCAAAAAATACAAACCATATTTAGCGAACGTTTCTATAGAAAAAAAACTACTGATACTGAAAAGATCATCAAATACAACTAGACTTAAAATACTAACTGTTAAACCAGTAGGAATTGTCATGAATTGATAACTTTTTAAATTAAATAATTGACTTAATATTTTAGAAATAGCATAAATATAAGCTGTAACGGTAGTAAATAAGGACAATCCCCAACCAAATACAACAACAGATTCTGTTCGCTGGAGGAATTCACTTATCTGTACAGATCTTAACATAGTTAGTAAAGGAAAGACTGAATTAGCACCTTGATAAGCTCCAATTACGCCAATAATTAGGAATACAACTAAAACCAGAAAAGTTATAGAAGCACCTACAGCAGATATTGGAATCCAAAATTTATATTTACTCTTATTTGTATCTGCATTTAAAATACCAATAATCCACATCTGATTAATAAGGGATATTGGTAAAAGAGTTCCCCGTATTACAGGTCCCATTCCCCGGGCCATGATTGGTTGAATATTCTTGAAATCAAAAGCTTTTAAAGGAATAACAATCAATAAAAATAGGAGTATAATAAATATGATACCAAGAAAATCGGCTGTCCTTGCCAGTACTTCAACGCCCAAATAGGCACAGATTGTGCTAACTATCAGCATTAATATGATGGTGACATAAAGAGGTGTATGAACCAGAAAACCTGTTTTAATTAGTTCACCATATAATCTTATTTCAGAAAAAGCAAAAAGAAGAAAAAAGCCTAATAAAATAATACTTAACAATTTACTGCCCCATCTTCCTAATAATTTTTGACTGTATTCCACAATAGTTGTATGGGGGAAGCGCTGATCTAACAAATTAAAAAAATATACAAAAAGTACTGATCCTATTAGAGCCAAAATAGCGGATATCCAGGCATCCTGGAGAGCATCTGCTGAGGTTAGAACAGGCAAAAATGAGACAATAATGGTGGAGCGCATTAAAAATATGATAAACCATAGTTGGTGACCAGCAATTCTTTCTTTTGCCATTATTTAGTATCCTCCTCAGGTGAAGTTTTTTTCTGGTATTTTGGTTGTCTATCTGGTGTTCTTCCACCGAACAATTTTGGCCGTTTAACCTGGTTCCACAAATTGTGTCTGACTATTGAGTCTTTTAGATCACTCCAGATGAGAGGAGCATAAGGCTGCATATAGGGTTGGCCAAATGAGCGTAGGGAACAGAGGTGTACTAAGGATAATATAAATCCGATTAGAATTCCATAAAGACCCAGAGCTCCAGCAAGTAAAATGAAAAAATATCTAAGCATGCGGGCTGATGAAGCCAGGGCATAACTTGGTGCTGTAAATGAGGCAATAGCTGTCAGGGCAACAATTACTACCATGGGAGGAGAAACGAGTCCTGCATTGATGGCAGCTTCTCCCAACACCAGTGCACCTACAATACTGATGGCAGAACCGATTGATCTTGGTAAACGTAGGCCAGCCTCTCTCAGTACTTCAAAAATACTTTCCATAAGAAGAGATTCAAAAAGAATGGGGAAAGGTAGCCCTTCTCTGGTGGCGGCGATTCTTAGGAAAAGGGAGACCGGTAATAATTCGGGATGATAAGTAATTACTGCTATATAGAATGCTGGTAGTATGGTAGACATTTGAAAAGCAATAAATCTTAGTAATCTTATGAAACTACCAATAGGGAAAATTTCATAATAGTCATCTGGTGCCTGTAAAAGCATATTATAGGTAGTTGGCAGAATAAGCACAAAGGGAGTGTTATCAGTTAAGATTGCAATTTTTCCTTCAACTAGATTGGATATTACTTTATCCGGCCTTTCTGTTCTTTCAACTAAAGGAAAAATGGTTTTCGGTTGATCTATGATAAACTCTTGAATATAGCCTGACTCTAAAATAGTATCCCAATCTATTTTTCTAAGCCGAGTTTCAATTTCTTCAATTAATTCTTCACTGGCCAGACCTTTAATATATGCCATTGCAACTCTGGTTCGGGAAAGTGAACCTATTTTCATATCTTTAATCCAGAGATGGGGTGAATGAATTCTGCGTCTGAGCAGAGAAGAATTTGTCACGATACTTTCTATAAAACCATCTCTGGGGCCTCTTATAGACATTTCTGAATTAGGTTCAGTAATACTACGCAATTTTAAACCTTTAGTTTCACAGACCATGCAGAACGAACTTCCTTCAAATAATAAAATAGAAGACCCGTTGGTGGCTTTTTCCATTGCATTATCAAAATCATCTAGTAGTTCAACATCTTGATTATCTAGAATATGGTCACTGATATATTCTAGATCAACTTTCTTTTTCTTTAAATGTTCATTTATTTGCAATAAATCAACTTCTAAATTTTTCAGAAGATCATTTATCGCATTAGAATCAACTAAACCAGAGATGTAGAAGAGAACAGCTACTTTCTTTTCCTGACCAATTTTAATTTTTCTGAAATTAAGATCATAACTTTCTCCAAAAACTGCTTTAATCTGTTCAATATTTTCATTCATGCTATTTTTAAACTTAATTTTATGTAATAATTTGTCCCGGTCTTCCAGATTTAAAGATTCCTGATTATAAATTTTATTATTATTTTCAAATATATTTTTTAGTTTTTCAATTATTTTCATTTGCTTAATTTCACCATCCTATTATAATCTATTATGTAAAAAATAGAACAGCACTATACTAACTACTTGATAAAAAAAAAATACCCTGCAATATTGCAGGGTAGAGAAAGAATATTTACTGTGAAAAAAATGAATTTACTGGTTTGCCATCTTTATAAAAGGTCCATCTTGTTTTACTGTCTTCATCTTGTGGTAGGATTAATTTTGTACCTGCTTTAAATTTAGCATTCAAATCATTCATATAATTAGCTCTAAGAATTGCTTGCATAGATAAGCTTCTATCAGATGCTATTTTATGAAGTGGTTCATTATTTTGTCTGACTGTATAAATTTGATGTGCTTTTGTGAATGCAAGACTAATTGGCATTAATAGTTTTTTACCTCTATAAAGAGTTGCTTCATTGTCCAGATCATTAATTAAGCTAATAACTTTTTCAGGAATGTTAAAATAATTAGCTATTTCTGATAATGTTTCATTTTGTTTTACTTGATAGTAATTATTTAATTCTTTGTTTTGACGTCTAATCTTAGCAATCTTGGCAGAATTCTCAAGTGGGATAACAATAATACTATCAGCTTGTATTTGATTAATATCTGTAATATTATTTTCATTTATGAGTTCAGATACTCTTACACCAAAGTGGTCGGCTATATTCCAAAATAAATCGCCTGCTTTAACTTTATAAAAAGTATAGGGCTTATATTCTGGAGCTGAATTATTTCCGCCGGGATTATAATCTGGGTATTCAGGATACTGTGGATACTCAGGGTAATTCTGGTTTCCAGTATTTTTCTCAACAATCAATCTGCGTCCAACATAAAGGTCATAAGCATTTTGAATATCATTTAATTCTACTAATTTAGCTACAGTTGTATTAAATTTTTGGGCGATATTCCAGAGAATATCCCCAGGTTTAACATAGTAGTAGGAATTAGTTGGTTCTGGTTGATTATTTTGACTTGAAATCACGAGTTTTTGTCCGATATAAAGGTTATAGTTACTATCAATGTTGCTATTTAATGAGACTAATTTTTCCATAGTAGTGCCAAATTTATTGGCTATTTTCCAGAGTGTATCACCAGTTTTTACAGTATATCTGGTAGTATTATTAGTATTAGTATTATTGCCAAAAGTAATAGTAATTTTATTATTAGTCCGGGTAATAACTAAACCTTGTCCAACATAGAGATTTGTTGGATTTACAATATTGTTTCTCTGCATAATTTGATTAACTGGAACTTCAAATCTCTGAGAAATATTCCAGAGGGAATCGCCACTTTGCACCCTATAAGTTCTGACTTCGGCTTGAACTGTACTGACAGACAAAAGCATGACAAAGACTAAAAGAACAACAGTTAAAATGGAATATTTTTTCATTTGAGGAACTCCTTTCATGTATTGTGAGGTTAGTATAACACTCAGTAATTATTCAGTCAATGGATATTACCATGTAAAATAAACCATAATTTTATCAGTCAGTTTGCGCATTGATTTCATCGGGATGTTTAATTATCTGATTAGCTAAATGGCCCAGATCAAAGGCAACACAGTTAAATTTCTTTGCTGCTATTGGACAAATAATTGCTGCCGCTATGCCAGCAGGCACTAATAGAAGATCAAACTGATACTTATTTAGTTTGGCCAGAACTCTATCTAGATCAGCTACACCTGCAAATTTAGGAACAATACCAGAAATCTGACAGTAATCTTTTAAAACTTTTGCTAATAAATCGGCTTTATTTCCAGCAATAGCAACCTTAATACCCTTTATATTTAATATTTTTGGCCAGTAATTAAGACTGTGAAGAGTATAATTAATAGTTGCACTAGTTAAGACTAGTTTATTAATGTTTATCTTGTTTAATTTAAATCCTTCATATAAAAGAGGAAGAAAATTGGGTAATAAACTAGTAGGTACTCCTACAAGATTAGCCATTTTAATTGATTCTACCAGTCTATCTCTGGCTTGATAGTCAGGTACTTTTAGACCTGCATATTCTAAAAAATCAATCTCTTTTAGTTCTGCAACTGTTTTTGATAAACCTTGTGCGAGAGTAAAAGCTTCCCCATCACCTAATCTAATTAGGGAAAATGATCTTTGGTTTTCTAAAGCATTAACTATTAAAGTAAATACTTTTTCTGGCTCTAAAAGCTCTATTAATTTATCCTGATTAGCTTTTATTCCTGCTCGGATTATATCTTCTAATGTATAGCCAGGTAAAATTTTATTTGCGGGAAATGTATTTGAAACTAATTCATTATATACTTTTGCTTTTTCAAACATTTTTATACTCCTTTTAATAAATAATATGATTGGCACTAAATTGATGTTAACTTTGCTGCTGACTTCAACGCTAACTTGACACAAACGTTAACGCTGACTAGAAGCTGGCTTGAAATTTTTTTTACATTAAAGTGAATAAATGATATGATAAATATAAATTTAAATAAAATAATCTATAATACTAACAAGGATGGGTGAAATTCCCTACCGGTGGTAAAGTCCACAAGCCTCAGGGTTGATCTGGTGTAATTCCAGAACCGACAGTACAGTCTGGAAGGGAGTTAGTGATTTTTTGTTATTAGATATTATTAATCCCTTCCTATTTTGGTGGGGATTTTTGTTTTTTCAAAGGAGGAATTTTATTGAAGTCTAAAGAGCAAGAATTTATGGAACAGGCAATTAATTTAGCTAGAAAGGGAGAAGGATATACCAGTCCAAATCCCATGGTAGGAGCTTTAGTTGTTAAAGAGGGTAAGATTATTGGGCAGGGTTATCACCAGCAATATGGCGGGCCACATGCGGAGGTCCATGCACTACAAGAAGCAGGTCAAGCAGCAGAAGGAGCCACTATTTATGTGACATTGGAACCATGTAGTCATTATGGAAAAACACCTCCCTGTGCAGAAAGAGTTATTAAATCTGGTATCAAAAAAGCTGTAATAGCTATGGAAGACCCCAATCCAATTGTGGCTGGTCGTGGTATAAAAAAGTTGCAGGAAGCAGGTATTGAAGTTGAAGTAGGGCTTTTAAAAGATGAAGCTGTGAAGTTAAATGAGATTTTCATAAAATATATTACTACTGATTATCCATTTGTCTATTTAAAAACTGCCCAGACAACTGATGGCTATCTAGCCACTAAAACAGGAGATGCGAAATGGATTTCAAATGAAATGTCTAGAGAAAGAGGCCATCAAATTCGGCATAAGGTAGATGCTATTTTGGTAGGTATTGGCACGGTATTAAGTGATGATCCTCGCTTAACTACACGGCTACCCAATCAAGAAGGAAAAGACAGTATGAGAGTCATTCTTGATGCAAGACTTGAAATACCAACTACTGCTAAGGTTCTTAATCATGATTCGCCTGCCACTACATTAATTGTAACAGGTGAAAAAGTTGATAAAGTTAAAAGAACACTTGTTACAGCTAAGCAGAATGTAGAAATCTTAACTTTACCTTTAAATAGTGAGGGTAGGATACCACTAGCTGACTTATTACGTAATTTACATAGCCGTGGTATTAGTAGTATTTTAGTTGAAGGTGGAGGTAGAGTCAATCATTCATTTTTACATGCTGGATTAGGGGACAGGCTATATACTTTTATTACACCTAAAATACTGGGTGGTGAAGATGGTGTTGCTCCCTTTAGTGGACCAGGGCCAGCATTGATGCAAGATGTTAAAAATTTAGAAGATGTTAGTTTTGAAATCTTAGGAGATAATATACTACTCACAGGAAAACTATAGGAGGTGGGATATTGTTTACAGGAATCATTCAAGAAATTGGTAAATTAAAAGGTAGAAAAAAAGCAAGAGATAAATATCAATTAGAAATAAACTGTCAAAAAGTATTAGTAGATATCAATAAAGGAGATAGTATAGCAGTTAATGGAGTCTGTCTGACAGTCGTTGAATTTAGTAAGGACAGCTTTATAGCAGATGTTATGCCAGAAACACTGCGGGCTACTAATCTGGTTAATTTGCTAAAGGGATCAGCTGTCAATTTAGAACAAGCTGTAAGAGCGGATGGTTTTTTTGGTGGCCACTTAGTTTCCGGACATGTTGATGGAACAGCTAAGGTTAAAAATATTCGCTCTGAGAAAAATGCAAAATTAGTAGAGATTGCGATAGATGATGAGTTGACTAAATTTATGGTTGATAAAGGTTCTGTCACCTTAAATGGAGTTAGTTTAACAATTGTTAGGGTAGAGCAAGAATCTTTTTCTGTATCATTGATTCCCGAGACCTGGAGTTATACAAACTTAAAAAATATTAAACCAGGCACAGAAATTAATGTTGAAACTGATTTAATAGGTAAATATGTAGTCAAGCTGATGCAGCAAGGTCAGTCTAAGCATAGGACAAGTATAGACAAAAATCTATTAGCTGAAAATGGCTTTATTTAGGAAGGTGATAAGCATGAATACAATTAAAGAAGCATTAGAAGATATTAAGGCAGGTAAAATGATAATAGTTGTTGATGATGAAGACCGTGAAAATGAAGGTGACATCTTGATGGCAGCAGAAAAGGTGACTCAAGAAAGTATTAATTTTATGATCAAAGAGGCCAGAGGTTTAGTCTGTGTACCGATGACAGGGGAAAGAATTGATGAACTTAATTTACCAATGATGGTTGATTATAATACAGATAGTCATCAAACAGCTTTTACAGTTTCAGTTGACCACCAGGATACGACAACTGGTATCTCTGCAGGTGAGAGAGCACTTACTATTAAAAAATTAGTTGAGCCGGAGAGTAAAGCAGAAAACTTTAATCGTCCAGGTCATATTTTTCCTTTAAGTGCCTGTAAAGGAGGCGTTTTAAGAAGGGCAGGTCATACAGAAGCAGCAGTTGACTTAGCAAGCATGGCAGGATTAAAGCCGGCTGGGGTTATTTGTGAAATAATAAAAGAAGATGGTTCTATGGCCCGTCTGCCTGAACTTGAAAAGTTTGCTAAAAAGCACGAATTAAAGATTATCTCAATTGCAGAGCTCATAAAATACCGTAAAAAAGAAGAAAGTTTTGTAAAAGAAGTTGCAGAAGCCTATTTACCAACTGAATTTGGTGATTTTACAATAAAGGTATATGCAACAATGGTAGATGATAAAGAACATATTGCAATTATCAAAGGTGATATTGAAAATCAAGAAGATGTATTGGTTCGAGTTCATTCCCAATGTTTAACAGGAGATATTTTTGGTTCAAAACGTTGTGATTGTGGGGAACAACTTGAAGCGGCGCTTCAATTGATAGAAAAAGAAGGTTCTGGTTTGGTCCTTTATATGCGTCAAGAGGGAAGAGGAATTGGTCTAGTCAATAAGATTAAAGCCTATGCTCTGCAAGATAAAGGTTTAGATACAGTTGAAGCAAATGTTGAGCTAGGTTTTGATCCTGATCTGCGAGATTATGGTATTGGAGCACAAATACTGGCAGATTTAGGCTTAAAAACAATCAGGTTAATTACTAATAACCCGAAAAAAATTGTTGGCTTAGAAGGTTATGGACTGCAGGTTACAGATAGGGTACCACTGGAAATAGATCCTAACGCAGAAAATGAATTTTATCTAAAGGTGAAAAAAGAAAAAATGGGACATATATTAAATTTTAATCAGGATTCATAAAATTGAGAGGAGAATTGATTATGACTAATAATTATCAAGGTGATTTAGTTGCAGAAGAAATGGAAATAGGGATTGTCGTAGGTAGGTTTAATGAGTTTATTTCAAATAAATTACTTGATGGAGCTTTAGATGGACTGAAAAGACATGGTCTTCGAGAAGAAAATATTAGTATTGCCTGGGTGCCAGGTGCTTTTGAAATACCGCTTACTGCAAAAAAAATGGCTAGTTCCGGTAAATATGATGCTGTCATCACACTAGGGGCTGTCATTAGAGGCGAGACTCCGCATTTTGATTATGTATCAGCAGAAGTTTCCAAGGGGGTAGCCAGTGTCGGTCTTAATGCAGGACTTCCAGTAATTTTTGGAGTTCTAACTACAGATAATATTGAACAGGCGATCTCTAGAGCGGGAACTAAAGCTGGGAACAAAGGTTTTGAAGCAGCAATGACTGCTATTGAAATGGTAAATTTATTTAAAGAACTATAAGAGCATAAAATATTCCACTTTACATATAATAGGTTTGTTAGAGAATGAGCTAAGGGGGTCAGGTAAAGTGGAATATCATGAACCAATAGAAAATTTATCACAAGAAGCTGTCGAATACCATAGAGTTATCCAAAGTGTCAAAGAAGAATTAGAGGCAATTGGCTGGTATAATCAGCGGGCAGATGCAACTGATGATCAGACAGTTAAATCGATTATGGAACATAATAGAGATGAAGAGATTGAACATGCAGTGATGGGAATTGAGTGGTTAAGAAGAAATTATCCAGTTTGGGAAGAAATGTTGAGAACTTTTCTTTTTACCGAAACGCCAATTGCTGATCATCAAGAAGAGAACTCAGCAGATGAACTAAGTAGTGATCAGTCATTGGGGATCAATAATTTAAAATAAAGGAGAATTAAGCATGGATATCTTAAAAAGAAACTTAGCGCCAATTCCTACTACAGCCTGGGAACTAATTGATCAGGAAGCAAAAGAGATTTTGAAACTAAAACTACATGGTCGAAAAGTGACTGATTTTGTTGGACCAAAATGTTTAAAATTGGCTTCTGTCAATACAGGACGTTCGCAACGAATAGAGACTAATGCAGTTGAGGGTGTTAATTATTCAATTAGAAATACACTACCTTTGATTGAATTGAAAATACCATTTCAATTAAAAATTTCTGAATTTGAAGCTCTGGCCCGTGGCGCAAAAGATGTTGATACAGCACCACTTATTCAGGCTGCAAAAAATATTGCTAGAGCAGAAAACAATATCATATTCTATGGGCTTGAAAATATCGTCAGTGGCATGGTTACTCATTCAACACATCCATCCTTAAATATATCGGGAGATAGAACTCAGATTGTACCCAAATTAATAACAGGGATAAAACAACTCATTGAAGCAGGTGTTTCTGGGCCCTATAAATTATTATTAGATGCAAATTTCTATGCAGAAATATATGAAACGGCTGATCAAGGTTATCCATTAATCAAAAAAATTAAAGATTTAATTGGGGATAATATAGTTTTTGTAACTGAACCAGGCTTTAGAGCTTTGTTAGTTTCAGCCAGAGGAGATGATTATCAATTAATTGTTGGCCAGGATCTATCGATTGGCTATAATTATCATACCTCAGAAAAAATTGAATTTTTTATTTTTGAATCCCTTACTTTTAGAGTAAATACCCCAGAAGCAGCTATTGTACTAAACTAATATTATCTGGAGATTTTTTCTTCGGAGGAATTTGCAGTGGAAAAAAAATTCTATAAACACCGGGTACATGAGATAATTGAAAAGGCAGAAACAGGTGATAAAGTTAGTGAAGTCTTTGATTATTTCATAGTAGGCCTTATTATCTTAAATGTACTGGCCATTATTTTAGAGTCTTTTTCCAGTATCTATTACCCATATCGGCATATCTTTAGTAGCTTTGAATTGTTTTCTGTAATAATTTTTACAGTAGAATATCTTTTAAGAATATGGACATCAGATTATATTTATCAATCTGCTAGTAAGACTAAAACAATTTTTAGATTTATTATTACACCAATGGCTTTAGTTGACCTCTTTGCTATCTTACCATTTTATCTACCAATGTTAATACCTTTTGATTTGCGATTTCTGCGCTTACTTAGAATAATCCGTTTTCTTAGATTATTTAAATTAAATAGGTATTCAAATTCATTAAGATTAGTTGGCAAAGTATTAGAAAAGAAAAAAAGCGAACTATTTATTACATTAATTGTTACTTTAATTTTACTTTTGATAGCTTCTACCTTGATGTACTATTTAGAGAGTAAAGTACAACCAAATGCATTTCCAAATATACTAGCTTCTTTGTGGTGGGCTATCTCTACTCTAACAACAGTTGGTTATGGTGATGTTTATCCTGTTACGGTCTGGGGAAGAATATTGAGTGGTAGTATTGCATTTTTAGGTATCGGTTTAGTTGCACTACCAACTGGTATTTTAAGTTCTGGTTTTATGGAAGAATTAAGAGACCAGCAAGAGGAAGAAAATATAGATGAAAGAGAGGCAATTAAATATTGTCCTTATTGTGGGGAAAAAATAAAATAAAATTCTTGACATATAATTAAATTTTTGTTAGTATTTTAATAATATAATTTAATATTTCTAAAGCGTTTGACCGGGAGGAGTAATTTTAATCAATCTTTGACAGAGAGCCGGGAAAGCTGAAATCCGGTAATGACATTATAATGAAACTCACCCGGGAGTTGTATGGCTGAATTAAGTAGGTCATACCAGTAATGTCTGCTGTTATCCTGACATGTTATCTTTTTTTAAGGTAACTATAAATATGCGTAAGGTTGGTATATCCCTTGTTCCTTAATTGGAGTGAGGGATTTTTTTATATCAAAATAAGGAGGTGAGTAGCGAGTAGTTGCGCGTATCATGTAGTAATCAAGCGTAAATAAAGAGTACTAGAAATTAAGTAATGAGTAATGAGTATTGAGAAGCTAATATAACGAGTAGAGAGAAGGAGAGTAGAATAATATGCAAAAATTAAGATTTACTGGTCTGGTTGTACTGACGTTAACTTTGCTTTTTCTGTTATCATTTGGGGTGGCGGCTGAAACAATGACGATTGCCACAGCTTCAGATGCATTGACACTTGATCCATTAATGCTAAGTGAAACACCTACTTTGGCTGTTAATTTCAACATTTTTGAAGGACTTATCTATCTTGATAATAAGATGGATATTCAACCTGGATTGGCGACTTCTTGGGAAAATGAAGATGATCTGACCTGGGTTTTTCATCTCCGTCAGGGAGTAACTTTTCATAATGGTGATGATTTTACAGCTGAAGATGTTAAATTTTCTCTTGAGAGAGCCCAGAATCATCCCAAATCTCAGTTTAAATCATCTGTGGCAGAGATAGATAGTATCACAGTTAGGGATGAGCATACAGTTGCAGTTAAAACTAAGTATCCTTATCCATTGCTTTTGAGAAAAATTTGTTCAATTTATATCTATTCAAAGGATTATGTGGAAGCAAATAGTGATCAGCATCTGCAAAATAATCCAATTGGAACTGGTCCATATCAGTTAAGCTCATGGTCTAAAGATGAAAAGATGGTCTTAAGCTATTATGAAGATTATTGGGGTGAAAGACCTGAAGTAGATAAAGCTATTTTAAAACCTATTTCAAACCCAGCGACCAGAGTTGCTTCACTACTTAGTGGTGAGGTAGATGTATTGATGGACCTGCCTGTGCAAGATGTTGAAAGGGTAAGTCAGGCAGATGGTGTGAAAGTAATACAAAGACCTGGATTAAGATTGATATTCCTGGGTATGAATACCCAAGAAGGACCTTTTGCAGATGTGAAAGTAAGAAAGGCTGTTTATCATGCAATCAATGAAGATGCAATTATAGAACATGTGATGAATGGTCATGCATATCCGGCTGGCCAATTCTATCCAGATGATGTTTTTGGCTTTAATCCTGATGTGAAGAGAGTGGCATATGATCCGGAAAAAGCTAAAGAATTACTTGCAGAAGCAGGTTATCCGGATGGTTTTTCTATCAAGTTTGATTCTTCTAATGACCGCTATATTAATGATGGTCAGATTGCCCAAGCTATTGCGATTCAACTGGCTCGGGTTGGTATTGATGTTGAATTAAATGTACAGACTAAATCTGCCCATTTTGATAAAATTCTTTCCCGTAATACTAACTTTTATCTACTGGGTTGGACTAATAGTAATGGTGATGGTAGTGGCTCATTTGAAGGATTACTCCATACTCCAGATGATCAGTATGGACGTTTTAATCTTGGTAATTATAGTAATCCTGAAGTAGATGCGTTAGTAGAAAAAGCTGCTAAAACGCTTGATGAGAAAAAGCGTTCAGAATTATTGCAACAAGCAGTAAAAATAGCTATGGATGAAGTGGCACAGATACCTCTTCATTATCAACAACAGCTTTATGCAGTTAAAGAAAATGTTGAATGGGTACCAAGACCAGATAAATATTTAAGAATATATAGTATGGGATTTAGTGAGTAGTATATAATTCGGGGAGTTTAAACCTCCCCGGAACTATTATTTGAGAAGTAGAGGAGGAAAACAACCCATGCTTGAGTATATTGGTAAAAGAATGTGGCAGACTTTAATCGTCCTGTTTACAGTGACAATTATTGTGTTTATTATGGTTAATGCGAATGGAGATCCAGTTCAGTCATTATTACCTCCTGATGCAGAACCATGGGCAGTAGAAGAATTGAAAGCATCACTCGGACTTAATCAACCATTATATATTCAATATTTTAGATTTGTTAATAATGCATTACATGGTGATTTAGGTATCTCTTATTATCAACAGGTGCCTGCACTTGGTCTAGTTTTAGAAAGATTACCGAAAACAATGGAATTGGCTTTAGCAGCTATCTTTATTTCTGTGATTATTGCTATTCCGGCTGGTATCTATGCGGCCATAAAACCGGAAAGTCCTTTTTCCAAATTAATAATGTTTGGTTCGCTGACTGGGATTTCTTTACCTACCTTTTTGTCAGGAATTCTGTTAATTATGATCTTTGCTGTCAACTTAGCTTGGTTACCTTCATCTGGTAGAGGAGAAGTGGCACAATTTATTGGTATCCAATCAAGTTTGTTTACATTTGATGGTTGGCAACATATTATTATGCCTGCAACTACTTTAGGTTTATATATGGTAGCGATGTTGATTAGATTAGTTAGGGCCGGGATGCGGGAAGTATTAAAACAAGATTATATTTCATTTGCCCGTGCAAAAGGAATGCCGGGTCGGGTAATTTATATTAGGCATGCATTGAAGAATACGATGATACCTGTTATTACGGTTATTGGTTTGCAATTGGGAAGATTGATCGCGTTTTCGATGATTACCGAGAGGATTTTTGCCTGGCCCGGGATGGGAAAATTAATACTTGATTCAATAAACCGTCTGGACCGGCCTGTAATTATGTCTTATATACTTGTGGTGGCTGTCCTTTTTGCAGCTATTAATTTAATTGTTGATTTATTATACTTCTTTTTTGATCCCCGGATAGAATTTAATTAAAGGAGGGCTAAGGATGCGAGAATTATTTTATGATTTCAAAAAAGATAAATTAGTTATTATGGCTAGTATTATTCTGATGTTCATTATTTTTGTAAGTGTGTTTGCAAGTTTGATTGCTCCCCACAATCCATATGATCTCACTTCAGTTTCATTAATGGATAGTATGCGTCCCCCTGCTTGGATGGAGGGAGGAGTAAGTAAATTTATATTTGGTTCTGATCTACAAGGTAGAGGAATATTAAGTACAATTCTCTATGGAAGTAGAATTTCTTTGTTAGTTGGTCTGGCAGCGGTTGCATTGGGAGGAACGGTTGGTATCACTTTAGGTATGATTGCTGGATATTTTGGTGGCAAAATTGATAGCCTTATTATGCGACTGGCTGATATTCAATTGGCTTTTCCCACGATGATGATTGCAATTACAGTTATGGCTTTTTTAGGACGCGGTATCTTTAAAATGATTATGGTAATTGGCTTGGCAACATGGGTAACTTACGCAAGGACAGCACGCGGCTCAACACTAGCTATTAAAAATAGTGAGTTTATTGAAGCAGCAAGATTAATTGGAGTTAGTAAAACTAAAATTATTATCCGTCATGTTCTGCCCAATATATTAACTCCTATTATTGTTATTGCTACTGTCCAAATTGCTCAGGTGATAATGTTGGAAGCAACACTTAGTTTTTTAGGTATGGGCGTTCCTTTAACAGAACCTTCACTTGGTCTGATGATTTCGAATGGTTATAAGAGATTGTTTAGTGGAAATTGGTGGTTAGTCGTATTTCCAGGCGGTTTCTTGATTTTAATTGTTTTAAGTATCAATATTATTGGTGACTGGTTGCGTGATACGCTTAATCCAAAATTAAATTAATACTCTCTGCATATTGAGAAGCGAGTAGAGGAGGAACAAAAATGCAGAAAGAAAAAATATTGGAAGTCAAAGGTTTAAGAACACATTTTAATACCCGGGAGGGAATTGTTAAATCTGTAAATGGTGTTAGTTTTGATCTTCACCAAGGAGAGATCCTTGGTATTGTAGGGGAATCAGGGGCAGGAAAATCTGTAACTGGTTTTTCCATCCTGCGATTAATAGAACCACCTGGAGAAGTAGTCGCCGGGGAAGTTAATTTTAGAGGTCAAGATATTTTAAAACTAAAAGAAAAAGAGATGAATCAGATCAGGGGTAATAAGATATCTATGATTTTTCAAGATCCAATGACTTCTTTGAATCCGGTTCTCACTATTGGTCAACAGATAATGGAGGTACTGAGGTTTCATCTGAACCTTAGCCGAAAAAAAGCTAGATTAAGAGCTATTGAATTATTGAAGATGGTCGGTATTTCTTCACCAGAAAAAAGAATAGCACATTATCCTAATCAATTAAGTGGTGGGATGAGACAGCGTGTTGTAATTGCAATTGCACTGGCCAGTGACCCTGAATTAATAATTGCTGATGAACCTACTACTGCTCTAGATGTTACTATTCAAGCTCAGATTATAAGTCTTATGAAAAAATTAATTAAAGAAAGAAAGACTTCAATGATAATTATTAGTCATGATTTGGCCTTAGTTTCTGAAATTGCAGATCGAATAATGGTTATGTATGCAGGTAAAGTTATTGAATATGGTGATAAAAGAAGTTTAATTACTAATCCTGCTCATCCCTATACCACTGGTCTGATAGATTCTATTCCCGTCTTAAATAAGGATCAAGCTCGTTTAAAGCAGATTAAGGGACTAATGTCTAGTCCATTAAACTTACCAGAAGGCTGTAAGTTTAGGTCAAGATGTGAGCGAACAGGAAGTAATTGTGTGGGTGAACCAGAATTAAAAGAGATTGCTAATAACCATCAAGTCGCCTGCCATGCTGCCCAACTTTTTTCAGAAGAACTAATGAAAGGAGTGGGTTAAAATGAATTTGCTTGAAGTTAATGAACTTGAAAAACATTTTGCTGTTAACAATGGTCTTTTTGCTCGGCTTAAGGGAAATGAAAGTTTTGTGCATGCTGTAAATGGTGTTTCATTTTCTATTAAAAAAGGAGAAACATTGAGTCTAGTTGGTGAAAGTGGCTGTGGAAAATCTACTATTGGCAGAACAGTGTTAGGACTTTATCATCCCTCGGCAGGTGAAATCAAATATGAGGAAAAAAATATTAGTGACTTTTCAGAAAGAGAAAAATTTAAATTAAAAGAAAAGATGCAGATGATATTTCAAGATCCTTATTCATCTTTAAATCCACGCCAAAAGGTAAGTGAAATAATTAGTGAACCAATCAGAACCCATAATATTGTTGCTAAGCAGGAGGAAGAAGATTATATTCTTAATCTGCTAGACAAAGTAGGGGTTGATGGCTCATATCTAAATCGTTATCCCCATCAGTTTAGTGGGGGTCAGCGTCAGAGAATTGGTATTGCTAGAAGTCTGGCTATGAAACCTGAATTTATTGTTGCAGATGAACCAATTTCTGCACTTGATGTATCAATTCAGGCACAAATTTTAAATTTAATGATGGATCTGCAGGAAGAGTTTGGATTAACATATCTTTTTATTGCACATGATTTAAGTGTCGTTAAGCATATTAGCGACCGGGTGGCGATTATGTATCTAGGCAAGATATTTGAAATAGGTAATAAAAAAGATATTTTCGCTAATCCAGTTCATCCCTATACTAAAGCATTGTTTAATTCAATTCCTGAATTATCTATTAAGTCTAAAGAAAAATTTTCAGTGCTTGAGGGAGATGTTCCTGATCCTATTCAGCTACCTACTGGTTGTTATTTTCATTCGCGTTGTGAATATGCAAAAGATATTTGTTTAAAAGAAGAACCACTATTAAAAGAGGTGGAAGGTAGGCAGACTGCTTGTCACTTATATTAATAATTGCATTTTATAAGAGAAGTAGAGAAATTGAGAAGGAGAGATAAAATTGCAAGCATATAAAAATTTTAAATTATACAATCTTGAAAGTGGAGATTTAGTTGACAATCATGTTATTTTAGTCGAAGATGGACGGTTTAAAAAAATTGGGAGAGATGTAGAAGTTCCTGCTGCAGCTGAAGAAATAGACTTACAAGGCAAGACAGTACTGCCTGGTTTAATAGATGCGCATATTCATTCATTATCAGATGCTTCTGCTAATCCCCATCAGAATATGGAAGAGGAAAATGATGCGGTAACCATTTTAAAAGCGCAAAAATCTCTTAGGAAAACTCTTAGCATTGGTATTACTTATGTTAGAGATTTAGGTGGACCTAACTATTATGATCTTGGCTTAAGGGATGCTGAAATTAACGGTATAATACAAAGTCCTCGTCTACAGGTAGCCGGTAAAATGATTACGATGACGGGTGGGCATGGTTATCGAATTGGTCGAGAAGCTGATGGAGTTGCTGATCTTAGGAAAGCAGCCCGGGAACAGTTGCGAGCAGGTGTAGATGTAGTGAAAATCATGGCAACTGGTGGTGTAATGACAGAAGGGGTAGAACCAGGCTCTCCTCAATTGACAGAAGCAGAGATGCGGGTAGCAGTCGAAGAAGCACATAAAGCAGGCAGAAAAACAGCCTCACATGCTCAGGGAACAATCGGCATCCAGAATGCTGTGCGAGCGGGGATAGATTCAATTGAACATGGTATTTTCCTGGATGATGAAACAGTTGCGATGATGATAGAACGAGGTACATTTTTAGTTCCGACTTTAGTTGCTCCATATTGGATTGTTGAATATGGAGTAGAAAACGGAGTGCCCAAATATGCCGTAGAAAAAGCAAAAAGGGTTATTGATTCACACCTTGCTAGTTTTGAGTTAGCTCGGAAAGCTGGCGTAAAAATAGCAATGGGTACAGATGCTGGTACACCTTTTAATAAACATGGGAAAAACACCTATGAATTAAAGAAAATGGTGGAAGCTGGTATGTCTCCAAAAGAAGCTATCCAGGCTGCAACAACTGGGGGATCAGAGTTGCTGGGCATTGATGATAATTATGGATCAATTGTAGAAGGAAAAGTTGCTGATATGGTTGTTGTTGCTGGCAACCCAGCAAATAATATTGAAGTAATTTTTAATATTGAGCAAGTTTATAAAGCAGGTAATAAGGTTGTTTAATAAATAAAGGAAAACATAGATATTGCTAGAATTGTAATACTATAACTATAGAACTAGCTGTAAAAATGGAAGGATGATCTAATGTTTATTAAGTTATTATTACTTTTCACTTTAGTTCCTCTAATTGAATTAGCACTTTTAATAAGATTAGGGGAATATATGGGAGTTGTTTTAACTATAATTCTAGTAGCATCAACTGGAGCAATTGGCGTTAGTCTAGCAAGAAGTCAGGGATATAGGGTCATAGAAAGAATTAAGAATAATCTTAATCGAGGTGAGATGCCGACAGATGATTTAGTTGGTGGTTTATTAATTCTAATGGGTGGGGTAATGTTACTCACCCCTGGCATCTTAACTGATTTAACTGGTTTTTCTTTAATTTTACCAGGGACTAGAAATTTTTTTACGAAGCTAATTAAAAAAAGGTTTATAAAACATCTAAAAAACAAAGATATTAATTTTAACTATCAGGCTGGTTTTGGTAACAGAGGGGCAAAACGTGAAGATGACTATATTGATATTGAGACTGATCAGCAGAAGGAGAATGATTAAATTTGGTTAGTTTTCTGCAAGCTATCTTAATTGCTTTCATCGGATTAGCAGGCACTTTATTAGGAGCAAGAATATCTGTTGTTACTCGGAAAAAAATTGCCAGGGAGGACCGTGAATCTCAATTTAGATTGGCTGCAATTGATAAAAGATTGAAAGTACATCAGACTGCCTTTAAATTGTGGTCTGAATTAATGACTAATCTGGAAGAAGAAATTATTTTTGAGCTTGCTCGTAAAAGTGAAAACTGGTGGTACGAGAATTGTTTATATCTGACTCCAGAAGCAAGAAAAAGTTTTAAGAAAGTTACGATTAATGTTTCCAGATATTATAAGATAGATGACCCAAAAGAAAAAGATAAGCTATATCAACAGATTAAAGAAGTTGGCAACATTATTGTAAAAGGTGTAGAACTTCCTTCAATTGGAGAATATGAAATTATGAGAGTTAATGATATAAAAAATGATTATTGTAAAAAAGATTAAGCGAGATTAAAGAGATTCTTTAAAAGCATATTCTAAAAGAATTAGCGGGTGGTATTTATGAATAATTTTTCAGAGTATAATTTCAAAATGATTGATGGAAAACAATTATATGCTAGAGAATGGAAATCTACAAGTAATGAGCAAGGCTTAGTTTGTCTTGTGCATGGGCTGGGTGAACATACTGGTCGTTATAATAATGTTGCCAATAAACTAAATAGTAGTGGTCTACATTTAATTGGAATGGATATGCGTGGACATGGGAAATCTCCTGGAAAGAGAGGCCATATCCCCGATTATGCGGTATTAATGGAAGATATTAGTGTCTTTATTAAAAATGCAAAGCATCTTCATCCAAATTTACCAATCTTCTTATATGGTCATAGTATGGGTGGAAATTTAGTAATCAATTATGGTTTAAGAAAAAAGCCGGATATTAATGGTATTATAGCTACTGCACCATGGCTTAAACTGGTTAATCCTCCTGCTAAAACAATGATCGCATTTTTAAAGCTGATGAACTATCTTTTGCCATCTTTTAGTCTACCCAATAATATTGATAGTAAAAAACTGTCACATGATAGTCAGGTTATTAAAGATTATCAAAATGATAAATTTGTTCATAGTAAAATATCTGCTAGGCTCTTTGATTGCTTATATGAAGCTGGTTTTTGGGCTCTTGAAAATGCAAATAACTTTCCGCTTCCCCTTTTAATTATGCATGGTACTGCCGATCAAATCACATCACATTCGGCCAGCCAATTATTTATCAAGAATGCACCTGCTTATTGTAACTGCAAGGAGTGGGAAGGCTTATATCATGAGATTCATAATGAAAAACAAAGTGAAGAGGTATTAGCATACCTAATAAATTGGCTAAAAAAAATCCCTACTTTATAAGGAAGGGATTAAAGCAGGAATAGCAACGAAATTATTGTTATAGCTTATTTCTTTTACTAATTTTTTAGTCATTAATATACAAACTTTAAAGGTGAAATCTAGATCATTTTTAAAACTTTGTTTTCTTTTTAAATAATCTTGATGCTTATAGTTAATAAAATTGGAAAGCCTCATATCATAAACCCCGTCATCACTTAGTTTATCTATTGAAGACCTTTCAAATAATTTTTTTGCAAATTTATTTAGTTGCCATTCATATTTAAAATGAGATAACTTCTTATTAATAAGTTCAGCTTCATTATGAGCTTGACAAAAGTAATCTGCTATATAATGAAATAATTCGCCCAATTTTAGTGAAAAATCTCTTAAATTTTCTTCCGGATTTAATTCTTGTAAGTCAAAATATTTTTGACAAAAATTTGTTAAATTATCTTTTTTGAAATGACTAACTGAATCATTTGTAAAATCAGGTTTTATACTACCAAACATAAGCCAGTTCTTAGAAATATTAATATTACTTTCAGCTAAATATTTTGCTATATCCTTGGCCAAAAGTTTATGAGTTCTAGTATCCAGTGTAAATCCTCCTTAATTATATATATATTTATATAATAGTATATCATAAATGTTAGTAATGTGTTTGTTAAGTCATAATTTAAATTTTGGTATTTATTTAAAAAGAAAGAGGAATTTTGACTAAATAAGCGAAGATAATAATTAATGCAAATAATTGGGAGTGAATATCATGAAAGAAGATTATCGCGGAACTTTAATTGAAAGTTTTATAGAAGTGGCTCCATATTTAAACAAATTGTTGCTCAGAGATACAGCAATAGCAATTACAGATCAGGAAGAGTATGTCGCTTATTTTCCAGGCGAAAAACTTGATCATAAAGTTAAACCTGGTGATAAACTTAAAGAAAGTAGTATAGTGGTAAGATCTATGCAAAATAGAAAACTTGAAGTTGATCGCATAGATAATACTGATCTTTTTGGGGTAGCATATATAGGTCTTGCTATGCCAATTATTAATGATGAAGATCAAGTAATCGGTGCAGTTTTTATCGGTGAATCAACAGATGAACAGGATATTTTACGTACTATGGCAGAGGAATTAACTATTAATACAGAAAATGTTTCAGAATCATCCCAAAAAGTAGCTGCCAGAGCAGAAGAATTATCTTCCTTTGTGCAGGAGCTTAAGGAATTATCAGAAAAGTCTTATCAACAGATGGAAGATGTTGATCAAGTTGTTAATTTTATTAAAGATATTTCATCTAGAACTAATCTGCTTGGTTTAAATGCTTCGATAGAAGCTGCTCGAGTGGGTGATTTAGGAAATGGTTTTGGAGTAGTCGCAAAAGAGATCCGTGATTTATCAGAAAAAAGCAGTAAATCTGTTGCTAATATTCAAGACCTACTCAATGGCTTGGAAAAGAGTAGCAAAAAAATAAAAGAAAGAGTTATCTCCATTGATGAAGTTTCAGAAGAACAAGCTGGTATTCTTGAAGATATTGCAGCTTCCTCTGAGGAGATTAATGCCATGGTAGAAGAACTATCTAGTCTGGCTGACAGCCTAAGTGAAGACGATTGCTAGAAAATATATAATTATTTTTTAAATTAATTTCTTGAATTGCAAAAAAAACTGTTGACAACCTATATTTCGTATGCTAAACTATAAAAGATGGAAATAAAAAAACAAGTAACAAATTCCATCGCGAAATTAGGAGGAATTTATTTAATGATTTACACAGGTACAGTTAAGTGGTTTGATGGGAAAAAGGGTTTCGGGTTTATTGAAAGAGAAGATGGCGACGATGTATTTGCACACTTCTCAGCAATTGAAGAAGACGGCTTTAAAAACCTTGAAGAAGGTCAAGAAGTTGAATTCGAAATCGTTGAAGGCGATCGCGGCCCACAAGCTGCTAATATCGTAAAATTATAAAGCAAATAAAAGTTTTATAATAGAATTAAAAGCCCTGATTGCTTACGAGTGGTCAGGGCTTTTTTGGTTTATAATAATATAAATGATCAAAATATATAATGATGCAAATAGAAAGGGTATATTTTACATGAATAAAAAAGAAATTATTAATTTAGCCGTTATAGCGCATGTAGATGCAGGTAAATCAACTTTGGTTGATGCTTTTTTAAATCAAAGTGGGATTTTTCGTGAAAATGAAGAAATTGTAGATTGTGTAATGGATAGTAATGATATTGAGCGAGAACGGGGTATTACTATCTATTCGAAAAATTGTGCCATTGAATATAATGGGGTTAAGATTAATATTGTAGATACTCCAGGACATGCTGACTTTTCTTCTGAAGTAGAGCGTGTAATTAAAGCAGTTGATTCAGTAATATTAATAGTCGACGCCAGTGAAGGTCCAATGCCACAGACACGTTTTGTTTTGAAAAAGTCATTGGAAAAAGGTATTAAACCAATTGTATTTATCAATAAAATTGATAAAAGTAGTGAAAGAGCTGAAGAAGTTATTGATATGGTGTTAGATCTTTTTATTGATCTTGATGCAAATGATAATCAATTAGAGTTTCCAGTAATTTTTGGGATAGCAAAAGAAGGTATAGCTAGATATGATCTTGAAGATGATAGCCAGGATTTATCCCCTTTGTTTGAAACAATAATTGAAAATGTAAATACTTATCCAGATTATAATGACCAACCATTACAGATGCAGGTTTATGATCTTGCCTATGATGATTATCTTGGTAGAATAGGAATTGGCCGTATCTATCGGGGTAAAATGATAGATGGTCAAAAAGTAGGTATTTATAAAAGAGATGGTTCTGAACAGAAAGGCAAACTAAGTAAATTATCTGTATATGAAGGGCTAAATCAAATTGCAGTTGAAGAAGCAAATAGTGGAGAAATTGTTGCAATAGCTGGAATACCAGATATATCAATTGGTGAGACCGTCTGCGAACCAGATAATATATTACCTTTGCCTATGATTGAAATTGAAGAACCAACTTTAGCAATGCATTTTTTGATTAATGATTCTCCGTTTGCTGGACTTGAAGGCGAATATCTAACCACAAGACACTTGAAGGCAAGGTTAGAAAGAGAACTAGAAGTTAATGTTGGGCTAAGAGTTGAAAAAGCGGAAGAGAGTGAAGCTTATAAAGTTTCTGGGCGAGGAGAACTTCATTTATCCATTCTACTTGAAAACATGCGGCGAGAAGGTTATGAAATTTCTGTATCTAAACCTGAAGTCTTAATGCATCGGGAAGATGGCAAACTTGTTGAGCCGATTGAGAGAGTGATCATTGATGTTCCCGAAAAATATTCAGGGACTATAATTTCTAAGCTTAATCAAAGAAAAGGGATTATGCATTCTATGTTGGCAGAGAATGATTATGTGAATTTAGAATTTTTAGTACCTACTAGAGGTTTAATTGGTTTTCGTAGTGAATTTATTAATGATACTAGTGGAGAAGGTACTCTAGTCCGCTCCTTTGATCGTTTTGAACCACATAAAGGTGAGGTGCCACAACGTAAGAACGGTGTCTTGATTTCTAATAGTGCTGGTACAGTAATGGCTTATGCATTATCAAGTTTAAGTGAACGGGGTATATTATTTGTTGAACCAGGTACCAAAGTTTATGCAGGTATGATAATTGGTTTAAATAATAGAGATAATGATTTAACAGTTAATCCTTGTAAGAGTAAGAAACTTACTAATATGCGAGCATCTGGCTCAGATGACAGTGTTATATTAGCACCCGCGAAGAAATTTACCTTAGAAACGGCTTTGGAATTTATTAATGATGATGAATTAGTAGAAGTCACACCTAAGGCAATTCGTTTGCGCAAAAAAATTCTTAATGAAAAAATGAGAATGAGAAAAAGCAAATAAGTTTTAATAAGACAGGAGGTTAATCAGATGTCACTTTTAGGTAATATTATCTGGTTTATTTTTGGTGGATTTTTTGAAGCAGTAGCTTGGTGGTTTGCAGGAATATTATGGTATATTTCTATAATTGGTATTCCAGTTGGAAGACAATGTTTTAAAATGGCTAAATTGCAGTTGGCTCCTTTTGGCAAGCAGGTAGTTGACAGAGGCACTAAACCGCTGGGGATGATAGCAAATATCATCTGGTTAGTTTTTTTTGGTTGGGAATTAGCTTTAATGAATTTAATTTCAGCTTTAATATTTGCAATTACTATTGTTGGTTTGCCATTTGCTAAACAAAATTTAAAACTTGCGGCTGTTGCATTTATGCCGTTTGGCAAAGATATAAGATAATAAGCAAAATAATCACAAATAAAATACAAATAAGCTGAATATCTCTTGTCAAATTTTCTAGAAAATGATATAATGTTGGAGTTTGCGTGACAACAATATTATAAATATTCTAGGAGGAAGTTAGAGTGAAAAATTCGTTAACAGAAGATGGTGCTAGTTTAATTTCAATGACTGATAATTATGCCAATCCTGCACCTTTAGGTTTACTCGGATTCGGTATGACAACTATTTTATTAAATATTCACAATGCAGGATTTTTTGATTTAGGAAGTATGATTTTAGCAATGGGTATCTTTTATGGGGGGATGGCTCAAGTTATTGCTGGTATTATGGAATGGAAAAAAAATAATACCTTTGGAACAACAGCTTTTACTTCATATGGTTTTTTCTGGTTATCTTTTGTAGGACTAATTGTTATGCCTGAACTAGGTTGGATAGAAGCGCCAGCTAATGGTGCATTAGTAGCATATTTGTTTATGTGGGGTTTATTTACTTTTGCTATGTATATTGCTTCACTGAAACTTAATAAAGCTACTCAATTTGTGTTTGGATCACTAACAATTTTATTCTTTTTATTAGCTTTAGGTGATGCCACTGGAAGTACCTTTATCAAGCAACTTGCCGGCTTTGAAGGAATTATATGTGGTTTTTCTGCTGTTTATACAGCTCTAGCACAGGTTCTAAATGAGGTTTATGCTAAAACTGTTCTTCCACTCGGAGAATAACAATAATTAATTAAATAGCTAAATTTGAGCAGGATTCTTTTAGGGAATCCTGTTTTTCTTTGCAGGAAACTTGCTATAATTAACGAAATATATAGTATAAAAGCAAGTGGGAAATGAGGTTTTAAGATGGTTAATAATCCCGAAGAACGTCTGGGAGAATTACTCAAAAAATTTAATTATATTAACGATCTAGAATTAAAAGACGCAATCAAGAATCATAAAAAAAGCAATAAAAGTTTTTCTGAGTTTTTAGTAGACCATGACTATCTTGATGAAGAAGAGCTAATTCATGTCATGGAAATTCAGCTTGGTCTTCCGCGAGCTGATCTTTATGAATATGTATTGGGACCAAATCTTGCGCAATATATTCCTGAAAATATTGCAAAATATTATAAGGTTGTTCCCCTCCAAAAAAGTGGCAATGATTTAAAAGTAGCGATGGCTGAACCTAATGATATAATTGCCATAGATGATATGGCGTTGGCTTCTAATTTAAAAATAAAACCATATATTGCAACCAGAAAAGAGATTAAACGAGCCCAGGGACTTATATATTCAATGGTGGGCCATAATACTGATGATATTTTCGCGAATCTATCTGATAATCGCGAAGATGATCAGATAGAACTTGATGAATTAAAAGAAATGGTTGAAGATGCTCCGATTGTACAATTGACTAATGTAATAATTAATGAAGCTGTCCAGATGCGGGCTAGTGATATTCATATTGAGCCTCAGGAACAAGAAGTAAAAGTGCGTTATCGTATTGATGGAGTATTACGTGAAAACATGATAGTCCCTAAATACTCACAGCAGGCATTCATATCAAGGATTAAGATTATGGCTGGTCTGGATATCACAAAAAGAAAAACACCTCAAGATGGACGGGTTAAACTTAATTTAAGTGGACTGGAAGTTGATATGCGTGTATCTACTTTACCAACTGTGCATGGGGAAAGTGTTGTTATTAGAGTACTAGAAAAAAATGATAATTTATTAAATATAGCTAAACTTGGCTTTAGTGATAAAAATCTATCTGTTTTTAAACAAATGGTATATAATCCGCATGGCATTATACTAGCAACAGGCCCTACTGGTAGTGGTAAGTCAACTACTTTATTTGCAGTTTTAAATGAATTGAATTCTGTTGAAAAGAAATTAATCACTATTGAAGATCCGGTTGAATATCAGTTGCGGGGAATCAATCAGGTACAAGTCAATCCACAGGCTGGTCTAAGCTTTGCTAAAACACTGAGATCAATTTTGCGACAAGATCCGGATATAATTATGGTTGGTGAGGTTAGAGATGAAGAGACAGCTATGATTTCAGTTCGCGCTGCGCTGACTGGCCATCTTGTTTTAAGTTCACTGCATACTAATGATGCTGTTAGTTCAATTACTAGGCTTGTTGAAATGGGAGTGCCAGCATATTTGGTAGCATCTACTTTAAGAGGTGTTATCGCTCAGAGATTAGTACGTAGATTATGTAGCAATTGTAAGGAAGAATATTCTCCAGATGAAAAAGAATTTAAATTGCTAGCATTAAAACCTGGAGAAAAGCTCTATAAAGCAAAAGGCTGTTCTAAGTGTAATGCAACAGGTTATAGCGGAAGATTAGCAGTCCAGGAAGTTTTAAAAATAGATGATGATTTAGCAAAAATGATTGCAAATAACAAGGGTAAACAAGAAATTAAAGAGCTAGCTATTGAAAAAGGGATGATTACTTTATTAGATGATGCAAAATATAAAGTTATAAAAGGATTGACATCTTATGAAGAATTAGAAAGAGTTATTGTTAAACTTTAATCTTTAAGATTATTGATAACAATATTTGCTTTTCTTACTGCAGCAAAATATGTATTTCTCAAAGAATTAAAATCTATTGCATATTCATCAGTTATTTTTCTTAGTTCAGACCAATTAGCTTCTTCATAAGCGGTTATTAGTTTATAGATATCACCCATCACACCTTCTTTATGCATGATAGCCTGTTTTGTTTCTACAGCGATTGGTAGCTTAGAGAAGATTTCGGACCTATTTGTACTTAATATTACATCTATAAGTGAAAAGAGACCCATTAAAAACAGATTAAACTGCTTATCCTTAATCGAAAATAATTCTGCAAGGTCTTCAGCAAAATGAGCTCTAATCAGAGAATATTCGAATAAAATATCAGGTTTGTCTTCATTTAAGCCCCGCATTATTTTCATGGATATCCATTTTTTAAAATCATTTAAACCAAGTAGAACGAGAGCCTGGCGAATTGATTGAATTTCCTGACGGAAGCCAAAATAGGCAGAGTTGATTAATCTAAACATGTTATAAGAAAGAGAGATATCATTTTTAATAATATATTCTATTTTGTCAAAATCAGGTTCTTTTTTATTGATTTCTCTAAGTAGATTGAGATAGTTTAGTTTAAAAGACGGTAAATTATTTGCAGTTAAGGCTGGCTTTTTATAAAATGTTCCCGCAAAATATTTAAAACCGGCTTCTTTGGCTCTAGCAAATTCTCTATTTGAAGTAATATTAGCTGCTATTAGTGCTATCTTGTTATTTTTCAGAATAGTTAAATTTTCCTTTTGTTTAATTGATAAGCGTTCTTTGAAATCAACTTTTATATAATCAAGATAGTTTGAAAGTTGCTCAATATTTTCATCTAAAATAAAATCAGTTATTAAAATAGAAAATCCATTTTCTTTTAAATTTTTAGAGATATAGTTTAAGTTTTCGATACTAACATAATTATTATAAATAGATACACCAATTTTATTGCGAGAAAAAGAATTTATAGTTTCTTCTTTGAATATTTCATCTTTAATATTAAAAAAGATCTTATTTTCTAAATTGATATTACTATATTTAGATGCAATTTCTTTTAAAGAATTATCTTCAAAATTATCATCTTTGTTGACTTCAGATTGAGTTTCATAAAAGACAACTTGTTTTTTAGCATTTAAAATAGGTTTTCTTGTTAATAATAGATCCATTGTTATATCTCCCCTTAATCTACTAATTCTCTACAAAATTTATTTTACCTTTAATATAAATAACTAAATTTAAAGAATAGTGATAAAATGGAAGATTTTTAAAAGTAGAGGCTGCCAGGATGGGCTAAAGGCAGCCAGAGTGATTTATTTTTTCTTAATCATGACAGAGGTAGATTTAATCATGGCTTCAACTTGATCACCTTTGCTTAATCCCATTTCATTGACAGATTCATTTGTGATGATTGATGAAATTGTTTGTTGATTACCGATATCAACTTCTACCTGGGCCATGATATTATCTTTAGTTATATTTGTTATTTTTCCTTTTATTTTGTTTCTAGCACTATTACTCATCTAGTTAACCTCCTTGTAATTTTATTATTAACTGTTTTTATCTTAATTATTTGTAAAAAAGGGTTTGCAGAGAAGCATTATTGTATATAATATTTAATGGTGGGGTAAGGTGGCTTAGTAGGGTCAGGCTAATTATATTTTATTGTTATTTTAGCATTATCTAATTATCTTTGGAAAGTAGAGGTGAATAGTTATTTTCTATTTATTATTAATAGTTACGTTTTTAGTGGCGCTTTTTGTTTGTTATCTAGTCACTAAAATTTTTGGAGATTCTGTTTATCAAATATTAAATGTCATTGTTCCTGAGGCTATAAATGAAGCATGGGTAAAATATATTAAATTTGCTATTTATGTAGTTGGTATATCTGGTGGAGTGAGAGTCTGGGAGATTGAAAAGTATATTACCTCCCAAATTAGGGGAAGAGAAGTTGTACCACTTACTATGGAGCGCTGGACACTTGAAATATATCGGACTTTAATAGGATCTTTAAAGAGCATTGCCACAGTATTACTTGTGTTTTTTGTATTTACTTTAATAGCCTATCTTGTTTTGAAAGTTTTTAATGCTAAAAGAAGTTAAACAGTAGGGGGTATGAAAGGTTATATGAATGACTGGATAAAGTCAGTTAAGGGGATATTTGAAGATCATCGTCATCCTGAGCAAGCCGAAGGGATGGAAAGATATATGCGAGATAAATTTAAATTTTATGGTATCAAGAGTAAGGAGCGCAGAAAATTAACAAGAACTTTCTTAAACGATACGAAAAACTTTAAGCAAAAAGAATTAACAAATATTTGTTTGGCTTTATGGGAGCTGCCGGAAAGGGAGTATCAACATTTTGTAGTAGATATTTTAAAAAGAAGAGTTAATAACTTAGATGAGAAGGGAATTAATCTACTGGAAAAGTTGATAACTAATAAATCCTGGTGGGATACAGTTGATATGTTAGCAACAAATATTAGCGGAAAGTACTTTAAAAAATATCCTGTGCAAATAAAACCTGTTACTCAGAACTGGATTGAGTCAGATAATATTTGGTTAAACAGATCAGCAATTCTCTTTCAATTAAAATATAAGGAAGAAACTGATGTTGACTTATTATTAAAATATATTAAAATTAAGTTAGATTCTGATGAGTTTTTTATCCAGAAAGCAATTGGTTGGGTATTACGTGAATATGCTAAGACTGACCCGGAATTAATTTATAATTTTGTGCAAAATAATGATTTAGCCAGTTTAAGTAGAAGAGAAGCACTAAAAAATATCAAGTAGAAAGAAAGGAAAATGTCCTGGTGAAATACATATTTAAAAAATTAATGCTAGTTTTGCTATTAATATCTTTAATATTTCTTACATTTCCAGTAGAAACTGGAGCAGTTGAAATTGAATTTTGGACAATAAATTTACAACCTGAATTTAACGACTATTTTGCTGAAATGTTTAGTATTTATGAAAATGATAATCCAGGTGTGAAAATTATTTGGCAGGACATGCCTTTTTCTGCAGTTAAACAAAAATTAATTTATCAATCAAGTGGTGATCAGGTGCCAGATCTGGTTAATTTAAATACTGAGATGGCGCTTGATTTACAAAGCAAGAATCTTTTATCTGCAGTTGATCAATTATCAATAAATATAGCAGACGAATATTTTGCTGGTATTTGGGAGGCTACTACTGTTGGGGAGCATGCCTATGCTTATCCCTGGTATCTATCAACAAAGGTGTTATTATATAATAAGGAAATTTTCAGATTAGCTGGTCTGGATCCTGCTTTACCACCTGAAAACATGGACGATATTGAAAAATACAGTCGTCAAATCAGACATGAAACCGGTTTATATGGTTATATGCCCCAGGTAAATATTCTACAGGAGTTTATAAAAGAGGGAATAGATCTTTTTGCTAATCAGGCAAAGACTGAAGTGGGTTTTTATAGTAAAGAGGCTGTAGAGCTGGTAAATAGCTATGCAAACTTGCGCAAATATGACCTTATACCAGCCAGTAGTTTATCTGGTGGCTTTAATGAGGCTCTACAGATGTTTCAGGAAGGTAGATTGGCAATGTTAGTCAGTGGGCCCCAGTTTTTAAAAAATATTCAAGAAAAATCACCTATGATCTATGAAAATATTGGTGTAGCGGCTTTACCTACAGGAAGAGCAAGGAAAGTTCACGCTGCCGCGATGAATCTTGTAATTCCTGTCCAAAGTGAGGTTCCCGTTGAGGCAGCGAAGTTTGCTGAGTTTATGAGTGGAGCTTTTGCTCAGTTAGAATTCAGCAAAAGGGCAGATATTTTTCCTTCTGCCAGGAAAGCAGTTCAGGATGAATATTTTTTGCAAAAATCTGATCAGCCTGATGTCATGGCTCGTCATGTTGTTGCAGGTCAATTAGAGTATGTTGAAGATATGAGCTTGACTGTTGAG
This sequence comes from Halanaerobiales bacterium, assembly GCA_016278485.1. Lineage (GTDB taxonomy): Bacteria > Bacillota > Halanaerobiia > Halanaerobiales > Halanaerobiaceae > JADQBT01. The sequence goes on from JADQBT010000002.1 coordinate 47,544, forward strand.
AAGGCGGGTCAGTTAGTGAATGTCTTAAATGAGGAATTTTCCCGAGCTTTGCATGGCAAAATTGATGCCCATCAGGCAGTGGAAAATATGGCTGAAAAGTGGTCGCTTATACTAGGAAGTGAGTTTAATCCTAATCCAGTTCTGGTTGAAGAGATAGATCTTTTTCTAGAGGAAATCAGGCTGAAAGCTGAAGTTGAGGCTACAGATGCTAATCTTACTGTTAGCAATACGCAGAGTCCTGTTATATTGAAAATCAATGCGGCAGAGAGAAAAATTGGCCAGGTTAAAGTTAAGTTGAATCAGATACAAAGCCAATATCAGGATTTACCGGAACAGGAGATTTCCACTTTGCTAACTGAGGCGGGAAAATTCCTGGGACTGGCCCGGCAGAGTTATCAAAAGAAAAATATTAATGAGCAACAGATTGAAGATTATGCGACTAAAGCATTATCTTTAGCTGAATCTGCCTATTTGCTGACAATCCAAGTTAATAAGGTGCAGGCTCGAGGTCTCTGGCTTGATCATGGTTCTATTGCTCGGACAAAAGGAGAAGCTGGACTAAGGCAGATGATTAGACAGATTGCTCAAAGTAATTTTAATGTTATCTATCCAGAAGTTTTTTATAAGGGATTGACTATTATACCTGATAATGAATTATTTAGACAGGATACTATTTTTCAAAATTGGGATGTAGATCCACTAAAGGTAATCATTGATGAAGCTGCTAAATATGAGCTTGAAGTTCACGGTTGGGTCTGGGTATTTAATGATAATACTTCTGGTAAACCAGGACCAATTTTGCAGGAACATCCAACCTGGGCTGATCAGAATAAAGAGGGAGAGCTAGTTTCTTATCATGGAAGTACCTGGTTAAGTCATAGTTGTCCTGAGGTACAGAACTATTTGCTGGCCCGGTATGAATATCTGGTAAAAAATTATCAACTTGCTGGTATTAATTTGGATTATATTCGTTTTCCTGAGGAATACCATAATTCATTTGGCTATGATGATTACACAGTTAGGCTTTTTAAAGATAAATATGGATATGACCCACATCAGATTAAATCTGGTAGCAAAGAGACCAGAGAATGGATGCAATTTAGAGAAGACCTGGTTACAAAGATGGTGATTCTAGTAAGCAAAAAATTGCTCGCTATTCAACCTGATTTAATCTTAAGTGCTGATGTTTTACCAGGTGTTGAAGAAGCAAGATTTCGGACTTTGCAGAACTGGGGTTTATGGCTTGAAGAAGGTTATCTTGATTATGTTCTACCTATGACATATACGGAAAATCTTTTTTCTGAACTTAAAGACTGGCTTAGTGGTTCGGAGATTAATCGAGAGCAATTACTTTACCCTGGATTATCTGTTTTCAAGTTGACTCCTGAACAATTACTGGAACAGATTGAACTTGTTAATCAGCTTAATCCATTAGGAGTAAATTTATTTGCTTCAGCTCATTTAAAAGATGAACATTATCAATTATTGGTCAATGGTCCATTTAGGGAAAAAGCAATAAATCCACATGCTGAACCGACTAAAGCAATCAAATTATTAACTGTTGATCTGATCAATAAAATCAACTTTTTGCATGAAAAAAATATCATTAATGATCAACAGTTTAAAATTTTAGAATTAGCAACAGAGGGTATAAGTTCAAAAAAATCACCTGCAGAATATGAAAAATACAGCAAAAAAATTAATGAATCTGATATTGATCTAACTGTAAATATGGCAATTTTGAGGTATTTAAATAGTTTAAAAATATTGGCTGAACAATTATAGATTATTTTTGAACCAATTAATTATATCATCAGATTCATATAATGCTTTTCCATCTATTATTAAACAAGGGACCTGTTTTTTACCACCAAGCTCAATTAATTCGACTTCGGCAGCAGGTTCTTTTTTTATATCCTTAGTTTCAACTTCTATTTTATTTTCTTCTAAATACCGAAATACTTTCTGACAATAAGGACAGGCTGGAAAATGATATAAAGTAAGTTTTTGCATTTGAACACCTCTCTCAAATTTTTTTAACCAAGTTAAATATATAATTCGTTAAGTTGTTCTTGATTCCTTTCTATATTTTTAAGTTGTTCTTGTAATAAGCTTTATTAAAGAGGATTTTAATGTTTTATGGATAATAATAATATATAATGAGAAAATTATTAATTAAGAAGGGATGATGAATATGAATGAAGCAGAAATTAAGGAAAGATTAATAATTATTAAGGGAAATGATTTTGAATTAAAACCTGGCATGGACATCGATTTAATAACTAAAGAAATGCTAAAATATATTGGCTCTACTGATCCGGAATTGAGAGATCTTCTAATTTATCAAACTTTTTATCGCTGGATTTTAGAAGATAAATACAATGCTGAAAAACTTAGTGAAATTGCTGAAATAGCGATTGATGACCGCCATCTTTTATATAAATTAGGTGAAAAAGGATCTGATTCAGTATTTACACGTACCTTTTCTTCACTACTTTGTGCTCTTATTTTACATGCAGATCGGAAACGCAATTTTCTCTCAGAAGATATGTTTCATGAGATAAAGGGTGCATTATATAAATACCTGGAAGAAGAGAATGATACAAGAGGATTTGTGCCCGGAAAAGGCTGGGCCCATGGAATTGCTCATGTGGCAGATGCATTAGAGGAATTACCGTATTTCGAGTATTTAACTGATGAAGATTTACATGAATTATTAGTCTTAATAAGAAATAAAATGATTACCAATCAGAGTATATATATTTCCCTGGAAGATGAAAGAATGGCCAATGCAGTTGTAACTGTATTTAAACAACATTGTATGGCAAAAGAAGATATTTTTAACTGGTTAGATTCATTTAATAATATTGAAGCAGATTTTGATTGGGCAGAAGGACGTTTTGCTATTCATAACTTAAAATTATTCTTAAAGAGTCTTTACTTTAAGGTGGTTGCAGCAGAATCACTTGAACCTGAAATAGCTGAAAAAATTAAAGACGTAATACTTAAAACTAGATAAAAGGGTGGGAAGAGATGAAAGGCCACTTCTTGCTAATCTAGCATATAAATTTATGAAAAAGGGTTGTCGTGTTTTGTGCACGACAACTTATTGTTTATTTATAGTGAAATATATCACATGTGAAAAGGTGAGTTTAACGTAGAATTTTACATAATATTAATGAAAAATGGAGATAATTAATAATGATTGACTAAATAATCGTAAATTATAAGTAAAAAAGTACTTGCAAAAAGAAAAAACATCTGTTATTCTTATATTTGTCAAATAAATCACATATTTTTTTGTTAAATCTTGTTAAATGTTTCACATAGTATTAATTAAGTTATCTCTAAGGGGGCTAAATAATGGAAAACAGAAAAGTAACAAATATTGAAGAGTTAGATGCACTAATTGCAGATGTTCTGCAGGCTCAGATGGACTATGCAACATATTCACAAGAAGAAGTAGATGAAATTTTTCGGAGAGCATCAATTGCTGCTAATGATCAGAGAATTCAGCTTGCCAAACTGGCTGTAGAAGATACAGGTATGGGAGTAGTAGAAGATAAGGTAATAAAAAATCACTTTTCATCTGAATTTATTTATAACAAATACAGAAACGATAAAACATGTGGTGAAATTGAAGTTGATTCATCTTATGGGATTAAAAAAATTGCTGATCCAATTGGAGTATTAGCTGGTATTGTACCTGTTACAAATCCAACTTCAACTACAATATTCAAATCTTTGATTTCTTTAAAAACCAGGAACGTTATAATCTTTTCTCCTCATCCTGGAGCAAAGAAGTGTACTGTAGAAGCTGCTCGAGTAATTCTAAACGCGGCTATTGAAGCGGGTGCACCTAAAAATATTATTGGCTGGATCGATGAGCCTTCTATTGAATTATCACAGAGATTGATGAAACATCCAGATGTAAACTTGATTCTAGCTACTGGTGGTCCGAGTATGGTTAAAGCAGCTTATTCTTCTGGTAAGCCTGCTATTGGGGTTGGAGCAGGCAATACTCCGGCCATTATAGATGAAACAGCTCATTTGAAAATGGCAGTTAGTTCTATTTTGATGAGCAAGACATTTGATAATGGTGTTATATGTGCATCAGAACAATCAGTGACAATTTTAGATGAGGTTTATGCTGAAGTAAGACAAGAGTTTATTAACCGTGGAGCATATATTTTAAACGAAACTGAAAGAGAAAAAGTAGCTGATATACTTGTTGTTGATGGTCATATTAATCCTAAAATTGTAGGACAGACGGCAGAACAGCTTGCGGAAATGGCTGGAATAAATGTACCAGAGGATGCTAAAATTCTGATAGCAGAGGTAGATGAAATTGGCATTGATGAGCCATTTTCTTATGAAAAACTTTCTCCCACACTTGCTATGTATCGAGTAAATACATTTGAAGAAGCTGTAGATAATGCAGTTGAACTTGTTAAATTTGGTGGAATTGGTCATACTTCAGTTTTATATACAGATCAGATAAATCAAGAGCGTAAAGATTATTTTGGATCTAAAATGAAAACAGGAAGAATTTTGATTAATATGCCATCCTCACAAGGAGCTATCGGTGATATATATAATTTTAAGTTAGAGCCTTCGCTTACTTTAGGTTGTGGATCTTGGGGAGGAAACTCAATAAGCGAGAATGTGGGGGTCAAGCATCTAATGAATATTAAAACAATAGCGGAAAGAAAAGAAAATATGCTTTGGTTTAGAGTACCTGAAAGAATATATTTTAAGTATGGTTCTTTACCAATTGCTCTGCAAGAATTAGAAGGTAAAAAACGTGCATTTATTATGACAGATAAACCTCTTTCAGAGATGGGTTATACTGAACGGGTAACAGTTGAACTTGAAAAAGCGGATATTGATTATAGAGTATTTTCAGATGTTCAACCAGATCCTACTATTTCTACAGTGCGTAAAGCTGTTAAACAAATGAATAGCTTTGAACCTGACATTATAATCGCCCTTGGTGGTGGCTCACCAATGGATGCTGCCAAAATTTCTTGGCTGTTATATGAACATCCTGAAGCTGAGTTCAAGGAATTATCGATGACGTTTATGGATATTAGAAAACGAATCTATAAATTCCCTGAGTTAGGAAATAAAGCTTACTTTGTAGCAATTCCAACTACTTCAGGTACTGGTTCTGAAGTGACACCATTTGCAGTAGTGACAGATGATGATACTGGTATTAAATATCCAATTGCCGATTATGAATTAACACCTGATATGGCAATAGTTGATCCAGACCTAGTTTTGTCTATGCCTGCTAAATTGACTGCTTACTCTGGAATAGATGCTTTGGTACATGCAATAGAAGCTTATGTTTCAGTATTCTCTAATGAATATACTAAAGGTTTAGCTTTAGAATCAATCCGGTTAATCTTTAAATATTTACCTGATTCTTATCAACACGGTGCAGATGATAGGAAAGCGAAAGAAAAAATTCATTATGCAGCCACAACAGCAGGTATGGCTTTTGCCAATGCTTTTTTGGGTATTTGTCACTCAATGGCTCACAAATTAGGTTCTGCTTTTAAATTACCACATGGTCTTGCTAACTCCCTTTTAATAAACCAGGTTATTAAATACAATGCAAGTAATAAACCAGTCAAACAGACTGCGTTTCCTCAATATAAGTATCCACTTTCTAAAACCAATTATGCTAAAATTGCAGATTATTTGGACCTTGGTGGAAGAACTGAAGATGAGAAAGTTGATCTATTAATTGAAGCAATTGCTGAGCTCAAAAGAAAAATTAATATACCTGAAAGCATTGAAGAGGCAGGTGTTACTGAGCAAAGATTACGCAGTAAACTTGATATTATCTCTGAGCTTGCTTTTGATGATCAATGTACTGGTGCTAATCCTAGGTACCCGCTTATCAATGAGATTAAAGAATTATATCTAAAAGCCTATTATGGTGAAGTATAATTATTAAGTAGTTTATTGCTAGAATGAGTATAATATGATAATATTTAAAAAAGAGAAAAAAGGAGGTAAGACCATGAAATATGATGAAAAAATATCATTTTATACTCATCTAGCAGGTTTCATTCTGGCAGTTATCGGAACAATTTATCTATTGTTTAGTCTTAAATTAAATTTAAGTCAAATATTAGTTACATTAGTATATGGTATATCAGTCAGCTTTCTATTTTTAGCTAGCTCACTTTATCATTATAATAAAAAGGCAGAAAATGAAATAACTATTTGGCGCAAATTAGATCATTTGGCGATATTTTTTATGATTGCCGGATCTTATACTCCAATTATTTACGAATACTTATCTGGCACAATGCAGTGGACTATAATAATATTACAATGGGTTCTAGTTCTAGGTGGATTTTTCTTTAAATTCTTTTATTTAAATGCGCCTAGAATTCTTTATACTGTAATCTATCTTTTAATGGGATGGATTGGTATGGTGGCTATTAGACAGCTCTGGCTCAATATGTCAGGTCTTGCGCTAACTCTTTTATTTGCAGGAGGACTCTCATTCACAATAGGGGCTATTTTTTACATTCTCAAGAAACCAAATAAAAATCCTGCTCTTGGATTTCATGAAATTTTTCATATATTCATTTTACTAGGAGCTATTTTCCATTATTTATTAGTCTATCAAGCTATGTCATAAATTCTATCCACCATAAGTAAGATCCTGTTCGTTATACCAGTTAAGCGCTTCATAAAATTTTTCATCTTTGAAGTCTGGCCAGTAATCATCAATTACATAAAAATCAGCATAAATTGATTGTGCTGGTAAAAATCCGCTTAGACGTCGCCTACCTCCCCAGCGAATAATAAGGTCAACTCTAGATATATCACTAGAACGCAAATAAGGAATTATTTTATATTTTTTTTGGTCTTGATGGTTATTTAGGTGATTTAAGTCCCATTGCCAACCGTAATTAACCAAAAAATTAACTCTAATACCACCTGATCCAATTTTTACTCTATCTTTTGTATAAGGTTTTAATTCTTCTGGGAACATAGGGGTTTCAGTGTTACCAATTACTAGTAGTGAAATATCTTCAGTTGCTATTAAATTTACGGCATCTACACAAGCTTTTTGAAATGCTTTAGTCTGATAAGTTGGCCTTTTAGTATTATCCATGGTAAAACCATAAAAGGTTAGTTCTTTAACACCTTCTTTTTTACATAGTTTTAATAGCTTCAAGCCCGGATTTAATCCATGTTGATAGCCTTTTTCTTTACTGAAGCCTTTATTGATGGACCAACGTCGATTACCGTCAGGAATGACACCTATGTGTTCAGGTACTCTCATTTTATCACCTCATTTTTACTTTACTATATTATTACCAAAAAAGGTTAAATTTAATATTATTAATCGGAGGTTTTTAATAATGTCTTTGAAAAGTTTTTTAAAGTTAGTTGAAATTCAAACTAAAGCTGCCAGTCAAATCCCACTAATTCTTGGTAGTATATCAGCATTATATTTATTTAATAAATTTGATCTCATAAATTTCTTACTTATGTTTATATCTTTGCTTTGTATTGATATGGCGACTACTGCAATTAACAATTATAATGATTATCGAACAGCTATTAAAAAAAGTGGTTTTAACTATGATAATCATAATGCAATTGTCAGGGACCAACTTTCTATATTTTCTGTAAGAATGGTAATTGGAACGCTTATTTTAATTGCAACAGTAACTGGTCTATTATTATTTTTAAATACGGATATAGTAGTGCTTTTGTTGGGTGTAATTTCATTCATTGTTGCTATTTTATATACTTCTGGACCAATACCGATTTCACGGACACCTTTTGGAGAAATTTTTTCGGGATTTTTTATGGGATTCATTATTGTATTTTTAAGTACATATATACATGTTCATGATTCGGACTTGCTTAATCTCACAATGCAAAACGATTTGTTTATATTTAAGATTAATTATCAATATTTATTTAGTATATTTTTTATATCTATTCCTACAATGTTAGGTATCGCTAATATAATGTTAGCTAATAACATTTGTGATATTGAAGATGATAAAATTAATAATAGATATACATTGCCTATCTATATTGGACGCAAAAATTCATTGCAACTATTTCAAGCTCTCTATTATAGCATTTATCTTTCAATAATCATCGGTGTAATCTTTAATATTTTACCACTCTTTTCATTAATAACTTTACTGACAGCTATTATTGTATATAAATCAATTAAACTTTTTAAAGTAAAGCAGACCAAAAAGGAAACTTTTGTTTTATCTGTTAAAAATTTTATACTGATTAGTATAGTCCATATTGCAGGATTAATAATCAATTTATTAATCAGATAGTATTAATGAAGTTGAAGTTGGGTTAAATCAGGAGTGAATTAGATGCAGCCAAAATTAAGTCAAGATATGAATAATAAGATTGTGAAGGCAATTGCTGAATTTGAAATGATTAAAGAAGGAGATAAGGTTTTAGTTGGCTTATCTGGGGGTAAAGATAGTAGTTTTTTACTTTATGCTCTTTCAGTTTTGCAAAAATATATGGCGGTTAATTTTCAGCTAGAGGCAGTGACGGTTGATCCTGGGTTTTCCAGTGATACAAATTTTCAACCATTAGTTAATCTATGTAAGGAACTTGAAGTAGATTATCATCTAATTAAGACTAGAATTGCTGAATATATTTTAGCAGAAGAGAATACGAATCCGTGTTCAAAATGCGCGCATTTTCGTAAAGGAGCAATTATTAAATATATGTTGGCTAATAATTTTAATAAATTAGCCTTTGGTCATCATTATGATGATGCTGTAGAAACATTTTTAATGAGTATTATCTATTCAGGACAATTGCAAACATTGCAACCAGTTCGTTTCTTATCTGAATCGGAAATTAATCTGATTAGACCATTAATTTACCTTCGTGAAAAAGATATTATTGCAGAGCAAAAGAAAATTGGTTATCAGATTTTGCAAAGTCCGTGTCCTTATGATACAAAATCTGCCCGGGCTGTTATAAGGAACAAATATCAGGAACTATTTAATGATAAACAGATATTTTCTAATATTAGCAAGGCAATGCGAGAGGGAAATAATATAGAACTCTGGCCAGAAGAAAAATCATATGAACAAATAAGCCAGGCAATGAAATATCTATGGACAAAAAATACCAGCCCAAATTAGCTGGTATTTTAAATTCTATCTTTTAATTTTTTTCAGCATTTAACTGGGCAATATTAACAATAACTTCAACTGACTTTAACATCGATTCTATTGGAATAAATTCAAATTTACCGTGAAAGTTATGGCCGCCCGTAAAAAGATTGGGAGTAGGTAACCCCATAAATGAAAGTCTTGCCCCATCGGTTCCACCACGAATTGGTTTGAGTTTTGGCTTGAGATTAGCCTTTTCCATTGCTTTTTTAGCTAGTTCAATGATTTCCATTTTAGTTTCTATCTTTTCCCTCATATTATAATACTGATCTTTTAATTTGAGTTCTACGGTTCCGGCACCATATTCTTGATTTAATTTTCCAACAATGTCTTTTAGATAAGTTTTTCTTTTAGCAAAATTTTCTTCAGAAAAATCTCTGATAATATATTTCAAATATGTATTTTCTACTTCACCATCAATTTTTAGTAGATGATAGAAACCTTCATATTTTTCAGTATGCTCAGGGATTTCTTTACTAGGTAGACTGTTTATTAACTTGCTAGCGATTAACATTGAATTAACCATTTTATCTTTGGCTGTACCTGGATGAACATTAATTCCTTTTATCTTAATTTCTGCAGATGCTGCATTAAAATTTTCATATTCTAATTCACCAATTTCACCACCGTCTATTGTAAATGCAAACTCGGCTCCAAATTTTTTTACATCAAAGTGATCAGCACCGCGTCCTACTTCTTCATCTGGTGTAAAACAGATTTTAATTTTGCCGTGTTTGATTTCAGGATGTTTAATTAGGTAATGGATAGCAGTGATTATTTCGGCTATCCCAGCTTTGTCATCTGCTCCAAGTAGAGTAGTTCCATTTGTAACTATTAGATCCTGGCTAGTATATTTTTTTAATTCAGGAAATTTAGCAGGAGTTAGTTCAATATTATTTTCTGCATTTAGTAAAATATTGTTACCATTATAGTTAGTTATTATTTTTGGATTAATATTTTTACCACTATAATCAGGGCTTGTGTCCAGATGTGCTATAAAGCCTATAGTTGGAATCTCCTGATCTGTATTCGCAGCTAAAGTAGCCATTAAATATCCGTTCTGATCAAGCGTTACTTTTTTTAAACCAATTTCTTTTAATTCTTCTGCTAATTTTTGTGCAAAATTGTATTGCTTATCAGTTGTAGGTGTGCTTTGCTTTGTTTCATCTGACTGAGTGTCAATTTTTACATAATCTAAAAATCTTTTTACTACCTCTTCCATATTATCCATCCTTTCAAATGATTAATCTAATTGAAGTATATTTAATTTAACAAAATAATGCAAACAAAATTACTTGCTAAATATATATTTGCATGATAAAATATACAAAACAAATGTTCGCAAAGGGTGAGTGGATATGGTTGAAAAATATATATATCAAAACTTTCCATCTAATATAATATTGTGTGTAGATATGAAATCTTTTTATGCAAGTATAGAAGCAGCAGCTAGGAACTTGGATCCCTATCAGGTGCCACTGGCTGTGGTAGGAGACAAAACCCGGCCAGGTTCAGTAATTTTAGCAGCTACACCAGCTTTAAAAGAAAAATACCAGATTAAGACTGCTAATCGTCTCTATGAAATTCCGGATAATTCTGAGATAGAAATTGTTGAATCGAGAATGGGACTATATGTAGAGCAAGCCACTGCAATTACTAAATTTTTTACTAAATATGTGCCATTTATAGATATTCAGGTTTATTCGATTGATGAATCTTGGCTTAATTTATCAGGGATAGTGGGTAATTGGGAAGATGCTATCAAGAAATCTCGACAAATAAAAAAAGAGCTTTATGAACAATTTCATTTACCATGTAGTATGGGTCTGGGGCCAAATATGTTTTTAGCCAAAGTTGCCATGGATACAGAAGGTAAAAAAAAAGGTTTAGCTGTTTGGAAGTATCATGATGTCAAAAATAAGTTGTGGCCTTTACCACTTGCAAAATGTTGGGGTATTGGTAGTAGAATTACTTCTCACTTAAATAAAGTAGGGATTACTACTATTGGTGAATTAGCACAGTTACCATTGGCATATTTAGAAAAAAGGTTTGGAATTATGGGAAATCAGTTACATTATCATGCCTGGGGGATTGATCTCTCTGAGGTAGGTGAATTTATTCCAGATGAGAAAAAAAGTATTGGCAGAGGTATTACACTTTATGAAGATTATTGTGATATTAAACAAATTGAAATTGTAGTATTTGAACTGGCTGAAGTAGTTGCATCCAGGGCCAGAACCGCCCAGAAATCAGGTAAAACAGTTGGATTAGGTTTAACATATAGCAAGTCTGAAAAAGAAAAAGGTTTTTATAGACAGTTTACAAGTAAAACTTCTTTAGTTCTGGCTGAAGAAATTTTAGAAGTTTGCCAAAAACTTTTAAATGAAAATTATCAACCAGGCCTTGCAGTTAGAAAAGTTCGTGTTAATCTTAGCAATTTAGTCGAGAGATCACAGCAACAACTTAATCTTTTTGAAGATCGACAAAAAAAGATTAAACTTGCTAAACTACAAGATGAGTTACAAAGGAATTTTGATTATAAAGCATTATTTTTTGGGGTTAGTCTAAAGGAAGGTAGTATCAAGGAAAGAATAAATACGACTATTGGTGGTCATCATTAATTGAAATAAGTTAAACTGTGCAGGAATTTTATGTTATTTTGGAGAACTAAATATAATGATAGATAAATAAGTCTATGTTGGAGGTCAATTTATGCAGAGGTTGAAAGCACGGTTTCGTTTTATTGCACTTATTTTAATTATATTTTTAGTAATTATTTTTTCTTTTCAAACATTTTTATTAATACAATTAAAAATAGATCTCTTATCAGGAAGCGGATTGTTAATAGAACTATTACTTATCTTTATAATTTTCTTAGCTAGCTATTTTGTTTTTAAAATCTATGCAAAATACATCAAACCTATTTCTGATTTACAAGAGGTGCTTAATAACTTAGAAATTGAAGGTGATATTTTTTTTCAGATACCTGCCACTGGGATTATAGAGATAGATAATATGATTGATCAGTTTAATCGATTAATTGAACGATTAGAAGAGTTTGTTTTGAAAATTAAGATTAATAGAAGACAAAGACAAGAGGCACAAAGAGAACTTGAAAATAGTTATCGTCAACTGGAAGATAAAAATGAAGAGTTGATTGAAACTAAACAGGAATTAGAAGCTAGTTATGAGCAATTAGAAGCATTTAATGAGGAAATTCAAGCAAGTAATTCTGAACTGGAAAATTCATATCAAGAAATTGATAATTTGGCTAATAATTTAAATCAGATTATCTATTTGACTGCACAATTGGGTTCGGCTATTTATACAGATGAAGAAGTCTTTTGGAAGGAAGTTTTTAAAACTGCTATTCGCGTTGTTGATGAAGCTGATTATGGAAGTGTCTATTTATTTAAAAATGGTAAAGTTAAGTTTATAGATGCAATAGGACATAATCTTTCTTTGCTTAAGTCAAGTGAGGTTAGTGAGGACTTATTTTCCAAAACAACTGATCAGGTAATTATCATACGAGATATTTTAAGTATTTCAGCTGATGCAGATTCTCAGCAAAGTAAATTATTAAAAAAGGCGAGTAAACCAATCAAAGAAACAATTAGTTTCGGTCTATATTTTAAAAAGGAAAAAGTTGCTGGAATAAGTCTTGATATTAAAGCTAATAGCGAAAATTCATTTGCCGAAAAAGCAATTTCAGCTATGCAGTCTTTTCAAAATCTTGCTTCTGCATTTTACACAATTCGGCGCTATCATGATATCCACCAAAAAACGCAAAAAGAAATTATTTATTCAATTATTCAGATGCTTGAAATACATGATGAGTATACAAGAGGTCATTCAAGAAATGTAGCCTGGTTAGGCGAAAAAATTGCTAAAAAAATGGGAATGTCTGAAAAAGAGTGCGAAAAAACTTACTGGACAGGTATGGTGCATGATATTGGCAAAATTTTAATTCCAGAAAATATTTTAAATAAACATGCCTCACTTTCTGATCAAGAATATACTGAAATACAAAAACATCCTCTGTGGGGTTATCAAACACTACAATCATCAGAAGAATTAAAGGAAATTTCACAATATGTATTATATCATCACGAGTATTGGAATGGTCATGGTTATCCAGAAGGAGTAACTGGTGATCAAATACCACTTATTTCCCAGATTATTTGTGTTGCGGATAGTTGGGATGCGATGCGTTCTAATAGATCTTATCGTGAGGCTTTATCAAAAGATGTGGCTTTGGCAGAACTTGCTAAATTTAAAGGTGAACAATTCTCACCGGATGTAGTTGAAGCTTTTCAAGATTTACTTGCTAGCGGTGAGGTTTCTTAAATATCACTTAAAATAATAGGAGGAGATCATTTTGTTGAATGAATTAGTGGAAAAGAATCGTAGTGTACGTAGGTTTGCTGAGGATAATCCGGTCAATAAAGAAGATTTACTTGATTTGATTAAACTGGCTAGGCTTACCCCTTCTGCTGCTAATAAACAGCCATTAAAATATTTCATCTATACTAAAGCAGAACAAGAAAAAGTTATGCCTCATTTGAAATGGGCCGGTTATATTACTGATTGGGATGGCCCTGAAGCAGGAGAAAGACCGACAGGTTTTATTATGATTGTTGGTGATAAAAATATAGCAACTAACTATTGGGCAGACCCAGGTATTGCTATCCAGACAATTATGTTGGGAGCAGTAGAAAAAGGACTTAGAGGCTGTATTATGGGGGCACTTAACAAGGAAGGCCTGAGAAAGGATCTTGCGATAGATGATCAATATGAAATACTTTATGTGCTTGCTCTGGGGCATCCAGCTGAAGAGATTAAGCTTGAACCTTGTGAAGAAGGAAATATTAAATACTGGCGCGATGAAGAGAATGTCCACCATGTTCCCAAGAGAAGTCTCTCTGAATTGATTTTAAATTAATTAAGATAACTTAACCGTGCTGAGTTCTCAGCACGGTTACAAATTTTAAATAATAATTTTAAAGTTATAAAAAGAAGGTGTTAGATTTGCAAAAAGTTAGTTTTATCCATGCAGCTGATATCCACTTAGGTAGTATGGTCCATTTTACTGGATCCCCACCTAATTATTTAGAAGAAAAAATAAATGAGGCTGTCTTTAATAGTTGGAATAATTTAGTTGAATTAGCAATTCTTAAACAAGTGGATTTCATTTTGTTAGCTGGAGATATTTTTGATAGAGAACAGCGGTCTATTAAGGCGGCTGATATTTTTTATCAAGGTATAAATAAACTAGCAAAAGAAAATATAAAAATCTTTATGATTGCAGGGAATCATGATCATTTGCAAGATTATCAAAGCATACTGTCAATGCCAGATAATTTTTATTTATTTTCGGCAGAAAAATTTGAAAGTAAATTACTTATGTTTAAAGACTTTACGGTTAAAATAATAGGTCGTTCTTATGCTAGTAGAGAGGAAACAAGAAATAATTTAAAAGATTTGCAGACTGAATTTGCTAATTTTTCAATTGTGATGCTACATACGGATTTGGCTGGTCAGGGAAGCCCTTATCTTCCTTTAAATAAAAAGGAGATACTAACTTTGTCTAATGTTGATTACTGGGCCTTAGGTCATCGACATTTGCCACAGCTAATAGATAAAAAACCTACTATAGCTTATCCCGGAGTCCTACAAGCGAGAGATTTTGGTGAATTAGGCAAGGGAGGTTGCTGGTTAGTTGAACTAATTGATAAAGAGATAAATAAAATTGAGTTTAAAAATTTAGCATCTTTAGAATTTAAAAAAATAATTATTAAACTTACAGATGAAAGTGATTTGGAAACTTTTTCAGATTTAATAGATATTTTGCAGAAAAGAATAGAGAGATTATATTTACAAGCAGATCATAATTCAATATATTTATTAGAAATGATTTTAAAAGGTCAACATCCAATTAGTAAATTATTGTCTGAACAAGGAAGTGAAGGGTTACAGTTTATTAAAGATGAGTTAAACAATCAACTTAGTCAGGCTCAATTATCAGTTTGGATAGAAAGAATTGTTGATCAATGCATTAATGAATTTCCCATAAGTAAGTTGGAAGAATTAAAGGATAATAATCCTCTTTATCAAGAATTGGAAAGTTTGTTAGTTAAACTGCTTGCGGATAAAGAATTAAAAAATGAACTTTTGCAAGAAATGGGAGAGATTTGGACTACCAGGACAAATTTAGAAGAGTCTAATCCTTTACAATTTGAGGTTGATGATGATCAATTACAATATATGATTGAACAGAGTAAAAGATATATCTTAAATAATCTCTTTTCAGGAGGAAAATAATGTTTATCAGACGTATTGATATTAGAGATTTTGGTTTATTTCGTCAATCTAGCCTTATTGATTTACATCAAAATATCAATATAATTGGCGGATTAAATCGGGCGGGTAAATCTACGTTAAAGACGGTTTTAGCTTCATTAGGTTATGGCTATCAAAATAATGAACAAACTCCAGCAGCAAAAAAACAATATCAAATTGATGCTGTTCTAATTGATGTAAAATCAGCTAAATATCATTTGGATATAACGGGATTTGGCAAACCACATTTATATAAAAATGAAGAAAAAAAAGAAATTTCTATCCAAAAATTATTTAAAAATATTGATAGATTTACTTATCAAAATTTATTTGTCATAACTTTAGATAAGCTTATTTCTAATCCCGCCCATCTTAATGAAAAAGAAATTTCAAAACTACAAGCAATATTATTAGGGGCAGGCTTAAATGATTTTAGAAAATTACCTCTACTCCGGAGTGATTTATTACAAAGTGCTACTCGAATTGGTGGTAAATTTGGTAAAGTAGATGTAGCGGAATTTAAACCATATAATAAACAAATTAAGCGTGGTATTACTTTACAAAAAACTGCTCAGCAGGACTTATCAACTTTTAATAAGTTGAAAGAAGAGAAAAAATCATTAGTAATTAAAAAGGAAGAGACTCAAGCTAAAATAAACAAGTTAAATCAAAAAATCAGCCTATTAGACTTACTTGATATTAATTATGAATTATTAGATGAATATTTGATTTTGCAGGAGAATCTTTCCGGTGAAAAAGCAAGTAATATATTAAATTATCCAGCGCAAACAATTGAAAAAATTAAAAAATCAGATCTTGAATTAATTACAATTGAGCAAGAAATTGAAGAGATAACAACAAAAATTAAAGCTGATGTTAGTAGTCTTGACAACGAAAGTTTAGTCAAATTTACTGATGAATTAAATTCAATAAATGAGCTAACAAAACAAAAAGATGTTTATCAAGAAAGAATTAACCTTTTTAATAAACAGGAAGAAAGAATATTAGATAAAAAAGCCACCATTGATAAGAGTTTAGATGATTTATTTATAACTTCACCAGAGTATGATCAAATAAAAGAAATACGTTGTAATAAACAAGTACAAGCAATAATAAAAAAATTAATTAATAATATTAAGGACTATAAAATTAAAAATAATAATATTGAGGAAGAGATTAGAGTTTTAGAAAAAGAAATTGACTTAAAAGATAATCAAGAATTAGTTTTCGCTAGTAAACAAATTACTTTTTATATAGCTATTTTTATTATTATCGCTTCAATATTTGGCACAATTTTGTGGACAGATACGTTTATCTGGATATTATTAAGTGGTGTTCTCTTACTGGGAATAGATCGACTTTTAATTTATCGACAAAATGTTAAAGTTGAAAAATTAGCACAGTCACTTGCGGAAGAAAAAAACAACTTACAGATAAGATTGATTCGTTTAAAAGAAGAAAGTCAAACAGTCAAAAATGAATTAAGGGATTTTGAAAAACAAGCTCATGCATATCAAGATCAATTATATCTTGTAGAAAAAAGTTCTCTGGCTAGTTTAGCAGAAGATTGTCAAGAAATTAAATATTTGCAGGAAATGATAACTGATTGGCAAGCTGAATATAATAATCAACTAAGCAGAAATAAGGAGATTAAAAAGTATCTAACAAGAGTTGTCAATCTAGCTAATAAATTTCAAGATTTAATCTATGAATTATATCTGCCTGATATTGATGAACTATTTGAATATCCTAAATATCTTGACCAATTAGATTTAATAAATAATTTAGTGGTGCTCGCTGATCGTTTAATCTCGCTTAAAGAAGAAAAAAAGTCTAAAAAAATTAAGCTTGAACAATTGATAAATATAGATGAACAACTAAGTAAGGAGATAGGACTTTCTTCTAAAAAGATAATTGATGATTATAACCGACTTAACAAGTTAAATGATCGTTTTAAACAAATAGAGTCTCAAATAAAACAAAGTTTGAAAAAAAAGACAATAAATCTTGCAAAGCTATTAGAAACTTTTGCTGGATATGATAAGAACTCGTTGTCAGAAACAATAAAAAAAGCACAAGCTAGCAAAGATAAGTTTTCTCAAGAATTAATTACTATTATTGAAAAAATTGAAAATAAAAAAATTAAATTAGCAGAATTAAGTACTGATCAAAATTTATATAAAAGTAAGCAATTGATTGATGAAGCACGTGCTGATTTAAGGCCATTAGCTGAAGAATATGCAGTTAAGAAGACTACTGCATTTTTACTTAAAAAGATGGAAGAAAAATTCCTCGAAAAGGCATATACAGAGTTACTGACAGGCGCAAAAAATCTTTTTAAAAATATAACTGCAAATCATTATCATGATATTATACCAGATGATGATCTAAGTAATGCAAAGTTTAGTTTAATAGATCGAGAAGGAGATTCTTATCAAAGTTTAAATATGCTAAGTAGGGGTACGGAGGAACAATTATTTTTAGCTGTAAGATTGAGCCGAATCCAGGAAGTTGAAACAAAGTTACCAGTAATTATAGATGATTCGTTAGTAAATTTTGATTACCAACATCTACAAAGAGTAGTTGATGAATTAATATCTTTAGCAAAAACTAATCAGCTATTTGTACTAACCTGTCATCCCACATTAATTAAATTATTCAACAAAAAAACAGCCAGAATTAACAACTGGCTGCTCAAAAAAGGTAAATTCACAAAAACTAAGTATCATAATTTAATTGAAGAAATTACTTAATTAAGTTTGATCATTATCATTAAATTTTTCTTTTAATGTTTTTCTGATCTCTTTTTTAAATGATTCTATGTTCTTGCCTTTTTCATGGGAAACAAAAAGTATCTGAGAAGAGGCGATAAAAAGATTTTTAAGGATTGAATAAATCAAACCACCGATTAAAACTGTCATAATAGCACTGGGAAGATCATTTTGAAGATAAAAATATAAGGTAAAGTTACCAGTTATGAGGCCGATTATAAAACTGATTTGTGTTCCACATTGCCATTTGTGATTTATTAGAAAAAATATTTTACGGTGGTATTGACGTAATTTATTTATAATAATTATCAACCTCCTTCATAAACTATTAATCACAACATTAATTAAAATTATAACAATATAAAATTATATAGTCAAGCAATAACCCCTTTCCAATTATTACAGAAAGGGGGTATAATTAACTTCTTCTGGCCGACGACCAATGATGCGTACAATCAGATAAAGGATGATAGTTCCTAGCGGAAGTGTAATAAAGACCGGTATACCGAAACCAGCTGGTAAGAAGCCAAATAATATTGCGACTGCACCCACAGTCAATGCATATGGTAACTGTGTTGTTACATGGTCCATATGATCGACAGCAGAAGCTGTTGATGACATGATTGTAGTATCAGATATTGGTGAACAATGATCACCCATTACACCAGCGGTTAAAACAGCACCAATAGTTGGTAACATTGGAACACCAATTGAGTGAGCTAATGGAATAGCAAGTGGCATTACAATTGCAACTGTTCCCCAAGAACTACCAATAGTGAATGCAATAAAGGCAGATATTATAAAGAGAATAGAAGGAACAAGTTGTCCAGGTAAATTGCCTTCTAATATTCCAACTAGATAATTAGCAGTTCCTAAATCATCAGTTACACTACCTATCGACCAAGCAAGAGTCAAAATAATACAGGCAATAAACATTGATTTAGCACCATCGATAAAGCTTTCCATTATAGCTGGAATTTTTAATATGTTTTTAGTTGAAGCTAATATAGCTGCAATCACGCTACCACCGATAGCTGCCCACAATAAAACAACACTTGCATCTGCATTGCCAAATGCATCTTGAATGGATACACCTGTTTTTGCACCACCACCATTGTACCAGAGACCAACGATAGTCACTAAAACTACTGTAATAATAGGAAAGAATGAATCAAAGAAACTAAACTTATTTCCTTCTGGCTGTTCAATTTCGTTTAATTCTTTAGATACCATTGGAGTTGAACCTTCACGCAAGACCTGTCCCGTTTGGCGTGCTCTACTTTCAGCTTTTAACATTGGTCCAAAATCTTTTCCAGTAAAGATTAGAATAAGTGCGAAAATCAATGCTAATAAACTATAAAAGCGGAAAGGTATGGTCTGGATGAGTGTTCCATAAGCACTTGCTTCTACACCAATTGCATCAAAACCATCTTTTATTAAGCCAACTTCAAAAGCAATCCAAGTTGAAATAGGCACAATACTCGATACAGCAGCAGCTGTTAAATCAACTAAGAAAGATAATTTTTCTCGTGAAATCTTAACTCGGTCTGTAATAGGGCGCATAGTATTTCCAACAATTAATGTATTTGCATAGTCATCAAAAAAGATTGCAATTCCCATCAACCAGGTAGCGAATTGGGTTGTTTTAATAGAACCTGCTTTTCCAGATATATATTCACCAATCGCAATAATTCCGCCAGAGCGATTGATGATTCCAATCATACCACCCATGGCAAGTAAGAAAATAATAATACCAGCATTCCAAGAATCTGCCAGAGAAGCTAACAAATAATTATCAAGAGTATGCATAAAACCTGTAAGTGGATTAAAATTATTTACAATAATTGCACCAGCAAAGACACCAATAAATAACGATAGAACTACTTCTTTGGTTCTCCAAGCTAAGATAATAGCAAGGATAGGGGGAACAAGAGACAATAGACCAAAATTTTCCATTTTAATAACCTCCAGTTATTTTTTTGAGAGTAAAAAAAATACCCGGCGGATTTCCGCCGGGTTAAGTACATAACCTGTGAAAACCACCTCTTCCATGTGTGAGATAGCGCAACATTATGACCCTGGATTTAGGAGCATAATGACAGTCCTGTACATTTTTTGCACAGACCCAGCATCTATTATGAGAACCATCAAGATAGATGCTTCGGCGAAGTTACCTTTCTTACTGATCATTGGTTCAATACTTTCAGTAATACTAATTAATCTTCGCGCCTCTACCTCACCTATCAACATAGATGAGGTAATTTTTATTTAAATTTATTGTTTAAAAGTATAACTAAATAATATATGTTTGTCAAGAATTATCAATAAATTATCAAGAAATTATCAATAATCCTTGAAAATTTGATAATTATTTTGCATTTAATTAATATCATATATTATAATTAGTAATATTGATGTTAATATTTGGGGAGGCATAATATTGACTACAAATAAAATTAAGGAAAATATAAAATTAGGACTTGCGCTTGGTTCAGGTGGTGCAAGAGGTTTGGCGCATCTTGGTGTTTTGGAGGCATTTCAAGAAGAAGATATTAATATAGATTTAATAACTGGCTCAAGTATGGGAAGTTTAATAGGTGGGTTATATGCATGTGGAATTCCTTTGAAATATATAAGAGGTCTGGCTGAAGAATTAGATTGGGATCATTTATCAGATGTAACTTTTCCTAGACAGGGTTTGATTAAAGGGAATAAATTATTAAAATTTTTAGAAATAATGACAAAAAATATTAATATTGAAGATTTGGATCTTCCCTTTGCTGCCGTGGCATGTGATATAGAGAAAGGAGAAAGAATAATACTTAAAAAGGGATCTCTTGCTAAAGCAATAAGAGCCAGCACTGCTATACCTGGTATTTATGTGCCATTAGATCATCAAAATAGGATTCTGGTAGATGGTGGTGTAATTGATCGTGTTCCAGGGGAATTAGCGAGAGAGATGGGCGCAGACTTAGTTGTAGCTGTTGATGTTGGTATTGAAGAAATAAATGCTCCAGTAAAAAATATTTTTGATATATTATTAAATACTTTTGATATCATGCAGTTAAAATATAATAAATTAAATACTATTAATGCTGATATATTAGTTAAGCCAGAATTAGGAGATTTATCTGCGTTTAATCTTGATTGTTTAAAGGAGTCTATTCAGGCGGGAAAAGATGCTGCCAAAAAAATAACTAATCAGGTAAAAGATTTATTGGAAGAAAAAAGAAATGAGGGTCAATAATGGGAAAAATTAGTTTTAAGAAAAAATTAACGCGTTTATTTGGTGTTTTATTAATTATTTTTATTTTAAGCCATTTTGTGCCAACACCATTTTATGTGATGGCACCTGGTATTGCTCAGGAACTTTCACCATTAATTACTGTTGAAAATGGTTATAAAGGCCAGAGTAGTGGAGATTTTATGTTAACAGCAGTTGCAAGTCAGCGAGCAACAGTCTGGGATTATCTTTATATTAAAGTAGCAGAACCTCTCGGTTATGAATTGGAATTAATGGAGCAGCAGTTACCAGAAGGAATGGATATGGATAGATATATTGAGTTAATGAGTGAAATGATGGATGAGAGTAAGTTACAAGCCCAAGCTGTAGCATTTGAAAAAGCTGGCTATCAGGTTGAGATTAACGGTGGAGGTGCTCTTGTTGTTGAAATTTTAAAGGAAGGGTCAGCCAAAGGTAAATTGCAAAATGATGATGTGATTATTGCTGTTAATGGTGAAAAGATAGAAATGGCTTCAGATGCAGTAAATATCATTAGTAGCAAAGAAATAGGTGAAAAGATTCAATTAACAATATTAAGGGATGAAGAGAAAAAAAATATTACATTAAAAACTGTAGAATTAAAAAATAATCCAGGCAAAGCTTCAATTGGAATTATGATTAGAACTAGTAATTTAGATTATGAATTTCCAAGAGAAGTTAAATTTGATACTCGCAATATTATTGGTCCATCTGCTGGTGGAGTTTTTACTTTAGAAATATATAATCAATTAGTAAAAAATGATATTACTCATGGCAAAAAAATTGCTGGAACAGGCACGATAAATCTTGAAGGAGAATTAGGCGAGATAGATGGAATCGAACAAAAAATATTGGCTGCCAAAAAAGCAAAAGCTGATTTATTTATTCTCCCAATTGAAAATGAAGCAGATGCTCGCAAAGTTTCCGGTGATTTAACATTAGTACCAGCAGAGAATATTGAGCAAGTTTTAGATTATTTAGCAAAAATTAAACTTTAAGTAGTGGAGTATGAAAATCCTTTCTTGCCTGGCGGTCTCCTTTAACTGGTCTCAGTAGTGTATATAAATCAGAGGAAAGGATATCATAACTTAAACTTCTTTCAAGCGGTTTAGGATGATTAAGGTTAATATCGCGCAGATATTCTGCGGGATTTATAATCAACGGAAGAGACGACTTTTTATGGAGCATGCTTAATAAGTCTTCTCTTCCTTTTTTTATACCAAGGACTCTTAAATAAAGATCTTGATTTTTAAAAAAAGAAAACTGGGTTGCAGTTAAATTAAAAAGAATATGTAACAAATTTCGTTTAATTCTAGTCTCAGTATAGGCTCTGGTAGTTATCTTTTTAATTAGATCTTGATAATTACCAGACTTTCTGGCCTGTTGGACAATCCTATTTTCCAAACCATTATTTACTTCTGCAAAAGTTAATAATTGAGCAGGGGTTAAAGTTCTGATTTTACTAAGTAGCATAGCACTAAAATTTGTTTCATCAAGAATTAAATTATTTTTTATATAAGATAATTCAATTTCTTGATAGGTTCTATGAGGAACAAAAGGCTTTACTTTATTAAGTTTATCTAAAGTAGAAATATTATTATTTTTTAATATTTTCCTAATTGCAGTAGCACTTGCTATTTTTTCATTGGTCTCCATTGCATGATAATCTGTTTTATAGCGTTTAATACTAACAGCTTTAATTGATGAATTTAATTTTAAAAGACTTTTTAGATATTCTATTGCTAAAATATTGTTTGGTCTATTGATAATTTCACTAATCTTTTCTCCTTGTCTATTACTTATTTTTTCACAGTTAGTTAGATACTTAACAAGAGCTTGATTACGAGCCTCAGGGAAATTAATACCACTGGCTAATAAGCTTTTTAGTGCAACACGATAAGCAGGAGGTTCTTCCAGTAAAATATTAGCTATTTTTTGCAAAAGGTGCATATCTGGATCTTCACTTCCGAAAACTATAGTAGAAATAAGACCGGTTTTCTCTAATAAGTTAACAGCACCACTTGCAAAATATTCAGCACTTCTGATACCATAAATAAGTGGAAGTTCAATTACTAAATCAACACCAGCTGCTAGGGCCATCTTTGTTCTTGTCCATTTATCAAGTAAAGCAGGATACCCTCTCTGCATAAAGTTCCCATTCATAATGCAAATTACATAATCAGCATCAGAAATTTTTTTTGCTTTTTTTAAATGATAGAGGTGACCGTTATGAAAAGGGTTATATTCAGTAATAATACCGCAAATTTTCAATTGTATCATCCTTTCTCAATAGGCTAATTATTCAAAATAATATAATTTTGTTTAAAATTAAAGGATAATCAAAATAAATATCGTATTGTATATATGATACCAGATTTATTAGCAATTAACAATTAAAGGGTTAATTGTTAGCAAAAATACATAAAAGAAAGGTGAATACTAGAATGGATGTAATACAGTTTTTTAAAGAAAGGGCTAGTCAAGTACAGGAACCAATTGTATTGCCAGAAGGTAGTGATAAAAGAATTATTGAAGCTGCTGCAATGATTATCGAAGAAAAATTGGCTAAACCGATTATTCTTGGCGATATTGATGAAATTAAGAGACTGGCAACTGAATTAAAGGTTAGCCTTAATGGTGCTAAATTAATTGATCCAAAAAATGCAGCTGACAAAGCTGAATTAGTAGAAATTTTTTATAAGATTAGGCAGCATAAAGGTATAAGTAAAGATGAAGCTGCTGAATTATTATCGGATCCTTTATATTATGGTACAATGCTAGTACATACAAACCGGGCGGCTGGAATGGTGGCTGGCTCTATTAATGCTACAGGTGATGTATTAAGACCAGCGTTTCAGATTGTTAAGACAAAACCCGGTATTTCTGTAGTTTCTGGTGCATTTGTAATGGTGACTCCCAAAACTGAATTTGGTGATGAAGGAGTTTTATTTTTTGCAGATTGTGCTGTTAATCCTGCCCCAAATGCAGAAGAACTTTCTCAAATTGCATTATCAACTGCACATACTGCTGAAACTTTACTTGGAATGGATCCTAAAGTTGCAATGTTATCATTTTCATCTAAGGGAAGTGCTCAACACGCTAATGTAGATAAAGTAAGAAAGGCGACAGAATTAGCGCAAAAATGTGCTCCAAATTTAAAGATTGATGGAGAATTACAGGCCGATGCAGCGTTAGTTGCTGCAGTTAGTAAGAGAAAAGCCCCGAACAGCCAAGTTGCTGGCAACGCAAATGTACTTGTTTTTCCAGATTTAGAAGCAGGAAACATTGGCTATAAACTAGTCCAAAGATTTGCAGATGTAGATGCAATAGGACCAATTTTACAAGGTTTAGCTAAACCTATCAATGATCTTTCGCGAGGTTGCTCTGTAGAGGATGTTGTTAATTTAGTTGCTATAACTTCTGTGCAAGCCCAGGGGTTAAATTAATTTTAAAATATAATTTTAATAGATGAAAGGAGAATAAAAAATGAAAATTTTAGTTTTAAATAGTGGGAGTTCTTCCCTGAAATATCAATTTATTAATATGGATAAAGAAGAGGTGCTAGCCAAAGGTTTGGTACAAAGAATTGGTATTGAAGATTCTTTTCTTGAACATGAACTAAGTGATGGTCGGGAAATTAAAATTGAAACTGATATTCCAGATCATGGTAAAGGGATTAAACTTGTTATTGATGCATTATTATCTGATGAACATGGTGTTGTAGATGATATAGATGAAATTAGTGCAGTCGGTCATCGGGTTGTCCATGGTGGTGAAAAATTTGCAGATTCTGTTTTAATTAATGATGAAGTAATTAAACAGATTGAAGAGGTTTCAGAGCTGGCTCCATTACATAATCCGGCAAACTTGAAAGGAATTAAAGTTTGTGAAAAATTAATGCCAAACAAGCCACAAGTTGCTGTATTTGACACAGCTTTTCATCAAAGCATGCCAGAAAAGGCATATATGTATGCTCTTCCTTATGAATATTATGAAAAATATGGAGTACGCCGTTATGGTTTCCATGGTACTTCTCACAAATATGTTTCTAAAAAAGCTGCCGAATTAATTGATAAACCATTTACAGAAGCAAAAATTATTACTTGCCATCTTGGTAATGGTGCTAGTGTTGCAGCTGTTGATGGAGGTAAATCTGTGGATACAAGTATGGGACTTACTCCATTAGAGGGTCTTGTTATGGGAACTCGTTGTGGAGATATTGATCCTGCTATTGCACCTTTTATCATGGAAAAAGAGGGATTAACTGCTTCTGAAATGGATACAATAATGAATAAAAAAAGTGGATTATATGGTGTTTCAGGTATTAGTAATGATTCAAGAGATGTAGAGGATGCCGCTACTGACGGAAATCATCGTGCTGAGATTGCACTTGAATTATTTGATTATCGAGTTAAAAAATATGTTGGTGCTTATACCGCGGCTATGAATGGAGTAGATGCCATCGTATTTACAGCTGGAATTGGTGAGAATTCTAAAAAATCTAGAGCTAATATTGTGAATGGTTTAAAATATCTTGGTATATCGCTCAATGAAGAAGCTAATGATAGTAGAGGAGAAGAAGTTGAAATATCAACTCCTGATTCAAAGGTGAAAGTATTTGTGATTCCAACTAATGAAGAATTAGTTATTGCACAAGATACCAAGAGGATAGCCGATTTCTCTGGCTAATTTCTCCTTGACAAGGTGACTTGACTTTATGTATAATTAACATTGGTAATTACAGGGGTGATTAATTTGTATATAGACCTCAGTGATTTAAATGAGGTTGGAGGTCGCAAAGAAGTAGTAACAGATGTTAATTTTGCGGACCTTAGTTTTAGAGACCGGGATATTGAAATTCCAAAACCTTTACATTTAGAATTTACCATATTTAAAACACAAGATTCCTTTGTAATCAGGGGGAAAGTTACTGGTTCAATTGTACTTGCCTGTAGCCGTTGCCTAGAAAAATTTCAGCATCAGCTTGATTTAGAAGTTGATGAGGAAATTATTGCTACAGAGATGCCTGATCTAAATGAACTAGATATTTCTGATATTATTAGAGAAAATATTTTATTGAATTTAGCAATTAAACCTCTCTGTGCAGAGGATTGTAAAGGTCTTTGTGTAGAATGTGGACAAAATTTGAATGAAGAAGAATGTGATTGTGATACTGAAATCATAGACCCACGTCTGGCCGACCTTAAGAATTTTTTTGATGACAATTAAAGGAGGTGGAGAGGATGGCTGTACCTAAAAAACGAACTTCTAAGACTAGAAAGCGCAAACGTCGCACACACTGGAAACTTAAAAGTCCAAATTTGGTAGAATGCCCTCAATGCCACTCTCAGGTATTATCTCATCGAGTATGTCCAGAGTGTGGTCATTATAAAGGAAAGCAAGTTATTAGTAAATAACTTAACATTAAAGCAGGTATCCTAATAAGGGATTCCTGCTTTTTTTGATTTAACTGACTTGCATTTGACTCGCGGTTGAGATATAATAATTTCGTGTTAGAAAAATGAAAAATGTTTCCGGTTTTTAAAAGGAGGCGAATTAGTTGTATCGTATTGCAGTAGATGTAATGGGTGGAGATAATCCACCATCAGAAATCATAAAAGGTGCTGTAAATGCCTGCTATGAGGATAAATTAATTAATTTGATACTAGTAGGTAAATATGATATTATTATGCGAGAGTTAGATGCATTAAATGCTAATAAAACTAGAATACATATAGAAGATGCTACTGAAATAATTACTATGGATGAAGCACCAGCTAGAGCTTTAAGGAAGAAAAAACGTTCTTGTATTAATATTGGTACTAATCTTGTTAAAGACGGTAAAGCTGATGCATTTATTTCCCCCGGTAATACGGGTGCAGTAATGGCTGGAGGTTTATTTAATATCGGCAGAGCTAAAGGTATTAAAAGGCCGCCAATTGCTATTAACTTTCCGGCTATAAACGGAGAAACATTAGTGCTTGATAATGGTGCAAATACTGACTCAAGTCCTGAAAACTTACTCCAGTTTGCTTTGATGGGTCAAGTTTTTGCAAAAGAGGTACAGGGAATAAAAAATCCTCGGATTGGATTGTTAAGTATAGGTTCTGAAAAGAAAAAAGGAAATAAGTTAACTAAAGCTACATATGAATTATTGGTAGAAGATAAGCGAATTGAGAATTTCATTGGTAATGTTGAAGGCCGTGATATTTTCTCTGATACTTGTGATATAATATTAACTGATGGTTTTGTCGGTAATGTAGTACTTAAGACTACTGAAGGAGCCGCTTCTTTTTTTCTAGAACTTTTAAAAAGTGCGTTTAAGACTAACTGGAGAGCTAAATTAGGTGCTTTATTACTGAAGCCATATTTAAAAAAAGTCCTTAATAAAATTGATTATAGACAATATGGCGGGGCTCCACTCTTAGGATTGAATGGTGTTGTTATTATTAGCCATGGTAGCTCAGATGATGTTGCTATCTATAATGCAATTAAAGTTGCTCGAAAAACTATCGAAAATAATGTTGTTAAACTTATAGAAGCAGAGATAAATGATGAGGAGGAAGATCATTAAGTGAGTATTAAAACACCCTTATGCGAGATACTTGAAATAGAAAAACCAATTTTGCAAGGAGGAATGGCCTGGGTTGCGACAGGTGAACTTGCAGCTTCAGTTTCTATAGCAGGTGGATTAGGCATTATCGGTTCTGGTAATGCTCCAGCAGATGTCGTAGCAAAGGAAATAGCTAAAGTAAAAGAAATGACTGATAAACCATTTGGAGTTAATGTTATGTTATTATCTCCTTTTGTAGATGATCTAATAGATTTAATGATCGAAGAGAAAGTTCCAGTTGTTACAACTGGGGCTGGTAATCCAGGTAAATATGTGGATAGATTACAAAAGGCCGGAAGTAAAGTAATACCTGTTGTACCATCTGTTGCACTAGCAAGAAGGATGGCACGAATGGGTGTTGATGCCTTAATTGCAGAAGGAACTGAGGCTGGGGGACATATTGGAGAATTAGCAACTATGCCTTTAATTCCACAAATAGTTGATGTAGTTGATATTCCTGTTATTGCTGCTGGTGGTGTTGGAGATGGCAGAGGCTTTGCTGCTGCTTTAATGCTAGGTGCGCAAGGTGTTCAGCTTGGAACACGTTTTGTCTGTACAACTGAATGTACAGCTGCTCCAGAATATAAAGAAGCAATTATAGGTGCCAGGGATAGGGATGCAGTTGTTACAGGTCGGATAACTGGACATCCTGTCAGAAATATTAAAAATCAATTAACAAGAGAATTAGAAAAGATGGAAAATGAAGGTGCTAGCAAAGAAGAGATTGAAGAAGCAGCCAGTGGTGGTTTAAGAAGAGCTGTTACAGAAGGTGATGTGATGGGTGGAAGTGTTATGGCTGGACAAATTTCTGGTTTAGTCAACGATATAAAACCAGTTGCAGAGGTCATTGATGAAATATTCAAACAAGTTGAACAAACATTAAATAAATATTGCAAAAAGTTTTAATTAGATTTGAAGAGGTGTATAAAGATGATAGATTTAACTGGCAAAGTAGCATTAGTTACTGGAAGTTCAAGAGGAATAGGAGCTGCTACAGCTATTAAACTTGCTGAGGCTGGTGCAGATCTGGTAATTAATTATGCATCATCGCAAGGTCCGGCTGAAGAAATAGCGAGCAAGATAAATAAAATTGGTCGAAAAGCTATTGTTTTACAGGCTAATGTGGCTAATTTTGATGAAGCTAAATCCTTAATCAAAAAAACGAAAAAAGAATTCGGCAAATTAGATATTTTGGTTAATAATGCAGGAATTACTAATGATAAATTATTATTAAGAATGAAAGAAGACGACTGGGATCAAGTGATAGATATTAATTTGAAAGGTGTTTTCAATACAACTAAATCAGCTGCCCGTTATTTAATGAAATCAGAAGCAGGCAGAATAATCAATCTAAGTTCTGTTGTTGGTTTAATGGGAAATGCAGGTCAGGCTAATTATGCTGCAGCAAAGGCTGGTATTCTTGGTCTAACAAAATCAACAGCTAGAGAATTAGCAGTACGTGGTGTAACCGCAAATGTAGTAGCTCCTGGTTTTATAGAAACAGATATGACAGAAAATTTACCTGAGAATGTAAAAGCAGAGATGTTATCTAATATACCAGCTAACAGATTTGGTAAGGTTGATGAAGTTGCTAATTTAATTGTTTTTCTTGCTTCACCACTGGCCCAATACATAAATGGTCAGGTTATTAATGTAGATGGAGGTATGTTGATGTGAAAGGAGGTGAAAGAAGTGGCTAACGATGTTCTTAATAGAGTTATTGATATCGTTGTTGAAGAACTAGCAGTAGACAGGGATGAAGTTACAGAAGAATCTTCTTTTATTGAAGATCTCGGTGCTGATTCATTAGATGTTGTTGAATTAGTTATGGCTTTTGAAGAAGAATTTGATGTAGAAATTCCTGATGAAGATGCGGAAAAAATTCGCACAGTAGATGATGCTGTTAGTTATCTGGAAGATATTCTATAAATATATATTAATAAGGGAGAAAACTCCGTTTAGCGGAGTTTTTGTCCCTTTTTTGCTCATATTGTTTGGGAGAGGTGAGATAAGATGTCCTGTTTATTTATTAAAGAAAAGAAAATGACTGAACTAGAAGAAAAAATTGATGTTCAATTTGATGATAAGTATTTATTGCAACGAGCATTAACCCATAAGTCTTTTCCTAATGAAAACAGATATTTAGATTTAAAAGATAATGAAAGACTTGAATTTCTTGGCGATTCTGTTCTAAGTATTTCAATTAGTACTTACATTTTTAAAAAGTTTCCTGATCATCCAGAAGGTGAACTGGCTAAAATGCGCGCAGTACTAGTTAGTGCTCCCGTCCTGGCACAAATGGCAAGGGATCTAGATCTTGGTGAATATCTTTTGCTTGGCAAAGGAGAAGAAATGACAGGTGGGCGTGAAAGAGATTCAATTTTGGCAGATACTATGGAAGCAATTTTTGGTGCTGTTTATCTGGATCAGGGGTTTGCTGTGGCCTGTAGAATAATTATTGATATTTTTAGTAATGACATAAAAAATGCAGCTCAGGGCAAACATATTCAGGATTATAAAACAATGTTACAGGAAATAATACAAAAAGATGGTAGTGATAGACCAGATTACGAAGTTATTCAAGAGAAAGGGCCTGATCATAATAAAACTTTTATTGTAGAAGTGAAATTAAGAGAAAATAATCTTGGTTCAGGTCAAGGTTCTAGTAAGAAAGAAGCTGAACAGGAGGCTGCTAAAGTAGCTTTGCATAAAATGAATGAAATTTAATCGATACCCCCCGGATATTTCTACTTTTTAAATCATATTATATAGTAAAGTGTCTGGGGGGTTCTAGCTATGAAAAACTTTTTCAAACGCCTGGAAAGGATTTTCTCTTATTTATTTATTTTAGGTTTAATTTTGTTGAGCACTATCCAAATTATTTTAACAAATCCTGTCGGTTATGAAAGGATTAATTGGTTAAATCAAAAGTTTAATAATTTATTTGCTGAACAAAAGCCGAAGGCTGTCAGTACAATAGGTACCTATACTGAAGAAATGTCTGGTTATTTTATTTTGGATTTAATGAATAATTATCCAGGGAATCAAATTTGGATATTAAAAAATGGCATGCGAATTAATAATTTTAACAAAGGTCTAGTTCGTGTTTATGTTAAAGATGGAGATTTTATTTCTCTTGATGCTCAATCTGTCAATGAGCCAGTCTGGTTTAAGATTACTGAAGTTTCACCAACAATAAGTGGTTTAGAACAAGGTCAGCTATTTCGACTTGAAAACGAAAAAATATTTCTGGCTGAAATAACAATGGAAGAAGAAGTTTATTAAAATTTTGAAAGTTTTACAGGAGGAGCATAATGTACGCAATTCGCGGAGCAATTACTATTAAAAAAAATACTCCTGAAGATATAGCTAGAGGAACTAAGGAGTTATTTACTAAAATTATTGATAAGAATAATTTAACTGAGGAAGAATTAGTAAGTATCATATTTTCAGCAACTAAAGATATAGATCAAGCTTATCCTGCTAAAACAGTTAGAGACTTGGGTTATTTAAAAACACCACTATTTTGCTTGCAGGAGATGCATGTCAAAAATAGTCTAGCTCAGACAATAAGAGTTCTAGTAAATGTAAATCCGATTCATTCAGTTGATAAAATTAAGCATGTCTATTTAGGCGAAGCTAAAGCATTAAGACCGGATCTGCTCGATAAAGATAATCAATCTGAGAGCAGTAATTTTGCCATTGATAATTTTAATCTTAACAATCATCATTCAACAATTCCAATTGAGCTGGGTCGAGGCAGAATAATTGGTGGAAAAGATATAATTATTATGGCCGGTCCCTGTGCTGTTGAAAATAAAAAACAAATTTTTGCTGCTGCAGAAACCGCAGCTTTAAGTGGTGCTACTTGTTTAAGAGGTGGTGCCTTTAAACCACGAACATCACCTCATTCTTTTCAGGGGTTGGGTGAAGAAGGTCTTAAATTATTAAGATCGGCTGCTGATCAAAATCAGTTGGCTGTTGTAACCGAAATTTTGGATCCTAGACATCTTTCTTTAATAGCTAATTATACAGATATATTTCAGATTGGTGCCAGAAATATGCATAATTATTATTTATTGAAAGAAGTTGGCAAACAAAATAAACCTGTTTTATTAAAAAGAAATATGAGTGCTACCTACAAAGAATTATTATTAGCAGCTGAATATATTAAACAAGAGGGTAATCAAAAAATAATTTTATGTGAAAGAGGAATACGGACTTTTAATGAAACAATGAGAAATACACTTGATATTATGAGTGTTCCTCTTTTGAAAAAAATAAGTCCTTATCCCATTGTTGTTGATCCAAGTCATGGGACAGGCTATCGTGAATTAATTGGAGCAGCAGGAAGGGCAGCTATTGCAGCAGGAGCAGATGGTTTAATAATTGAAATTCATCCTCAACCAGAAAAAGCGCTTAGTGATGGTAAACAATCTATTAGAACGAGTGATTTTCAGAATATGGTGTTACAGTTTAAAGAAGTTGCTAATGCCGTTAATAGAACTATTGGTGTCGAATAATTATGATAATTAACTTACCTAAAGCAAAATCTTTAAAAGGCATTCTCTCACCACCTGCTGATAAATCAATTTCCCATAGAGCCTTAATATTTGCAGCCTTAGCTAAAAATGAAATAATAATTAATAACATATTAGAAGCTGAAGATTGTCTGACAACACTGGAAGCGTTAAATAAATTTGGATTTAAGATTGGAAGATTGTCAACCGGAAGATATTTAGCTAAAAAATTAGATAATAAAATAATTAGTGAACCCCAAAATATTATTGATTGTAAAAATTCTGGAACGACAATGCGTTTATTAGCTGGTCTAGCTTCATCTATAGCTGGTCTAACAATTCTAACAGGTGATGATTCACTTAGAAATAGACCAATGCAAAGAATTATTGATCCTTTAACAAAGATGGGAGCAGAGATATTTTCTCGGAGTGATGGTTTGGCTCCTCTTGCAATAAGAGGAGGAGAATTACAAAAAAATTTTTATTTCTCTCCTCAAATTGCTAGTGCTCAACTTAAATCAGCTATTTTATTGGCTGTAGCTAATGGAGGAATGGCAGTAGAAATCAACGAACCTGCCGTCTCTAGAGATCATACTGAAAGGTTACTTGCGTTAGCTGGAGAAAATATTAAATATGGTTTGGGTAAAATAATCTATCAAAAAGATCAATCTGATTTATATTTACCAGATCTTTTAGAAATTCCAGGTGATTTTTCTTCAGCCGCATATTTTATTGGTCTTGCTCTCATCTTGTCAAAAAGTGAGATTATTATTAAAGAGGTAGGTATTAACCCAACTCGAACAGGGTTACTTGAAATTCTAGATAATATGAATGCTAAGATTGAGATTTTAAATAGACATCAGTTAGGCAACGAACCTGTTGCTGATTTGAAAATAAATTATTCTCAACTAAAAGGTACTGTAATTTCTGGTTCAGTTATTCCTAGAATGATTGATGAATTACCTTTGTTAGCTGTTATTGCTGGATTTGCAGAAGGAAAAACAATCATAAAAGATGCAGCAGAATTAAAGGTGAAGGAAACTGACCGCATTGAAATGTTAGCCCTCGAGTTACGTAAACTTGGTTATCAAATTTCTACAAATTGGGACGGGATGACTATTTATGGTCGGGAAAATATAAAACCTAATGAAGTTAGGCTTGATTGTTACCAGGACCATCGTCTAGCAATGGCATTAGCTGTAGCTGGAACAGCTTTAACTAAGAAAATAATTTTAAAAAATGCAGATTCAGTTAATATTTCTTACCCTGATTTTTTTCGAGATTTGAGAAACTTAGCTATTTTTTGATATAATAGAATAATGAAGTAGGTGATTAGATGAAAGATGTTATTGCAATTGATGGACCAGCTGGTGCAGGAAAAAGTACTATTGCTAAAAAACTGGCAGTTCAATTAAATTATAATTATCTTGATACAGGTGCAATGTATAGAGCAGTTACTCTGTTAGCTTTAACAAATAAAGTTGATTTTTCAGATAAAAAGAAGATAGTATCACTTGCAAAAAAAGCCCAATTTCAATTTGCTTTTTCTAATGATGAAAGTAAGTTATTATTATTTTTAAATGGTCAAGATGTTAGTAAATTAATTAGATCAAAAAAAATTAATCAACATGTTTCAGATGTAGCTTGTATTAAAGGCGTAAGAGATATTCTAGTCAAAAAACAACAGGAATTAGCTCAAAATGGTAAAGTAGTGATGGATGGACGTGATATAGGAACACGAGTCTTACCAGAAGCAGAATATAAATTTTATTTAACAGCTACTTTAGAAGAGAGAGCCCAACGCAGATTCAACGAAAACCTAAATCATGATGATAATGTTAGCTATCAACAAATTAAAGAAAACATAAAACTACGAGATGAAATTGATAGTCAACGCAAACACTCACCTTTAAAAAAGGCAGAAGATGCAATTTTAATAGATACAACCCATTTTAGTATTGAAGAAGTAGTGGAAAAAATCAAAACTATCATCAGGAGTGAATAATTTTGGAAAATGTTGCTTATCATACTGCCAGAAAGCTAATTAAATTATATTTTGATATTTTCCATGATTGGGAAGTAATTGGACAGGAAAACATCCCAAAAGAGGGTAAAATAATCATTATGTCGAATCATATTAGCGGGTATGATCCTCCCTTAATTGGAGCAGCTGTTAAAAGACCAGTTCATTTTATGGCAAAAGAAGAGTTGTTTTCTAACATTTTTTTGCGACTTATTATGAAAATAGCAGGAGCATTTCCAGTGAGAAGAGGTAGACCAGACCGAAAAGCAATTAAAAAGGCAATTAGATTGCTAGAAAACGGGGATATTGTTGGGATTTTTCCAGAAGGAACCCGACATCAAGAAGGAAAACCTGGAAAAGCAAAAGCAGGTGCAGTGATGTTACCTCTAATGACAAAAAGCCCTATTCTTCCAATTGGAATTAAAACTGTTAATAACAAGAGTAAAAAAAGAGTAGTTATTGGTAAGCCATTTTCATTAAGTAATTACTATAATCATAAATTAACTCGAAAAGAAAGAAACCAAGCTGGCGAGTTTATAATGAAACGAATTTCGGAATTATTAGATAATTGATGTTTTCACATCTTTTTTTTGAATTAAGCAATTTTTTTAGTAAAAAGGAAGGATTTTGGTTGTTAATAGAGAACACCTAATAAGAGGCTTATATTAAACTTTTTCTATAATGGGTATAATAATGTTTAGTGCAGTCCAAGTTTTGTTGTTGTCGTGCTGGAAGGAGGTGAAGGTTCTGGAGATCGTAACTGCCGAAGAAGCGGGATTTTGTTTTGGAGTCGAAAGAGCAATTGACATGGTTTTTGCTGCAGTAGAAGATCATAAAGATAAATCTGTTTATACACTTGGGCCGCTGATTCATAATCCGCAGGTTGTCGCTAAACTAGAAAAAATTAATGTCAGAACAATTGATTCTATTGATTCAATTGATAATGGCATCCTGATCATAAGATCACATGGTGTTGAACCCGATGTTTATGAGAAGGCTGAAAAAAAAGGATTACATATCATTGATGCGACTTGCCCATTTGTAAAAAATGCCCAAAAATATGCCCGCAATTTGATTAAAGATGGTTTTCAAACTTTTATTTATGGAGATCCTGACCATCCTGAAGTTAAAGGAATTCAGGGAGCTGCCGATTACCAGGCAATCATTGTTAAGGACCTGGACGATATAAAGAAACAAGCTATCGGTAATAAAGTTGGGATTGTTGCTCAAACAACAAAATCTCCGGAGTCTTTCCGGGAAATTATAGTTTATCTAGAAAATAATGTAGAAGATCTAAAAATTCATAATACAATATGCAATACAACAGAAATCAGACAGCGATCTGCTGCTAAATTAGCAGAAAAAGTTGATGTCATGTTAGTAATTGGGGGTAAAAATAGTGCAAACACAAACCGTCTTAAAGAAATTTGTGTTGCTACTAGCACCCCTACTTATCATATAGAAACAGCTGATGAGGTTGATCCTCAATGGTTGTATAAAAAAAACAAAGTTGGAATTACAGCTGGAGCTTCAACTCCAGACTGGTTAATAAGGGAGGTTGTTCAGTTAATGAATGAAGAAAACAAAGAGTTAAACGTAGAAGAAACAGAAGAAAAAGAAGAGTTAAACGTAGAAGAAGCTGAAGAAGTTGAGGAGGTAAGTGAGCCAGAAACTACAGAAGAAGAAGTTTCTGTTGAAGAGGAAACTGTTTCTGCTGAAGAGCAGGAAGTTAAATATAGTGATTATGACAATGCAGATCTCCGTAAAGGTCAAAAGACTACAGGTAATGTGGTTGAAATTAATGATAATGGAGTTTATGTAAATGTGAATTATAAAACAGACGGTTTTATTCCACTTCGACATTTAAGCCATAGACCTGTTGAAGATGCTCATGAAGTTGTAAATATTGATGATGAAATCGAAGTTGTTGTACTTACTTTAGAAGATGATGAAGGCAATCTGATTCTTTCTAAAAAACAAGCTGATTATGAAAAATCTTGGGAAAAAATTGTTGAATCATACGAAAATGATGAAATAATTGAAGCAGAAGTTACAAAAGAAGTAAAAGGTGGATTAGTTGTTGATGTAGGAGTGAGAGGCTTTATTCCCGCTTCACATGTCGCAATTGGTTATGTAGATGACCTTTCACAGTATGTTGGTGAAACTATGCGTCTAAGAGTCATTGAAGTTGAAAGAGATAATAATAATGTTGTTCTTTCTGCTAAAAAGGTACTTGAAGAAGATAGAGCAGAGCAGAAGGATGAAACATTAGCTTCCCTAGAAGAAGATCAAACAGTGGAAGGTACAGTAACAAAGCTAGTTGACTTTGGTGCATTTATTGATCTAGGCGGGATTGAGGGATTATTACACATTTCTGAAATGTCATGGGGTAGAATTGCTCATCCTTCTGAAGTTTTAGAAGAAGGTCAAAAGGTAGAAGTTAAAGTTCTTGGCGTCAATCGCGAAGAAGAAAGAATTTCGCTTGGACTTAAGCAACTATTACCTGATCCTTGGGAAGAATTTGCTGAAAAACACTATGAAGGCGAAATCATTACTGGTAAAATTACTAAAATTGTTGATTTTGGTGCTTTCATGGAAATTGAGAAAGGTATTGAAGGTTTAATTCATATTTCTCAACTTTCACACCGTCATGTTAAAACTCCTGATGAAGTTGTAACTGTTGGTGAAGAAAGAGAAGCAAAAATTATTAATGTTGATGCTGACCAAGAAAGAGTTGGTCTTAGTTTAAAGGAACTTGAAGAAGAAACAGAGAAAAAACCTGTATCAAAAAAACAAAAATCATCTTCCAATAAGAAAAAGGAATCGTCATCATCATCTTCTGGTGGCGGCGGAGCTACTATAAGAGAAATTGTAGGAGATATTTTTGATCAAGGCAATTAAAATTTGCTTTTTAAACCCCCAGTATTCGTGAAGGATACTGGGGGTTTTTTGTATATATAGATGATTAACTGGTAATTATAAAAGTAAATAAATATGAAAGGTGGAGTCCCTTTGGCTATTGGTTCTATAGTATTATTTATAACAGCAGTTATAATATATTTCGGTTTAGCAGAAAGAGTACTTGATCGTTTATATTTAACAGATAATCAAGCATTAATAATTATCACTTTAATTATCGCTGGTAGTTATATTAATATTCCTCTTTATGAACAACCCTTTATTTCAATTAATGTTGGTGGATTTGTAATTCCTCTCTTATTAAGTCTCTACATTTTATTTAAATCTGATACTAATCTAGAAAAAATGAGGGCACTGCTTGCAGCCGTTTTAACAGGAACAGTAATTTATGGACTAAGTATTATATTTAAAAACTATGGACATGGTAGAGATTTAATAGAGCCATTTTATTTATTTGCTCTGACTGGTGGATTAATAGCATATTTAGCAGGTAGAAGTCGTCGTGGTGCTTTCTTTGCAGGAGTTGTTGGTTTTATTATTTATCAGTTAACTTATTTAGTCAATATTATTCAGGGTGATTATATTGGAGACATTAGGTTGGGAGCTGCTGGAGCATTTGATACTATACTAATTTCAGGTATTTTTTCGCTTTTACTAGTAGAATTAATTGGAGAAACTAGAGAATATGTTAGTAGTAGGGGAGAAAATAAGTGAAAAAACTTTACATAACATTATCCTTACTAGTAATCATCTTGTTATCTTTGCTTATTCCAGTAGCAGCTAATCAGAATTTCACAGAACATAAAATTGGTTATTTTTATCAAGTTTATAATGAAAATAATAAAAAACTTTTTTCAACTGCCATGAAAGTTTCAGTAGGAGATCGATATATTAGTCAAGAAAATATAGAATATAAAATAATAGAAGTAAATAATTATAAAGCAATTGCAGAACGGGTAGGAAAAGTAAATTTAAAAGAAAGTTTTGCTAAAAAAAGTGTAGTTTCTCAGCGAGTAGAAGCGGCTCAAAAACCAGTAGTTGCTATTTACCATACACATAATGCTGAGTCTTATCTGCCTGGTGACTTTAGCACATATGGTCATGGAGAAATTCATTCTGTCGGAGAAAGTTTTGTTGCTGCACTTAAAAAAAATGGGATACAACCAATTCAATCGGATAATTTACACTTACCCCATGATGGTGGAGCTTATACCCGTTCCCAAGCAACAGCTATTAATTTGTTAGCTAAAAATCCTACTGCTATTTTTGATATACATAGAGATGGCATTCCAAACAAAAGGGAATATTTAGAAAATGTTAATGGTAGGCAAATTAGTCAGATTAGACTAGTTGTGGGTAGGCAAAATCCAAATCAAGAAGCAAATGATAAATTCGCACGACAGCTTAAAGCAATTTCTGATCAAAATTATCCAGGCTTAATTAGAGATATATTTTATGGTGGAGGAGCTTATAATCAGCAATTTTCACCTCATTCTCTTCTGTTAGAATTCGGGACATATGTTACTTCACAAGATTTAGCTGAAAAAAGTGCCCAGATGATGGCGGTTGTCGTTGCTGATCTATTTAAGAGGCAGACAGATCATATGAAAGAAGATATTAGTAATTCCAGTTTACAAACTGCTTTTAATTTAATATTATTTACCTTAGGAGTATTATTGTTATATTTCTATTTAACAACTGGTAGTATTGCAGGAGTTAAAGAAAGAATTAAGGATGCTTATCATGGTAATTTTTTGGATCAAATTAAAGATAAGGATCAAAAATAAAGATAAAGGCTGAATCACACAAACATTAGATCAGGTATTGCCACGACTTGATAAATATGATATTATCAGCACAGGAGGACATAAGATGGCAATAATTTATAAAATACAAGAAGAAAGTATTGCAGAAGAACTTGGTATTAAAGCTGGAGATGAGCTATTGGCCGTAAATAACAAGCAGATTAATGATTATATTGATTTTAAATATGAAACTGCTGATACTTTTTTTACGCTTACCATAAAAAGAAATAATGAAATTTGGGATTATGAAATCGCCAGAGAACCCAATGAGAATCTTGGTATTGAATTTGAAGAAATAATCTTTGATAAATTAAAACTTTGTCATAATGATTGTTTATTTTGTTTTGTAAAACAACAGCCTTCTAATTTGCGCGATAGCCTGCTCAAGAAAGATGATGACTATCGTTTTTCTTTTTTACAGGGGAGTTTTATTACTCTAACTAATTTGTCAAATGCAGAATTTGATAATATAATTAGAAAAAGGTTGTCCCCTCTAAATATTTCTGTACATACAACAAATCCAAAATTGCGCGAAAAAATGATGAAGAATCCTAATGCAGGAAATATTTATTCATATTTAAAAAGATTAAGTCAAAATGGCATAAATTTTAATGCACAAATCGTTCTTTGTCCAGATTTAAATGATGGAGCAGAGTTAGATCGAACTATTAATGATTTGCAAAAGCTTTTTCCTGCAATTAAATCTCTCGGCATAGTACCAGTTGGTTTAACAAATCATCGCGATAATTTATTTCAATTGCGTACATTTGCAGATAATGAGATGAAAAAGGTAGTTAGACAAATTGAAAAATGGCAAGAGATAATTAGAAAAAATACGGGACAAAATTTTTTATATGCTGCAGATGAATTTTATCTGTCAGCAGGATTAAAGATACCTGAATATAATCATTATGATGATTTTCCCCAAATTGAAAATGGAATTGGCTTAACTAGGCTACTCTGGAAACAATTAAGTGAATTAGAAACTAAGATTCCAGAGAAAATAGAAGTAAAGCAAAATTTAGGGATAATTACAGGTGAATTAGGTCTTAAAGCAATTTCGCCAGTTGTACAGAGATTAAATGAAATAGAAAATCTAATTTTAGAACCAATCGTAGTTGAAAACCATTTTTTTGGTGGACAAGTAAATGTTACAGGTTTATTGACGGGGAGTGATATTTTAACAGAGTTAAATAATTTGAGTTATTCTGTCAAATTTGATAAAATTATTATTCCTGATATTGTTTTGAATGAAGATAATTATTTTTTAGATGATATGCATTACAATCATTTTAAAAAAAATGGGAAAGATTTATCATTTGCATTAGCTTGTGATATAAATGAAATTTTGGAGGTGATCGGGATTTGAGTAAACCAACAGTAGCGATTGTAGGTAGACCTAATGTAGGTAAATCCACACTATTTAATAGACTAACTGGTGGAAGAACAGCAATTGTTGAAGGTGAACCGAATATAACCCGGGATAGATTATATGGAAATGTAGAATGGCAAAATTATAAATTTAATATTATTGATACAGGTGGTATTGTACCACGGGATGATGATTTAATTAAAAATAAAATTAAATTACAGGCTGAAATTGCAATGGAAGAAGCAGATTTAATTTTGTTTGTGGTTGATGCTAGAGAAGGATTAACTTCGATTGATCAGGA
Source organism: Halanaerobiales bacterium (assembly GCA_016278485.1). Taxonomy (GTDB): domain Bacteria; phylum Bacillota; class Halanaerobiia; order Halanaerobiales; family Halanaerobiaceae; genus JADQBT01. The sequence continues at coordinate 88,672 of JADQBT010000002.1, forward strand.
AATAGCACAAATGCTTTATCGTACAAATACAGAGATTATTCTGATAGTAAATAAAGTTGAAGATTTTTCTCGACAAGCTGAGATTAGCTGGGATTTTTATTCACTTGGTTTTGGCGAACCAATATTGATTTCTGCTGAACATGGGAAAAATACGGGAGAGATGTTAGAATTAGTTGTTGAGAAACTACCAGAAGAGGTAGTTGAAGATGAAGAAGATCAAAAAATAAATGTGGCAATTGTTGGGAAACCTAATGTTGGCAAATCAAGTTTGGTTAATTTTCTTGTTGGAAATGAAAGAATGATTGTGAGTGATATACCTGGTACTACAAGAGATGCGATTGATACCATAATTGAAAAGGATAATACAGTATTTAATTTAATTGATACAGCCGGATTGAGAAGGAAATCTCGAGTGAAAGAAAATGTAGAATACTATAGTAATTTACGCGCTATTCGAGCTATGGAAAGAGCAGATGCAGTATTAATGATGATAGATGCCACAGAGGGTGTCTCAGAACAAGATAAAAAAATAGTAGGTTATGCGCATGATGATGGGAAAGCAATTGTGATAGCGGTTAATAAGTGGGATCTGGTAGAAAAAGATAATAAAACAATGACCAGATATACTGATGATCTTTATCATAATCTTAAGTTTCTAAATTATGTTCCTATTACCTATATATCAGCTTTAACTGGTGAAAGAATCGAAGAGATGCTTTCTTTAGTGGAACATGTTGTCGATCAAACCAATATGCGGATAAAAACTGGTATTTTAAATGAAGTATTAAATGAGGCGATGTTACTTAGGGAACCACCTTCTCGCAAAGGAAAAAGACTTAAGCTTTATTATGCAAGTCAGGTAGGTGTAAAACCTCCAAATTTTGTCTTCTTTGTTAATGATCCTAAATTAATGCATTTTGCTTATCAAAGATATTTAGAAAATGTAATTAGAAAGGCTTTCGGATTTGTTGGTAGTCCGATTAAATTCAAATTAAAACAAAGGAGTTAAGGAGGTTTTTATGAAATTTATTTTTACTATTATATTAGCTTATTTGATGGGTTCAATACCCTTTGGCTATATTGTTACTAAATATTTAATGCAAGTTGACATTAGGGAATATGGTAGTGGTAATGTAGGTGCGACTAATGTTGCAAGAGTAAGTGGACTTAAAGCAGGCATTGTCGTAGCTCTTTTTGATATATTAAAAGGATTTTTGGCAGTTTGGATTAGTCAATTAATTTTATTTCCAGATTTGTCTACTTTATATCTTTTGCCAGCTGCTTTAGTAGTAATTATTGGACATGATTATTCGGTTTTTCTTAATTTCTCTGGAGGTAAAGGAGTAGCAACTACTTTTGGGGTTATTCTAAAATTATATCCTATCGCTTGTTTGGTTTATGCTTTAATCTGGTTATTATTAGTATTCAAAACTAGATATGTTTCACTTGGATCTACTGTTGGTGCATTAAGTTTACCGATTGTTACATATTTTTTACCTCATAACCAATATGACTTAATTTTTACTTCTTTACTTTCAATATTTATTCTTATTGCACATCGCGGTAACATTCACAGGTTAATTAAAGGTGAAGAAAGTCGAATGAATCCAAAGAATATGAAACGTGGAGGTAAAAATGAGTAAAAATATAACTGTAATTGGTGGTGGGAGTTGGGGTACAGCTCAGGCTAATGTTCTTGCTGAAAATGGACATTGTATAAAACTTTATCTTAGAGACAAAGATCTTATTCATAAGATTAATACAGAACATATAAATGATAAATATTTTCCGAATATTAAACTTGATAAAAATATTACGGCCGTTAATGATTTAACTTATGCAGTTGTAGATGCAGAAATAATTGTGATGGCTATTCCTACCCAATCAACCAGGTCTGTGATGGAAAATATTAAAGCATCAATAAATGATAATCAATTATTTATTTCTACAGCTAAAGGAATAGAAAAAGGAAGTTTTTTAAGAAATTCAGAAATTATTAATTTATATGGTGGGAAAAAAGTAGTTGTTCTTTCTGGACCAACCCATGCTGAAGAAATTATTAATAATATTCCATCAGCTATTGTAGCAGCTTCACCTGATAAAAATTTAGCAGAAACTGTTCAGGACCTATTCATGACATCTAATTTACGTGTCTATACAAACCCGGATATTGTTGGTGTTGAGTTGGCAGGAGCTGTAAAAAATGTAATTGCTGTAGCAAGTGGTATTACGGATGGTCTTGGCTTAGGTGATAATACAAAAGCTGCTTTAATGACTCGTGGTCTAATGGAGATGAGCAAACTTGGTATTCAACAAGGAGGAAGGCCTTTAACTTTTGCCGGACTTGCTGGCATGGGAGATTTGGTTGTTACCTGCACTAGTATGCATAGTCGAAATCGAAGATTTGGGATTAAAATTGGTGAAGGTTTAAATTTAAATGAAGCTGCTAAAGAAGTAAAACAGGTAGTTGAGGGTGCAAAGACAACTGCTGCAATTAAAAATTGGTTAAAACTTAATGAGAATAATAATTTAGAAATGCCAATTACTGAGCAAATTTATGAAGTATTATATAATGATAAACCTGCTCTTGAAGCGGTGGAAAAGCTTATGCTACGTGGACCTAAACATGAGATGGAAGAGGTAGTAACTAACCCTTTGTGGGATATATCTACTCTCAATTATTTTAAAGAGGATTAATTTCCTCTTTTTTTTTGTCATAAATATCCTTCTAATGCAATAATAATATATTAATCTAGCTGAATTTAGGCCAGATGAGATTTGTTTGCAAAGGAGGGTCTCAAATTAAAGATTTTAATATCTACCGTGATATTTCTGAGAGAACTGGTGGTGATATCTATATAGGGGTTGTAGGTCCAGTCAGGACTGGTAAATCAACTTTTATCAAACAATTTATGGATCACCTTGTTTTACCTCATTTACAGGATAAATTTTTAAAAAATAGAGCCCGGGACGAATTACCCCAAAGTTCTGGTGGTAAGATGATTATGACCACTGAACCTAAATTTGTTCCCGAAGAAGCAGTACAACTAGAAATGGATAATATTAATTTCAAAGTCAGAATGATTGATTGTGTCGGTTATACTGTGCCAGGTGCTATTGGTTATGAAGATGAGGGTAAACCAAGAATGGTTTCTACCCCATGGTATGATAAAGAAATACCATTTCAAGAAGCAGCAGAGGTAGGTACCCAGAAGGTCATAAATGAGCATTCAACACTAGGACTTGTTGTGACTTCTGATGGAAGTTTTGGTGATATCGCAAGACATAATTTTGTATTAGCAGAAGAAAGAGTTATTAAAGAATTAAAAGAAATCGGAAAACCATTTATTATTCTATTAAATTCAACTAATCCCGCTGCTGAAGAGACGCAAGAACTAGCTAATACTCTGTCTAAAAAATATAATATTGCTGTAGAACCAGTTAATTGTCTGGAAATGCAAGAAGCAGATATTAATCGGGTCTTACATAAAATATTATATGAATTTCCAATTAGAGAAGTCGTTATTAATTTACCTGTCTGGACAAATAAATTACCTAAAGATCACTGGTTGAGAGAGGGTTGGAATAAAACAATATTCAATTCTATTCAACCAATTAATAAAATACGTGATATTGACAGTTTGATTAATGATTTAGCTGATGATGAAACAACCAGGGATGTATATTTGGAACAGATACAGCTTGGAGACGGTCAAATCTCTATTGCTGTAGGTTTACTCGACAATCTATATTATGACATTATCGAGGAATTTACTGGCCTTAAAGCTAAAGATCAAGGTGATCTGTTAGAATTGATTGGAGAGTTAAGCCATGCAAAACGTGAATATGACCGTATTTCAGATGCTCTCAAATCAGTTAGGGAAAAAGGTTATGGAATTGTCACACCTGATTTATCAGAGATGGAGTTTGCAGAACCAGAAATAATTAAGAGAGGTAACCGTTTTGGTGTTAAATTACAGGCATCTTCACCTTCAATTCATTTAATCAGAGCTGATATTAAGGCAGAGGTATCTCCAGTTGTTGGAACAGAAAAACAGTCTGAAAAATTAATTAGCTTTATACAACAAGATTTAGACGAGGATCCAGCAGCTATTTGGGATACTGAGTTTTTAGGCAGATCTTTACATGATATTGTGCAAGAAGGTATATCAAATAAATTATATCGAATGCCCGATTCTGCTCAGAACAAATTGAGAAATACCATAGAAAAAATCGTAAATGATGGCAGTGGAGGTTTCATTTGTATTATACTTTAAAACTAAATAATACACATATTTATAAGAAATGGGCCCGAAATTTATTCCTTCGGACCTATTTTTTATTTTTTTTTGTAATAATGCAGGAAAATCCTGATATAGCGCGAATAATAAGTAGTGAACTAAGGTATAGTTATAAAAGGAGGTGAACTGCATGACTAAAAATGATTTAATTGAAGTGGTTGCTGAAAAAACTGGTTTAACCAAAAAAGATACGGGTGAAGTAGTTAATGAAATGATTGATTCAATCATGGAGCATCTCGGAGATGAAGCTAAAAAACCAGAAGATGATCGTGATAAGGTTCAATTGATTGGTTTTGGTACTTTTGAAGTTAGAGATAGGAGTGCAAGAAAAGGTAGAAATCCTAAAACAAACGAAGAAATTACCATTCCTGCAAGAAAAGTTCCAGTCTTTAGAAGTGGTAAATCTTTTAAAGAGAATGTTGATGTTTAATATAATATACTTAGTAAACAATTAACATGAAGGACCGGATTAAATAACCGGTTCTTTTTTTCTTTTAATTAGTTTTAATTGGTCTAATAATGAGATAATTTGAATATTACCTAGAATTTCTTTATAATTATTCAAAATTGTGCAGGTGATTTTATATTTTCGACGAAGTATATATTTAGTTTAATAAAAAAAATTTAGGAGGAGAGAGCATGAAAAAGAAAATTTTATTTTTTGTATTAATGGGATTATTTATTTTAAGTAGTGTAGTAGTAGCACAAGACGTAATAAAAATTGGAGTATTTGAACCAATGACTGGACCATTTGCAGTAGGTGGAGAACTTAGTATGCAGGGCTATAGATTAGCTCAAATGCAAAACCCTACAGTTTTAGGCAAGAAAATTGAATTAGTTGTGGTTGATAATAAGAGTGATAAGGTAGAGGCTGCTAATGCTGTGTCTAGATTAGTTAATCACAATGATGTGGTTGCTATTTTAGGTAGTTATAGTAGTGGTCTTACAATTCCGGGTGCTGAAGTTGCCAATAAAGCTAAAGTTCCAATGGTTGTGGCAACAGCTACAAATCCTTTGGTTACAATGGGAAAAGAATATATTTATCGTGCTTGTTTTATTGATCCTTTTCAAGGGTCAGCATTGGCTAAATATACCTATAATAATTTAGGTATTAAAAAAGCAGCTATGTTAGTAGATGTTGCTCAAGATTATTCAGTTGGTCTGGCTAACTTTTACAACCGGACTTATAAAGAATTAGGTGGAGAAATTGTATCTAATTTGAAATATCAGACTGGTGATCAAGATTTTTCCGCTCAGATGACTCAGATTACTAGTACAGATGCAGGGGCATTGTTTTTCCCTGGATACTTTGGTGATGTAGCATTAATAGCTACTCAGGGTAGAGAACTTGGATTTAAAGGTGTTTATATGGGTGGAGATACTCTTGATAACCCAAAACTTCTTGAAATAGCTGGAGAACATGCAGAAGGTGTAGTAGCAACAACTTTCTACCACCCAGATGCGCCAGCCGCTACAGAGGCTTCACAGATATTTATTGATGAATTTATTAAAGAATATGATGAAGAACCTAATGCAGTTTCAGTAATGACTTATGATGCATACAATCTATTAATTTCGGCCATTGAAAAAGCAGGTTCAACAGATGCTGATGCAATTAAAGACGCACTTGCTTCAACTGAAGATTTTGTTGGTGCTGGTGGGACTATTACTATTGATGATATGGGTAATGCAATTCGACCAGCTGTTGTTATTAAGGTTGTAAATGGCGAATTTGTTTATGAAGCAACAATTCAACCATAATTTAAAGATAAATTTGTAATATATAAAACTTTAGGGAGAGATGGGGCAACATTGCTCTGTCTCTCCGTATATAAAGGAGTGAATAAAAATCTATGGATATATTTCTACAAAACCTAGCTAATGGATTATCTCTGGGTAGCTTATATGCTTTAATTGCAATTGGATATACTATGGTCTATGGAATTTTACGTTTAATTAACTTTGCTCATGGTGAAATATTTATGCTTGGGGCTTATTTTTTGTATTATGGTGTGTTAATTTTTAATTTGCCATGGTGGTTGTCATTTATAGTGGCAGTTATTTTAACAGCCATTGCTGGTATGTTAACAGAAAGATTTGCTTATCGTCCCTTAAGAAAGGCACCACGTATTTCAATTTTAATCTCTGCGATTGGTGTTTCATTTTTCTTGCAAAATGCTGGAATTGTTGTTTTTAGTGGTGTACCAAAATCTTTTCATAGACCAGCAATATTTGATCATATGTTTATTTTTGGTAATATACGAATATCATCTATTACCTTTGCTTCAATAGTTATTTCACTTATATTTTTAATGGGATTATTATTTATAGTTTATCGCACTAAAACAGGTCTTGCTATGCGAGCTATTTCTACAGATATAGAAACTGCCCGTTTGATGGCGGTAAATGTAGATCAAACTATTTCAATAACCTTTGCCATAGGATCTGCACTAGCTGCAGTTGGTGGTATATTATGGGCCTTAAAGTATCCTCAAATTTTCCCGTTAATGGGTATGATACCAGGCTTAAAGGCTTTTATTGCCGCTGTGCTTGGTGGAATTGGTAATATTTTTGGGGCAATGATAGGTGGATTTATTCTTGGTATGGCAGAAATATTGTTAGTTGGATTTATGCCACAACTTTCTGGTTATAGAGATGCCTTTGCTTTCTTAATTTTGATTATAATACTGCTCTTTAAACCAGATGGACTTATGGGTAAAAATGTCCAGGAGAAGGTGTAGATTATGAGTAAAACAAAAAAACAATTATTAACAACTGGCGCCTTAATTTTGTTAGGAATATGTATTTTATGGGCTCAGAGTAATTTTAATAATTATACTCTGCGAATATTAAATTTAAGTGCAATTTATGCAATTTTAGGTGTTAGTTTAAATTTAATTTTTGGTTTTACTGGTCAGTTTTCTCTTGGCCATGCAGGTTTTATGGCTATTGGAGCATATACAACCTCGCTTTTAATAATACCAAAATACTATAAAGAGATGACATTTCTTATAGAACCTTTAATTTGGCCATTTAGTGTACTTCAACTCCCTTTTATTGTTGCTCTTTTATTGGGAGGACTATTTGCTGCTATATTTGCAATTATCATAGGATTGCCAGTTTTAAGGTTAAGAGGAGACTATTTAGGAATTGCCACACTGGGGTTTGCAGAAATAATTAGAGTTATTGCCAATAATATTCCACAAATAACAAATGGTGCCCTTGGATTAAAGGGTATACCAGCTTATACAAATTTGTGGTGGACACTTGGTTTTACAGTTTTTACAATCTTTGTAATCAAGAGATTGATAGCTTCAAGTTATGGAAGAGCTTTGATGGCAATTAGAGAAAATGAAATTGCTGCGGAAGCTATTGGGGTTAGTCTAACTTATCATAAAGTTATGTCTTTTACAGTCAGTGCTTTTTTTGCCGGGATTGGTGGAGGCTTACTAGCTAGCCTTTTAACTACTATTGATCCCCGTGCATTTATGTTTGTAATGACTTTTAATATTTTAATTGTTGTTGTAATTGGTGGGTTGGGTAGTATTACAGGAACTGTAATTGCTGCTTTCTTATTTAATTTCATGCTTGAATATTTGAGACCAATTGAACAAGGTTTTGATCTTGGTTTTATCTCATTCCCAGAAATTCCTGGCCTCAGAATGGTAACTTTTTCACTAGCCTTATTAGTTGTGATTATTTACAATCAAAATGGTTTGATGGGCAAATTAGAATTTACCTGGCAGGGATTATTTGACTTTATAGATAGAATAAAAAATCCTAAAAATAGTGATGAAAAGGGGGTATCTTAATGACTTCTTTACTTAAAGTAGATAATATAACGAAACGTTTTGGCGGATTAACTGCAGTAGATAAATTTTTTCTTGAGATAAATGATGATGAAATAATTGGATTAATTGGGCCTAATGGTGCTGGTAAAACAACTGTTTATAATATGATTACAGGTATCTATACTCCTACAGAAAATAAAGTATATTTTAAAGGAGAAGATATTACTGGTCTAAAACCTGATAAAATTGCCAAAAAAGGAATAGCTAGAACTTTTCAAAATATTCGATTGTTAGAAAATTTGACAGTTTTAGATAATGTCATGATAGGTACTCACCTTCGTATTAAATCTGGTCTTTTTTCTGCTATTTTACGTTTGCCAGGCTATAAATTGGAAGAAAAACAACTTCATGAAAAATCAATAGCTCTATTGGAACGGGTAGAACTACTAGAATTTGCTAATGAACAGGCAGGTAGTTTACCTTATGGTAAACAGAGGAAACTAGAAATTGCCAGAGCACTTGCAACTGACCCAGATTTACTTTTGTTAGATGAGCCAGCAGCAGGTATGAATCCTCAGGAATCACATGAACTAGTTGAATTTATTAGACAAATAAAAGAAGAATTTGGTGTGACTATATTTTTAATTGAGCATGATATGAAAGTTGTCATGGATATCTGTGAAAGAATATTAGTCCTGGACTATGGAAAAACAATTGCAGAAGGAAGTCCTGCAGAAATCAAAAATAATCCAGAAGTTATCAAAGCTTATCTGGGGGTGGATTTAGCCAATGCTTGAAGTTAAAAATTTACATGTACATTACGGTGGTATCCATGCGCTTAAAGGAATTAACTTTTCTGTACCTGAAAAGAAAATAATTACTTTAATTGGCGCCAATGGAGCAGGTAAGAGTACAACATTAAGAACAATTTGTGGACTTGTTGATAAAAGTGATGGAAAAATCTTTTATAAAGATAAAGATATTTCTGATTTTGAAACAAGAGAAAGAACGCTAGATGGATTAGTAATGGTACCTGAAGGGAGAAGAATATTTCCTAATTTATCAGTATATGAAAATTTACAATTAGGAGCTTTTAAAAGAAACAATCAAAAAGAAATTAAAAGTGACTTAAATTGGGTTTATGAGCTTTTTCCAAGACTTAAAGAAAGACTAACTCAGAAAGCAGGTACTCTATCTGGTGGTGAACAGCAAATGCTGGCTGTGGGTAGAGCCTTAATGTCTAGGCCAGAGTTACTCTTGATGGATGAACCTTCGCTTGGACTTGCTCCTTTACTCGTTAAGGAAATATTTGAAATAATAGAAGAAATTAATGAGCAAGGAACTACGATTCTTTTAATCGAACAAAATGCTTATGCGGCTTTAAATATTGCTGATTATGCTTATGTTATGGAAACGGGAATGATATCACTTGAAGGAGAGGGCAAAGAACTACTTAAAAAAGATGAGGTCATAAAAGCATATCTAGGTGCTTAATGAAAAGGAGGCTTAATTGCCTTCTTTTTTTTATTTCAATTAATATTTTTGCATTCTCTTCAATATTATTTGAAGAGGGGATATCTATGATTACAAAAGAATGCAAAATATTTATTTATGGATTATCTGATCTGGCACTTTATATTAGTAAAATTTTGAGTCAAGATTATCAAGTTAGTTTATTAGTTGATAAAAATATTAATAGTTTTGCGTACGTTTTTGAAGAATCATTTCTTGTCAAAAAAATTAATTATCATGATACTGCTTGGGTTAATGAGCTTTCTAAAGAAAAACCATTTGTTTTTATGGCATTTTCTGAACATGATCAAAATAATATATTTTTAGCCCAATTAATTAAAAATGTAACTGAACAGTTGACTATTGCATTTTTAAAATCTGATAATCAGCTTATTGAATATTTTGATATTGATTTAATATTAAGTTGGGATAAGATATTTAGTAGATTAATAAATATCTATTTATCTGTTTCCTTTCAGGCAAAAAAGATAATTTATATTAATAAAAATAATTATCTAGGTATTTTTGAAGGTAGAAAATTAAGACAGGAGATTAATTTTTCTAATAAATTATTATTGATCGAAAGGAATAATAATTTATTTAGTCCTGAAAATAATGATATTGTATATCCTGATGATAGGGTTTATATAAATTTTAATTTCCCTATGAAACCTAGTAAAGAAAAGGTGTTTTTGTTGGGTAGTAATGAAGAAGTCTTTCGCTTAGCAGAAAAATTAAAGTTAAAACATCAATTAAGAATTATAACTGGCAAAAAAATATTGAAAGAAGTTGTTGAAAAATATAGTTCTGATTTTTTTATAATTCAGGGAAGTGGAACTGAAAAGGATGTATTGCAAGAAGCAGGTCTTAGTAAAGATAGCATCTTTATAATTTTAACTAAAGATGATTTTGAAAATATTATCACTGCAATAATGGCTAAAAAATTAGGGATTAAGCGGCTGCAAATATTAATTAATGATTATAAAAGTTTAGATCTTTTAAGACAATTAAACATAGATAATTATATCTATTTTTCTGAAGCTATTCTGTATCATATCCATCTCTGGCTGACGGGTTCTAAATTAGCTCAAGAAAATCATCAACTTACTCAAAATGAGTTTATTAGCACGATTGGCAAAGTAAAAGAGATGATAAAATGCTAAGTTTTTTAGGATATATGCTATTTTTAGAGACTGGATTAATGATAATCCCTATCGTGACAGCATTTTATTATAAAGAAGTAGAAATAAAGGCATTTATCATAGCTGCTTTTATTACATATACAATTGGCTTTATTTGTTATTTAGCAGGCAAAAATGCAGATAAATTCGAATTAAAGACTAGCAAAGGGTTTTCAATCGTTTCAACAGCTTGGATAATGACAACATTATTAGGTAGTTTGCCTTTTATATTTGGGGGAACGTTTAATAATATAACTGATGCCGTTTTTGAATCAGTTTCTGGATTTACTACAACAGGTGCTACAGTAATTATGTCACCTGAAAGTTTGGCTAAATCTATATTGCTTTGGAGGAGCCTCACGCATTGGTTTGGGGGTTTAGGTATTATTGTAATGGGAATGGCTATTTTACCTAATTTGGCAGTAAGAATGCATATCTACCGTGCAGAAGTAACGGGTTTTGACGAGGAAACTTTGTTTCCAGATCTGAAAAAATCATTACAGGTGTTATTAAAAATATATTTAAGTCTGAGTCTATTTGAATTCATTTTATTAATTTTTAATGATGTTAATGTTTTTGAAGCTTTGGTACATACCATGGGTACTATCTCTACGGGTGGTTTTTCCTCTAAAGCCTTGAGTATTAGTTCATTTTCTAGTGTTAATATGGAAATTATTATTATAATATTTATGTTTCTAGGTGGTATGAATTTCAACTTATTATATCAAGCTAGCGAAAGAAATTTTAAAAAATTGTTTAATGATGAAGAACTTAGATTATATATATTTATTGTTATTTTGGCTTCACTTTTAATTACATTTAATCTCTATCTACAAGGTTATGGTGAACTATTTAAAATTATGCGAGATAGTTTTTTTCAAGTTGTATCTTTCATTACGACAACAGGTTATATCACTGTTAATTATGATACCTGGCCATCATTTGCTCGCTGGATTTTATTGGTTTTAATGTTTACAGGTGCCTCCGCAGGATCTACATCTGGGGGAATTAAATTAATTAGAATATTAGTATTATTTAAAAAAGGTAAACAAGAACTTGATAGTATGCTTTATCCTAGAAGTATTAGATCAATTAAAGTAAATAATATTTTGGTTAATGAAAAAATATCTACTGGAGTTTTGGGTTTTTTCTTTCTATATATTGTTACTTTTATGGTTGCTTGTCTTGTTTTAACTTCATATGGACATGATCTAATAAGTTCCGTCTCAGCTGTTGCTGCAACTCTTGGCAATATTGGACCTGGATTTGAACTGGTTGGACCTAGAAACACATTTCAAGTCTTTCCAGATGCTGCTAAATGGGTATTAATAATTTGTATGCTGATGGGGAGACTAGAAATATATACATTTTTGGCATTTATTTATAGTAAATTTAATCGTTAAACATATCTATAAATATTTTTTGCAGGATACTTGCCCTTTCTCTTGAATATTTTATAGTGTAATTTAAAAAGGAGGGAATAGTTATGCCAGAATTTAGTCAAGGAATGGAAGAAATAATTAGAACCTATAGTGTTAAATTGTTATTAGCGTTTGTGTTACTTGTGGTTGGATTATGGTTAATAAAATTTATTAATAAAATTATAACTCGATCATTGGAAAGTAGATTTGATAAAACACTCATTAAGTTTTTAACTTCTCTTAGTAAGACTCTTTTAATGGTAATGTTATTAATCTCTATTGCATCCACAATAGGTATTCAAGTAACATCTTTTGTGGCTGTATTAGGAGCTTTAAGTTTTGCAATTGGACTAGCCTTACAGGGTAGTCTTGCGAATTTTGCCGGTGGTGTATTATTATTAATTTTTAAGCCTTTTGTGGCAGAAGATTATGTTGAAATGGCAGGCCATAGTGGTACGGTAAAGGAAATACAATTGTTATATACAATTATGGCAACAAAAGATAATAAAAAGGTATTTATTCCTAATGGTAGTATCTCTAATGATAGTATTATTAATTACTCGGCAATGGATAAAAGAAGAATAGATTTGACTTTTGGGGTTGGTTATGAGTCTAGTATAAAAGAAGTTAAAGAAATAATTAATAATTTAGTTGATCAGCATGATTTAATTTTAAAAAAACCAGAACCAATCATTAGATTAGGAGAGCATGCTGGTAGTTCATTAAATTTCCATGTCAAAATCTGGGTTAAAACAACTGATTATTGGTCAGTATTTTATGATCTACAGGAGCAGGTTAAAATAGCTTTTGATGAAGCTGATATTAATATTCCGTTTCCACAACTTGATGTACATTTTGCTGAATCTTTGCAGGATATTAACATTTAATGTTGAAAATAATATATATAAGGATATAATAAGGAGGAAATTAACAATGTTAAGTGAAAAATTAGAGAAAGCTTTAAACGATCAAATTAATGCAGAACTTTATTCGGCTTATCTTTATCAATCCATGGGAGCCTATTTTGAAGATAAAAGTTTGGATGGTTTTGCCACTTGGATGGATATGCAGACTAAAGAGGAAATGTTTCATGCCAGAAAACTATATGATTACGTAAATGAACGTGGTGGTCGTGTAATTTTAGCAGGTATTGATGCTCCAGAATCTAATTGGGAAAATACACTTGCTGTTTTTGAAGCTTCCCTTGCCCATGAGGAAAAAGTAACAGCAATGATTAATAATTTGGTTGACTTAGCTGAGAAAGATAAAGATTATGCAACAAGATCTTTCTTACAGTGGTTTGTAGATGAACAAGTTGAAGAAGAAGATTCTGTTGGTGAAGTTGTAGATAAATTGAAGATGATAAGTGATTCTTCCCAAGGCCTTTTCATGATGAATAACGAATTAGGTCAAAGAACCTTTACTGCAGAACCAACTCAAGAATAATAACCTCTAATAAATTTGAAATATAGTTAATAAGATATGTCATGGTTAAACACCATGGCATATCTTATGTTTAATCAAATTTCTTTAGTCAGGGAGGAATTAAGATATGGGATTAAAAAGTCTGTTGAAAAAATTGTTTAGCGAGAAAAAAGATGATGGCTTAGTTAAATTATTTATCAAAGATAAAAAGTGTGGAAATAATATAAAAGTTGTTTTAAGAAAAAACTATGATATACAACGGGTATATGATGATAATCAAGAATCAGTCTATCAAATTAATAAGTTTGTTGTTTGTGATAACTGTTATAATAAAATTAAGATTCATGTTGGTTTTGATAAGAAATATAATATCATAAGGCAAGAAATTGATAATGGACAATTTATTGAAGAAACGGAATTCTAAATGTTTTAAGTTATTGTGGAGGGGTCACTGTGCTAACTATACCAAATTATCTATCTATTATTAGAATAATTTTAATTCCAATCTTTCTTTTTTATTTTGTAGAAGGTGATTATTACCTGTCAGGGTTGTTTTTTGCAATATCAGGAATAACTGATTTTCTTGATGGTTATATAGCCAGAAAATTTAATCAGTGTTCAAAGCTGGGAAAGATTCTTGATCCACTTGCTGATAAATTAACAATTATCTGTATTCTTTTTGTTTTGATCATGATGAATATCATACCCCGTGTAATTTCAATAATTTTAATATCCCGCGAAATTTTTATTTTTATTGCATCTTCTACAACTTATTTACTAGGTTTGAATTTCATTAACCCTAGCAAACTGGGAAAAACATCTATGTTTCTTCTATATTTAGCGATAGCTATTAAATTATTAGAACTTCCCTATGTAGACCTTGCATTATTTTATATTGTGATTCCCTTAAACATTTATTCTGCGATAGATTATTCGATAAAAGCTTATCACAGGCTCTATAATTAATAAAATGTAAAATGATATATTTTTTTGTCTTAAATTATTATGGTGGGATTGACAAAAAATTACATAATCTTTCAAGGTGAATTTATCTTTTCTCAGAATATAATTTATAGAAACTATTCTGGAGGGATTATTGATGAGAATGGGTAATTATGCTGATAAGAGTCAATTTGACGATTTTGAAAAAAAGTATTTAGCAATATTTAAAAAGTTCGCTCGTGATTTTTTAGATTATGAAAATGATCCTGACTCAAATTTATTGTGGCCATTATTAGTTAATATACAACCAACACTGATAAGACAGGTAAATTATTTAATGAGAAAATTGGGCTGGTTTTATTACAAATTAGATAAATTAGAACTTTTATCTGAAATAAATAATACATTTTTAAAGATGAACCATATATTTGCCAGACCGGTTTATCAACAGGAAGTGGATGCAAAGGAAGGAATAAAAATATTTCAACGTTTAATTCAATCATCATTTTCCGGGGAAGAACTTCAGGTTTATTTAGCGAATTTAATTAAAATCAATAATTTTTTTACAAATGAAGATTATTATTTCTTAATTCAGATTAAAGAAGAGATATCGAAAATAAAATTACCTGAGAGAGATTATGAGCTATTAAAGGCCCGTTATAATGAAATTTTAAATTTATTGGCTAATCCTGATAAAATAATATTTTCTGAAATATCTGCTGACCTTTTAAAGGAAAAATATTTAATTTTTATTTTCTATTATAGAAAAATTTATCGGGTGGAACATGAAAACTATCAAAAAAACATCAAGTTTTTTCTACAACAATTAAAAAATTTACCTGAATATAAATTATTTGAAAGATTAAAGCATATCAATTCACCAGTTAAAATCGAAGATATTATACCTTTTAATCATTATCTAAATTCATTTTTTCCGCATAAATGTGAGAAACTTGAACCGGAACTTGATCCAATTGATGGGGATAGATGTGAGTGTGGATTTAAACTTGGAGAAAAATGTGTTAATCCGGAATTAGAGAAAATAAAACCGATGTTAGTAAAAGGTATTTCAGAGTATATAAGTTATTTGCAGAATGATCATTTTATAAATCAACGTTTAAAACCATATTTAGTTGGTAGAGAGCAATCCGTTTTAAACAATATTGATGAAATTAAAAGTTTTGCTGATATTGATGATATTTTTTCTGATGAAATCATTAATGAACTTAATCAAGTAATTGAACATACAGATAACGAAATAATTACTATCTATTTAAAAGAAATTGTTGATTCAATTTCAGGTAAATATACATTTGCAGAGAAAAATGTTATTAAAGAAAGATTTAATTTATTGCTCGGGCAGGCTCTTGATGAACATCAATTTGATGCGGAAATTAATTCTTTAATTAAATTCAGAAATTGAAGGGAATGTATTGAGTATGGGAATACTAATCAAAAATATTAACGAAATATATCCTGGTAAGAGAAATGAACTAATCAAAGATGGTTATATAATTGTTGAAGAAGAGCTTATTAAAGATATTGGAAAAATGAATCAGTTAGAGGTAAATGAATCTGTATTTACTGAGATTATCGATGCAAAAGGTAAAATGGCTTTACCAGGATTAATAAATACACATACTCACGCAGGTATGACACTGTTAAGAGGCTATGCCGATGATATGCCCCTGCAAGAATGGTTAGAAAATAAAATATGGCCTTTTGAAAAAAAGCTTACGGCTGAGGATATCTATTGGGGAAGTAGGCTGGCAATTATAGAGATGTTGCTTTCAGGGACTACAGTTTTTACTGATATGTATTTTCATCTTGATAGAGTTGCTAAATTGGTTGAAGAAAGTGGTATCCGTGCCGTCCTTACAGAAGGTTTAATTGAAGCTAACGATGGCCAGGAGGGCTTAGATAAGGCCTACCATTTTTCTAAAGAATATCAGGGAAAATGTAATGGTAGAGTAACTACAATGCTAGCTCCTCACTCTGTTTATACCTGTTCAGAAGAATATTTAAAAAAAATAATAAAATATGCCAAAAAAGCTGATCTTCCAATCCATATTCATCTTTCAGAAACTAAGAAAGAGGTTGAGCAGTTTATAAAAAAAGAAAAAATATCTCCAGTCAAATATTTAAAAAATATTGGTATGTTTGATCTTCCTGTAGTTGCTGCTCACTGTGTACACTTAGTTGAAGATGATATAAAAATTTTAGCTGACAATAATGTTGGGGTAGCACATAATCCCATGAGTAATATTAAATTAGCAAGTGGGGTTGCTCCGGTTGCTGCAATGATGGAGAGCGGTGTCACAGTTGCACTTGGAACTGATGGAGTTTCAAGTAATAATAACCTTGACTTAATTGAAGAGGCAAGGATGGCTTCTTATCTTCAGAAAGTTAATGAAATGAACCCAACTCTTCTTGATACATGGGATCTGTTGGAAATGCTTACTGTTAATGGAGCTTCAGTTTTACAAATGAATAATATTGGTCATCTGGCAATAGAAAAGCAGGCAGATTTAATATTAATTGATGTAGAACAGAGCAGTAGATTTTATCCGCATCATAATAATCTATCTAATTTATTTTATGCTGCAAATGGTAATCAGGTCGATACGGTAATGATTGCTGGTGAACTTGTTGTGGATAAAAGAGAATTAACTAATTTAGATTTGGAAGAAACTCTCTATGAAGTTGAAAAAAGGGCAGCAATCCTGGCAAAATAATAAATCGGTTTTATAAAGTGTGATAATCCCTCCCCTCTAGTAAATACATTATATAAAAGGGGGGTTTTTTATGTTTGATAAATCTTTAAGATATATGTTAGTAGGGCTTTTGTTATTGGGATTTTTACTGGGTAGTTATGAAGAATATTGGCAACCAGGTGCGTATCGGGTTGTTAAATATGAAGTTCATAAAACATTTAGTCCGGATGATACCTATATTGAGATCATTTGGGATGCATCAGGAAGTATGTGGGGTGAACAGGAAAATCAAGACAAGATTGATATTTCAAAGGATATTTTAAATCAATTAGTGGTATCTTTTGAAGATGAAGTTAATTTAGGATTAAGAGTTTTTGGTGCCAAAAGACCAGCTGATAAACGTGATAGCTTTTTGGCAGTTAAACCATTGGGAAGGAATAAAAAAAATATTCTTGGTTATATTACAAACATTCGACCATTAGGTAAGTCTCCTATTAATTATTCACTAATTAAAGCAAAGGAAGATTTGATTAAGTTACCAGGTAATAAAAAACATATACTATTGATTACTGATTGTATTAATAATGGAGATATTAGTTTAGATGATGTTATTGCTCAATTCGTTAACGAACAAATTATAATATCTGTTATTAATATTGGCGATACAGATAATCAGCAGTCAAAAGATTTACAAAGATTAGTTCAACTCACAGGAGGACAATATTATGCTGAAAATTTAGATAATGATTTCAGAGAATATTTAAACTTTATAAAATAATAATTATATATTAAAGCAGGAAAATAGGATTATTTAGGGAAATTTATATAGTACATGTTTAAAATAGTATTAACTAAGGGAAGGTGTATTAAATATGAGTAGAACATTTAAAATATTATCATCAATAGTAGTTTTCGTTTTACTAAGTTTTATTTTATTTGTTGCGTTTGGTTCGAAAGTTTATACAGATTGGCTCTGGTTTAAAAATCTTGATTTTTTAAAAACTTTCTGGATTATGTTTTTAACTAATTTCTGGATTAGAATAATTGTGGGGGCGATTTTCACTTTTTTTATTTTCTTGAATTTGAGTTTTACTAAAAAAAGTGTTTTAGGCTCTGCTAACCTTAAGCAAGATGATCAAGTTGAGACACTTTTTGAAGATGAAAGAAAAAATATCTTAGACTGGGTGAACCGAAAGAGACTCAATATAGTTTATTTGCTCTTCAGCCTTATATTTGGATTTTTATTTAGTTCTGTAAGTACTGGAAGTTGGGAAATGGTACTTAAATATTTGAATCAGACTCCTTTTAATATGGTTGATCCTTTATTTGGTAAAGATGTTGGATTTTATGTTTTCTCACTTCCTTTCTTAAGTTTTTTAAAAGAGATGGGAATGGTTCTTGTAATTTTAACATTAATTTTTGTAGGAATTATCTATATTTTAGTTTCAGGTATAAAATCATTTAACGAAATGTCTGTTAAACTAAATAATAGAGTCAAAACACATATTACAATTTTAATTTCTTTGTTCTTATTACTTAAAGCATGGGATTATCGTTTAGATATGTATGAATTACTTTTTTCACCCAGGGGAGTTGCCTTTGGAGCAAGTTATACAGATGTCCATGCTAATTTATTAGGTTTAAGAGTCTTAATTGTAATTGTCCTGGCTATAGCAGTCGCTTTATTAGTTTCTATCTTTAGAAAAAAATATAATTTAGTTCTTTGGGGAGTAGGTCTATGGTTAGTAGCTTCACTTATTTTTGGTAATTTCTATCCAGCTTTTGTACAGCGTTTTCAAGTTGAACCAAATGAAATAGCTAAGGAAAAAAAATATATAAACTATAATATTGATATGACTTTAAAAGCGTATGATTTAAATAATATTAAAGTCGCAGATTTTAATGTTAATGATAAAATGACTTATGAAGAATTACAGGATAATAGTGCAACGATCAATAATATTAAACTTTGGGATGCTAGACCATTATTATCAACGTATAGTCAATTACAGGAATTACGTCAATACTATAATTTCATAAATGTAGATGTGAATAGATATACTATTAATGGTGATTATCAGGAAGTTATGCTGTCAGCGCGAGAGATGGATCAAGATCGTTTGTCTGGACAGGCTAAAACATGGATTAATCAGACTTTAAAATATACACATGGTTATGGATTGGTTATGAGTCCGGTTAATCGTATTACACCAGAAGGGTTACCTGAATTTTATATTAAGGATATTCCACCACAAACACATAATGAATTTGACCTTGAAGTAAATAATACATCAGTCTATTATGGTGAGAAAACTAATAACTACGTTATTACAAACAATCGTTCAACAGAATTTCATTATCCAATGGGATCTGAGAATGTATATACTAACTATGATGGAAATGGTGGTGTACCTGTATCTAATTTATTACGAAAATCTATTTTTGCAGTTAGATTTAGTAATTTGAAATTCTTGCTTTCCAATGATATTAGACCTGAAAGTAGGGTAATGTATTATAGAAACATTAAAGAGAGAGTGAGAAAGGCCGCTCCATTTTTAAGTTATGATAGTGATCCTTATCTAGTATTAAGTGAAGGTAGGCTTTTCTGGATACAGGACGCCTATACAACTACTAATCTTTTCCCATATTCACAGCCAACAGGGAGAATGGGGAATTATATACGCAATTCAATTAAAGTTGTAATTAATGCTTATAATGGTTCGATGGACTTTTATGTTATTGATGAAAATGATCCTCTAGCTAAGACTTATCAGAATATATTCACTGATCTTTTTGTTTCAGGGGAGGAAATGCCTCAAGATCTTAGAAATCATATTCGATATCCAAAAGACTTATTTAAAATTCAATCTCAATTATATAGTACTTATCATATGAAAGATCCGATGGTATTTTATAATAAAGAAGATCTCTGGAGTATTCCAAATGAAATTTATGCTGGAACCAGTATTCAAATGGAACCTTACTATATAATTAGTAAATTACCACAATCTAAAAGTGCTGAATTTTTGTTAATCATGCCATTTACCCCAGCTACTAAAAATAATATGATTTCCTGGCTAGCAGCACGTAATGATGGTGAACATTATGGTGAATTGTTCATCTATAAGTTTCCTAAGGACAAATTAGTTTATGGTCCAATGCAGATTGAATCCCGCATAGACCAAGACGCTGAAATATCTCAATTATTAACACTCTGGAGTCAAAGAGGATCCCGGGTTATTAGAGGGAATCTACTTGTTATACCTGTTGATAATTCGATTCTTTATGTAGAGCCTATCTATATTCAGGCTGAAACTAGTGAATTACCAGAACTAAAAAGAGTTGTCTTTGGTTTTGGTGATAAAATTGTAATGAGGGAAACCTTAGAACAGGGTATTAATGCTATTTTTGGTCAAGAGACTGGTACAACTTTTGAAGAAGAAAATCAACCACTAACAGCGTTATATCCTCCCCAGAGTTTAGATGGATTAACAACTAAGGCTTTAGAGAAATTCAACCAGGCTCAAGAAGCGATCCGGACTGGTAACTGGACCAGATATGGAGAGTTAGTTGAAGAACTTGGCCAAATATTGGAACAAATGAATAATCCAACAGATAATACACAAACTGAAAATACACAAAATCAAAATAATTTATAGAGAAAGGTAAGGTCAATCTATGCTCAATGAAACTAAATTTGTTAATCTGAATAATGATCAAAATATTAATATCCACTTTTGTAATAACCATAAATTCAAGACTAATCTTATTCAGTTATATTTTCTTCAACCTCTGAGTAATGAATTAGAAGCATCGATGACAGCTCTTTTACCGTCAATTTTAAAGAGAGGTTCTGATAAATTTCCTGATAATCAAAAAATTGTCAGAGCCCTTGAAAATCTATATGGAGCTAGTCTGAGTTTTGCAGTTATGAAGCGGGGAGAGAATCAACTTCTCCGCTTCTCTCTTGAGGTTGCTAATGAAAAGTTTTTACCTACTAAAGAAAATATTTTTAAAGAAAGTATGTCTTTACTAAAAGAAATGATCTTTAATCCAAATATTAAAAATAATAAATTTAATGAAGATTATTTTAAACAGGAAAAATTAGTACTGGCAAATAAAATTAAAAGTGTTATTAATGACAAATATTCATATGCTATGGAAAGATGTTTTTCTGTGATGTGTGAGAATGAGAAATATGGAATATATAAACTAGGTTCTTTAGAATCTCTTGCAGAAATAACTAATAGTAAACTTTATAACCATTATCAAAAGTTAATCCATAATAGTCCCAAGACAATTATGGTTGTTGGTGATTATTCACCTAATTATCTTAAAAATGCTATTGAAGAAACATTTGACTTCAATAATACTACTGAAATTTATGATCAAAATACTTTTCTTAATAAAGATGTAGCTGATGTTAAGTTTGAAGCAGAAAGTTTAACAATTAACCAGGCAAAGTTAGCTATGGGTTTTAGAACTACGATTACTAGGGATCAACCCCTTTATTATGCATTACTTGTTTATAATGGTATGCTGGGCGGTTTTCCACACTCAAGGTTATTCCAGGTTGTGCGAGAAAAAGAGAGTTTAGCTTATTATGTAAATTCTTTTATAGAATCAACTAAAGGACTTTTAATCGTAAACAGTGGTATTGAATCTACTAGTTATGAGAGAGTTAGAGAGTTAATTACTTCTGAAATGCAGAAGATAGCAGACGGGAATTTTACGGAAGAAGAATTTGAATGGACAAAAAAAGCTTTAATTAATGGCCTGAAAGCAGAAGAAGACAATAATAAGGGTTTAACTGCTCATTATCTTTTGAGTCTAGTAAATAAAAAACCTGAATCCCTTGCAATGCTAATTGATGAAATTAATCAAGTAAGTCCTAAAGATGTAACTAAAGTGGCTAATAAAATTAAATTAGATACAATCTATCTGCTGAAAGGAAAGGAAGATTAATGTTGGACAGACTATATAACCAATTATTAGATGAAACAGTTTATAAAACAAAATTAGAGAACAATTTAACTGTTTACTTAATAGAGAAAGAAGGATTTAAAAAAAATTATGCTTTATTAGCAACAGATTATGGTTCAAATGATATTGATTTTACTGATCGAATTTCAGGTGAAGATGTGACTGTACCTGCTGGAATAGCTCATTTTCTTGAACACAAACTATTTGAGGGTAAAAAAGAAAGCATCTTTGATAAATTTGCTTCATTGGGCGCATCAACAAATGCCTATACAAACTTCACATCTACTAGCTATTTATTTTCAACAACTGCAAACTTTTATGCTTCTCTGACTAATTTACTTGATTTTGTGCAAGAACCATATTTTACTGAGGAAAATGTTGAAAAGGAAAAAGGAATAATTATTCAGGAAATTAAAATGTATGAAGATGACCCTCATTGGCAGTCATATTTTTCAATGTTAACTGCTATGTATCAAAAACATCCAGTCCGGAATGATATAGCTGGAACAGTAGAAAGTGTAATGGAAATTACGCCAGAGGACCTTTATCTATGTTATAATAATTTTTATCAACCGGATAACATGGTTCTTATTCTAATTGGTGATTTTGATAAAGAAGAGACTATAGAAGAAATTAAAAATAATCAAGCTAAAAAAGAATTCAAAATGCCTAACAAGATTAATAAAATATTTCCCCAAGAACCTACTACTGTTGTCAAGCAAGAGGTGCGTAGACAGATGAATGTTTCCAGACCATTAATAAATCTAGGTTATAAAGATCCTGAAACTAACCTAGGAACTAGGGAATTAGTAAAAAAAGATTTTGCTGTTAATATGTTGCTTGATTGTATTCTGGGTAAGGGGAGTAATCTTTTTCAAGATTTATATGCAAAAGGATATATAGATAATAGTTTCTCTACTGGTTATAATTGCACTGATCATTATGGTTATCTGCAAATTACGGGTGAAACTGACCAACCGAATATTTTACTAGATATTTTAAAGAAAGAATTGCTCCATATAAAAGCTGACGATATTAATGATTCATTTGATAGGATTAGAAGAAAGTATATTGGAAATTATATAAAACTATTTAATAATTTTTCTGCCCTTGCCTCTGAATCGGTAAATTATCATTTCCGTAATTTAGATATCTTTAGTGTCATAGATATATTAACAGAGGTTAAAAAGGTAGATCTATTAGCTTATAAAGATACACTTCTAGACTCTGAACAACACGTAGGAGTTATTATTGAAAATTAACAAATAGGGATGTTATATTTATGTATTTTAAAGCATTTAATTTTTTCTTTTATATCACTATGGCTGCTTTTGCATATTTTAATATATATTTTAATGATGTAGGATTAACTTCTTTTCAAATTGGAATTGTCAATGCTATCCCCAAAGGACTGTCTTTATTAATAATGCCCTTTTGGGGGATGGCAACTGATTATTTTGGTGAAAATAAGAAGATATTGATGATTACGATTTTAGGTACAATGTTTTCAGTTCTATTGTTTCCTTTAACAAGTGATTTTTATCTATTATTGTTATTTATGTTTATCTATGCTGTCTTTCAAAATCCTGTTATTCCCCTAACTGATACTCTGTTACTCGATTATCTTGGTAGCCAGGGTGAAGATTATGGAAAATATAGACTCTGGGGATCGGTTGGTTATATGGTAACTGTCTTATTTATTGGCTATTTTTTAGAAAATACACGTAGTGTAAATCTTTTTTATGTTTATGCTACAGCATTATTTATTGCATTAGTAATGACTTATTTTTTGCCAGCTAGCGATAGAGATTTCCAAATAATTAAGCTTAAAGATGCTCTGAAAGTTTTCAAAAATAAGGAGCTATTTGTTTTCTTAATTTTTGTTTTTGTTTTACAAACGACTATGAATGCTTATTATACATATTTCCCACTTTATATTGTTGCTCATGGTGGTGGCGAACTTTTACTTGGTATAGCAATGGCTGTTGCTGCTGCTAGTGAGATTTTTACGTTTTTTGCATCAGGTAAAATTTTGGCCAGATTTAAAGTATCAAATGTGTTATTATTGATTAGTGTTGGTTTTTGCCTACGTTGGTTTTTGTTATTTTCCTTACCATATATGCCAATTATTATTCTTTCTCAATTACTTCATAGTGTCACTTTTGGTCTTTTTTATGCCACTGGAGTCTATTATGTCAATTCTGTGACTGGTGCTGCTTTTAGAGCAACAGGACAGAATTTATTTGCGGCTACATTTTTAGGTGTTAGCGCGATCTCTGGTAATTTAATTGGTGGATTTCTTTATCAACGTTTGGGAGGAGAACTGATGTATCTCATCTGGTCAGTAACTGCTTTTATCTGTGGAATAATTTATTATATATTTATGAAAAATAAAAATAGTAAGACTGACCTTGAGGAGGCCGTATATCTGTGAAGCAGGAAATAAAAAATATGGCCGGGGAGATAGGTTTTGATTTGTTTGGAATCACAACTCCTGATATTTTAACTAATGATTTGCAAAGATTAGTTGCTAGAAAAAAAGCGGGTTACTGGCCTGTTCCTTTTATTGAACAAAATATTAATAAATTAGTTGACCCAAAAGATCTTTTTGAAAAGGCAGAGTCAATTATTTCACTAGGAACTGCATATAATTTTAAAGTGGAAAATGAAGAGAAATACTTTATTTCAAATTATGCAAGAGGAATAGATTATCATCTATTAATAGAAGAAATGATGAATAAATTAATTGTTAGATTGAATCTTTGGTCCAAAAATAAGTATAAATTTAAGGCTTTTGTTGATACTGTGCCTTTATTGGAAAGAGCAGTTGCAAGAAAAGCCGGCTTGGGTTGGATAGGTAAAAATACTAGTTTAATAAATGAAAAATTCGGATCATACATTTTTTTAAGTGAAATAATTACTGATATGAAAATTGAACCAGATCTACCAATTAACCCAAAATGTGGTGATTGCAAGAAGTGTATTGTTAATTGCAAAGGGGATGCTTTAAAAGAACCCTATTTGCTTGATAGTCAAAGCTGTCTTGCTTATCTCACTCAGAAGAAGGGTTATTTAACAGAGAATGAGAAATCCCTATTAAGTTCCCATATTTGGGGATGTGATGCTTGTCAGTCTAGTTGTCCTTATAATCAAAATATTCCTGAGAGTAATCATCAAGCATTAATGCCAATCTTAAGAGGAGACCCAACGGAAATACTAAATTTTTCGAGAAATAATCCCCCCAAACAATGGCAAAATGCCGCACTAAGCTGGCGTGGTATGCGAATCCTCCAGCGAAATACGATTATATCAATAGTTAATAATCATGATTTGCAATATTTGCCTTTGCTGAAAAACTTAATTGATGATAATTCTCCTATTATTAGAAATTATGCAAAATGGGCAATTAAGGAATTAGAGAAAGGAAATTAGGATAATGAAAATTGAAATTGAAAATGAAACAATCTCTTTTACTGAAAGAATTACCATAGAAGAAGCAATTAGTGCTTCCGATTATCCGAAAAAAGATTATTTAGTCGCAGTTAAAATTAATAATACAGTTTATGATTTAAACCATTATATTGAGGAAAATATGGTGATTGAACCAGTTACAATTGAGAGTGAGTTAGGAAATAGAATTTATCGCAGAAGTTTATTTATTGTATTGGCAAAAGCAATTTATGAATTATATCCATCAGGTAGATTGTCAATTGAACATTCATTAAGTAATGGCATCTATTGTGAACTTCATAAAGATGGTCCAATAAGTAACAATGACCTTAATCAGATAAAAAATAAAATGGATGATATAATCGATAGAGATTTACCGATTATTAGAAAAAAACATTTTCGAGAAGATGCTATTAAACTACTTGAAATGCAAGATCACTGTTCAGCAAGAATTAGTTTAATTAAAAACTTAAATTTAGATTATTACCCTTTATATGAATTAGCTGGATATTATGATTATTTTTATTATAATTTAGTGCCTAGAACTGGTTATCTGCATAAGTTTGATCTTCATTTAAGAATACCAGGTTTTATTTTGCTTTTTCCTAACTTTTTTGAAAAAGATGAAGTGCCAAGTTTTATTGAACAACCAAAGTTAGCCAGTGTTTTTCAAGAATATGAAAACCTTGGCAATATAATTGGAGTCGAAAATGTTGTTGATTTAAATGAACTTATTCAAGAGAATAATTATGGTGAATTAATTAGAATAGCTGAAGGTTTACATGAAAAGAAAATAGCTAATATTGCTGATCAGATTAATAAAGATTTACCTAGAAGGAAAATTATCCTAATTGCTGGTCCATCATCTTCTGGCAAAACAACTTTTACTGATCGTTTAGCTACTCAATTACGGATCAATGGTCTGCGTCCTATTTCAATATCAATTGATAATTATTTTGTAGATAGAGATGATACTCCACTTGATGAAGATGGAAATTATAATTTTGAAGCACTTGAGGCAATTGATCTTGAACTATTTAATAATCATCTGATGAGGTTGGTTCAGGGTGAAGAAGTTGAAATACCCTTTTTTAACTTTGCAAAAGGACATAGAGAGTATATAGGTAAGAAAATAAAAATTGAAGAAGATCAACCTATCTTAATAGAGGGTATTCATGGTTTAAATGATAAACTTACTGAAATGATACCTCAAGATCTTAAATTTAAAATCTATGTTAGCTCTTTAACTCAGCTAAATATTGATTGTCACAATAGAATACCGACTACAGATACTCGTTTAATAAGAAGGATAGTGCGTGATAATCTATATCGAGGTCAAACAGCCTCTGGTACACTTGATCTCTGGTCATCAGTTAGAAAAGGAGAAGAAAAAAACATTTTCCCATATCAGGAAAATGCTAATGTAATGTTTAATTCTGCTTTAATATATGAATTATCAGTTTTAAAAGTTTATGCTGAGCCATTATTGAAGAAAATTGATCGTACCGATGAAAATTATTATCAGGCTCAACGTTTACTAGAAATTTTAGCCTGTTTTACTGAGATGCCGTCTAATGAAATTCCACCAACTTCTATTTTAAAAGAATTTATTGGAGACAGTGTCTACAGATAAAGCAAAAATATGTTTTCTAATTTCTTGCCAGTTATTAACTCTCTTGATCTTATTATTTTCCTTGAGATTTTTGTTATGATATTTGTTAACTACTAATACTGGAATCTGGTTTTGACTAATTTCTAAGGCATTAGATTGATTATCTTCAATAAAAAGTTCTATACCTTTTTTAACTGCTAGTGGTGCTTTATCTTTATTATGATGTAATTCATCAAAAGGAAAATCATGTTCGTTTAACCAATTTAATGTTAACTCTTTAAATTCTTTATTTCTAGCTGTAATCAATATTAACTCAGCATTTTTTGCCTTTAATTCTTTTAAAGTTTCGCAAGCATCTATAGCTGGTCTAGCTTCGCGGTATATATTGGCAAGTTCGTCTTCTAAAAAAGCATTTAACTCTTCATTTTGTAAACCATATGCTTCAGCAAGCTGATATGTGTCTTCCACTTTTTTAATTTGTTTATCAAAATAGTTATTCATTTTCTGTAGCCAAATATTATCATGATCAGGACCTTCATCAGTTAGAACACCGTCTATATCAATACCAATTTTAAGCAATATAACTACCTCCAAATATATTTCTTTTCAAAATACATACTATCATTTTTTAGCTTATAAGTCCAGATTTTATATATGAGAGGAGAAATAATGAAAACAAAAATAAAATCTTTAATTGAAATTTTTTCTGAAGCTTATCCAACACCTGAAACATCTTTAAACTTTTCAAGTCCATTTGAATTATTAGTAGCTACTATACTTTCAGCCCAAACAACTGATGTGCAAGTTAATAAAGTGACTGGTGAACTATTTAAAAATTATAATACACCTCAAGACTTTGCCGTTTTAGAACCAGAGGAATTAGCAGAAATGATAAAAAGTATTGGATTATATAGAAATAAAAGTAAATACGTAATTAAAACAAGTAAAATAATACTGGAAGATTATGCTGGTAAAGTTCCTTTGACAAGAAATAATTTAATGAAATTGTCCGGAGTTGGTAGAAAGACTGCTAATGTTGTGCTTGCTAATGCATTTCAAGAACCTGCATTTCCAGTTGATACACATGTTTTTAGGGTTTCCAATCGCATTGGTATTGCAACTGCTAAAAATGTTAGAAAAACCGAAAAAGAGTTGACTGATAATATTCCCAAAAATTATTGGATTGATATGCATCATTGGTTAATCGACCATGGTCGTTCTGTCTGTAAAGCACAAAATCCGCTCTGTGATAAATGTCCAATCAATCATTTATGTGATTATTATATTTCTGAAAAGGAGGAACGTAAGTATGAATGAATTTACTTTAGAAAAGGTAATTATGGGAAGGTTAGAACAAGGTGATGATCTGTTGGAAGAATTAAATAGACTTGTTGGCAAACATAATATAAAGTCCGGCACCATTAAAGTTATAGGAGCTGTCAAAAAAGCTCACTATGGTTTTTATGATCAATCTTTGCAAGAATACAAAATTATTAAAAAAGAAAAACCACTTGAAATATTAAACGTAACAGGTAATATATCTATCTATGCAGATAAACCAATGGTTCATGCACATATTACACTTGCAGATAAAAGTGGTAATGTTTTTGGTGGCCATCTTGCAGATGGAACAGAAGTTTTTGCAGCAGAAGTTATACTACGGAAATTTTCTGGTAAGCCTTTAAAGCGGGTCTATGAAGAAAATAGTGGACTTACTCTTTGGGAAGAATAGATATAAGAAGGGAGAGGTCATAATGAAAAAAATATTTGTACTTGATACAAACGTCTTATTAAATGAGCCAAGAGCTATTTTTACTTTTGCTGAGCATGATGTGATAATTCCTCTGGCAGTTGTTGAAGAGATTGATAATTTAAAAACCAAAAGTTCAGATCTAGGTTATAATGCAAGAGAAACTTCAAGGCTATTAGAAGAACAGAGAAGTAAGGGGAAATTAAATCAAGGTGTGAAGCTTGCTAATGGTGGAATCCTCAGAATTGTTATTAATGGCAATGATTTAGAAATTCCTAAAGAATTAAGTTCTTCAAAAATGGATAATAGAATTCTTGCGACAGCTTTACATCTACAAAAGGATAATGAAGATAAGGAAGTCATATTAGTATCAGATGATGTTAATTTACGTCTTATTGCTGATGTTTATGGTTTAACTGCTGAGGAACATCATTCAAATCGTCTCAAAGATGAAGAGGTTTATACTGGATTTAAGGAAATAAAAGTATCAGCTAATTTAATCAATGATTTTTATGATAAAAAAATGCTTGACCCAAAAGAAAAGAAAGATGTAGAATGGCCTGAACTATTTCCTCATGAATTTATTCAACTAACTGCAAATAATAAACAGAATAATACAGCTCTTGCAAAATATGATGGGGAAATGTTGGTTCCACTTAGATACAATAAACAACAGCCTGCCCAAATAAAACCTCGCAATAGAGAACAACAATTTGCATTAGAACTCTTACTTGATGATAATATTCGCCTTGTTACATTGTCAGGTAAGGCGGGAACAGGAAAAACTCTACTGGCACTAGCTGCTGGGTTAGCTAAAGTTGTGGAAGAGCATAATTTCAAAAAATTACTTGTAGCTAGACCAATTATGCCAATGGGAAAAGATATTGGTTATCTACCTGGAGATAAAGAGGACAAAATGTCACCTTGGATGAAACCTATTTTTGATAATCTAGATTTTATTATCCAGCTAAATAAAAATGGTAAATATTCCTTTGATGATTTAGAGAAAAATGGCCTGCTCCAAGTAGAACCACTGACATATATACGCGGGCGTTCTGTTCCTGACCAATTTATAATTATTGATGAGGCACAGAATCTTTCGAATCATGAAGTCAAAACAATAGTTACTAGAGCTGGTGAAAATACTAAATTAATTTTTACCGGGGATCCTTATCAAATTGATAATCCTTATTTAAATTTAAGAAAAAATGGTTTGAATTTTTTAGCGCATAAGTTTCATGACCAAGAAATTGCTGGTCATATTATGCTACAACAAGGTGAAAGATCTAAACTTGCCCGGATTGCAAGTGAAATTTTATAAGAGTTACCAGGGAAGCAGTCGTTGCAGAAAACCAACTGACTGTTTTTCTTTTTTTTCTGCTAGCCTTTCACGGATCTCTTTTACCAGACGCCGGTCACGCCTTTCTAAATTTATGTTTAACATATTTAAAGCTTGTAAATACTCCTTTTTTAAATTACTCTGTCCAGCTTGAAGTTCAGATAATCTTTTTTCAAACTCTGTTAATTTTCCCATTAATTTTTCCACTGGAGAATTTTTATTTTCTTCAGAAGAAAGGTCTGCTAATAAGACTGCTAATTCCTGTTCATCTTCATTATATTGCAAAATTGTCCTAACCTGTTTAATTGATAACTTTTGTTGATATAGTAATTCCTTTATTTTCTTTAATTTTTTTAAGTCCTCTTCACAGTATTGTCTGTAACCCCGGCTATCTCTTTTAATATTTAAATAATTTCCAAATTCTTTTTCCCAATATCTTAATGTTGAAGCAGCTACTTCCATTACTTCAGCAGCAGCAGAGGTGGTTAATAAATCCTCAGACATGAAAAAATCCTCCTTCCAGTTTATATTACTAATTAATTATTTATCTCTTGTTGATAATTTGATATAATAAGAATAGTAAAATATTTATTTCAATATTATATTTCTTTATTTGGTATTATTTTCCTGCATGATAATCTAAATTATTTTTAGAATGGAGTGGCTAAATGAAATTTTTTTCAATAATTGTCGTGATTTTAGCAATGCTTATAGGTTCTTTAATAGGAGTTGCTTATTATTCTGCTATAACAAGTCCAGTTGATAAACCCATAAAAACAGAATTAACAGCAGATATTAAACCTGACTTAGATAAGTATCGACAATATGCAAAAGATTATTATTATCAGGGGAATTATGCTGAGAGTAAAAATGTTTATAAAAAAATATTAATATATGAACCTGATAATATTGATATTTACAATAATTTAATAATGATTGCACAAGATCAGGGTAATTTAGATGAAGTAAATAAATACCTAAAAGAAGTTATTGCTTTAACAGAAGATAAATCGTACATATTGGATATCGGGATTAATAATTTTAATCAAGGTAAGTATAGCCAGACAATTGCTTATTTACAACCATTAATAGATGATTACATTGAGTCTGATCAAGAAGATGAATTTAAAGAACTAAGTAACCGCGAAATAACTTTAATTTACTATTATCTAGGCAGAACATATCAAGCTCTTGAAGAATATGAATTTGCTGAAGATTATTTGCAAAAGGCTATTAATTTAGATAAAGATTTTGTGCTTGCTTATATTAGTTTTGCTGAAGTAAAGTCAGCAATGAATGATTATAATATAGCTTATGATTATTATTTAAGAGCCAGAAAAATTGATCCTAGTCTTACTTATCTTTATCCAGAAATTGCGACTTTGTTAGAAAATAATGAAAGATATAGAGACGCCTACCATTACTGGCAAAGAAGCATCTGGTATAATGAAAGAGTTGAACTGGCCAGAAAGCATATTACTAATTTGGAAAAAAATTATCCAGAATTAAAACCCGAAGAAGAAGAAATGCAGATTAATGATTTGATTCCGGATTGGAAAGAAATAAGTTCTATTCCTAATCAAGCAGAGTTACCGAAGCTCAATATAGGTTTACAAGATCAAATAGATAGAATTATTTTTCAGTCCTCAAGTGATTTTGTAATTAAATCAGCTGATGAAGAAATTTATCAAGGTAAAGCATCTCACAATTATGAATTGATTTTAAAAGAAACTGGATATTATATTATAAATAACGATACAGATAAATTTTTAACTGCAAATAATGATATTAGGCTGGTTAATCCCAATAATGATGATTCTTTCTATATATATAATATAAATTATGGAAAAGGATATTTCTGGCATGGTTATGCAGATAGACAATACAGAGGACAGATAAAATTAATACAATATGATAAAAAATTTAACTTGATTAATAATGTTGATATTACATCATACTTATTATCAGTAGTCCCTTCAGAAATCTATAGTAGTTGGCCGCAAGAGTCTCTAAAGGCTCAGGCTGTAGCGGCAAGAAGTTACTCTTTAAGGCATATTGGGCGGCATCAAGATGAAGGTTATGACCTTTGTTCCTCAGTTCATTGTGCTGTCTATAAAGGGGTAGGAGTAGAAAAAGAAGCAACCACAAATGCTGTAATAGAGACACAAGGAATGGCAGCCTATTATGATGATAAAGTAATTGATGCAGTTTTTAGTTCAAATAGTGGAGGTTATACAGAAAGAAGTGGAGAAATTTGGCTTAATGATATTGGCTATTTAACCGGAGTTAACCATATGGAAGAAGAAAAATATAGTTTTCCTCTAGAACCAGGTTTGATTAAAGAATGGCTAAGGGAAAGCCCACCCTCATATTCTCGGATTTATGGTGGAGCAAATAGATATCGATGGGAATTAGTTCTACCTGCATATATTATTGAATCATATACTTCTTTTGAAAATGTAACTGATTTAGTTGTTATGGATCGTACTGAAGGCGGTTCTATTAGCAGATTAAAGGTTGTTAGTGAAGAAGGAGAGAAAGAACTAACAGGTTACCGAATCAGAGCTCTTGACGGAGGTATCAGAAGTAATAGATTTTATTTTGAAAAAATATATGATCCATCAGGCGAGTTGAAAGAAATAGTTATTTTCGGAGGCGGTTATGGTCACAATGTCGGATTTGATCAGTCGGGAGCAGCAGGTATGGCTTCATTAGGCTGGTCTTACCAAAATATTATTGAACATTATTATCCTGGAGTAGAAATAAAAAATGCTTATTAATACTTGCAAAAGTCAGCTAATTAAATTATAATATAATTAAATTAAATAATTGTCTTCAGGGCATGGTGAAGGGAAACCTGATTCCAGACCGGTGGTTAAAGTCCACGAGCAGTTGCTGAACTGGTGAAATTCCAGTACCGACGGTATAGTCCGGATAGAAGAAGATATGATTAATCTAAAATTATGCCCTGGTTTTTTTTCCAGGGCTTTTTTCATGTCCGAAGATAAAATAACAAAAAGGAGTTAATAGCTATGGATGTCAAAAAGATAACAAATATTGCAATTCTGGCAGCACTTTCTTTATTATTAATGATTTCTTTTCGCTTTCCACTTTTTTTACCTTTCTTGATCTATGAAGCAGGTGATATACCTATTTTAATTATTGCTTTTCTTTATGGTCCCTTACCTGCAATTGGAGCTACTTTTTTACTTTCGGTTCTAATGGCGGTTTTTACGGGACTAGGTGGACCATTTGGAGCAGTCATGCACTTCATTGCAACTGGGGTATTTGTAGGTGTTGCTGGCTATATTTATCAAAGATATCATTCAAAACAAGGTGCGGTTATTGGTTTGATAAGTGGCTCAATAGCCATGACGGCTATTATGGCTGGTGCAAATTTAGTCCTTAACCCTATTTTTTATGGAATTCCTCGACAACAGGTGAAACAAATGATGTTACCAGGTATTATACCATTTAATCTAACTAAAGCTTTTTTAAATTCAGGACTAACTATTCTTGTCTATAAAAAACTGGCTAATTTTTTACGTGAGAAAGGCTTAATATCTTCTCTGGAAACAAACTCATAGACTCAATTGTTTGACAAAATAACCTCTCCTGATGTAAAATTTACATTGAAAGGAGAGGTTTTATTTGGAGGTAACATTTTTAGGAACTGGTACTTCACATGGTGTCCCTGTAATCGGCTGTAATTGCAAAACTTGTACTTCAGATGATCCACGTAATGTGCGTAATCGTGCTTCAGTACATATTAAAATTAATAAGACTGAATTATTAATTGATACTCCTCCTGAAATGAGAATTCAATTACTAAAATACAACTTAAAGGAAATAGATGCTGTTTTACTTACCCATACTCATGCAGACCATATTATGGGTTTTGATGATATTAGGGGGATAAATTGGTATCAGAAAAAACCATTACCGGTTTATGGTAATTTATTTTCTATAAATGAAGTTAAACGTATTTTTTCTTATATATTTAACCTTAAACACCTGGGCGGCGGTATTCCACAGGTAAATTTATCTGTCGTTGAAGGTGATTTTTATGTTAATCATCAAAAAATAACACCTTTGCCAATTTATCATGGCAAAAGGAATATTTTGGGTTATCGGATTAACGACTTTGCTTATTTAACTGATTGTAGTAAAATAACTCAAAAAACTTATCAACTATTAGATGGTATCGATGTGTTAGTTATTGATTCATTAAGATACAAAAGCCACCCAACTCATATGAGTGTTGATGAAGCCATCTCAGAAATTGGAAAAATTGGCGCTAAAAAGGCATATCTTACCCATTTATCACACCGTCTAGAACATAATGAATTAATAAATAAATTACCAGCAAATATTGAACCAGCTTATGATGGATTAAAAATCCAAGTATGAAAGGGTGTTAAAATGAATATAGTATTAGTAGAGCCAGAAATACCCCAAAACACTGGAAATATTGCTAGAACCTGTGCTGTAACAGACAGTAGCTTACATCTTGTTAAGCCATTAGGCTTTTCTGTTACAGACAAATATTTAAAAAGGGCTGGTCTTGATTACTGGGACAAGCTTGATATTTATTACTATGATAACTTAGATGATTTTTTGGATACCCATAAAAATAGTCCATTATTTTTTACTACTACTAAGGCAGTTAATAGTTATCATGAATTAGAATATCCGGAAAACGCTTATTTCTTATTTGGCAAAGAAACAGCTGGTTTACCAGAGAGTATTTTGCATAAAAATCTTAAAAAGACTATTCGCATTCCAATGAAAAATGAACTGAGATCTCTTAACCTAGCAAATTCCGTATCCATTATATTATATGAAGCTTTACGCCAACATAATTTTAATAATTTAAAATGGTCAGGCCGGTTTTCTGAATAATTTATTTTTTCCAAATTTTATACAAGGTGTTTTTTATTTTAGCAAGAATTATATAATAGAGTTAAAGATTATCTTAAGAAAGGAGAAAACTCATGGTGGCGAAGAAAAAATTAATAATTTTTATTATGTTAATAGCAATATTAGTTCTTTCTACTACTGCAACATTTGCTATAAAATTAGAAATAAATGATAGAGGAGAAGATGTAAAGAAGGTACAAAGTATTTTTAATAATTTAGGGTATGAAATTGATGCAGATGGTATTTTTGGTCAAAATACTAAAAATATAGTAATGAAATTTCAGGAAAATAATGGTCTTAAAGTAGATGGAATAGTTGGCAATAATACTTATCAATTATTAGAAGAATTAGCTACAGACGTTTATTATAAAGTTAAACAAGGTGATACACTATCTGAAATTGCTTTAGACCATCATTCAGATATTGAAGCTATTAAAGAAGAAAATAAATTAACATCAAATAGAATAAAAATTGGACAAAAATTAATTATTCCACGCGTTGGAAGAGGTGGAGGAGAAGATCACTCAGTAAAAAATCAGCTAGTTCATGCAGTTCAATCTGGAGATTCATTATCAGTTATTGCAAAAAGATATGGGACAAGTATTGTAAATATTAAATTAGCTAATAATCTTAAAACAAATCGGATATATGTTGATCAAAAATTAATTATAAAAGAAATGAGAAATTCTAATCAACCCATTAGGCTTGCAAAAGGTGCTTTTATTTGGCCGGTTATGGGGCGTATTTCTTCCTATTTTGGCTGGAGAACACATCCTATTAAAAGAAGTAGAGAGTTTCATAATGGACTTGATATAGCAGTACCTTATGGAACATCTATTAAAGCTGTTGCAAGTGGTACTGTAACTCATAGTGGGTGGATGAGTGGATTTGGTAGAACAGTAATTGTTGATCATGGCAGAGGGATAAAAACGCTCTATGCCCATAATACACGCTTGTTAGTAAGAAAAGGATTAAAAGTACATGTTGGACAAGACATTGCTCTTGCGGGAAGTACAGGACTAAGTACAGGGACACATTTACATTTTGGTCTACTATCAAATGATAATCCTGTTAACCCTCTAAATTATTTGCCTTAATCTGATGTTTTCACTTGACAAGGTAGTATGAAAATGATAGTATATTAAATGTTGCAAGTGAAAAGGGTCATTAGCTCAGTCGGTAGAGCACCTGACTTTTAATCAGGTTGTCGGAGGTTCGATCCCTCCATGACTCACCAAAATATCGCGGGATAGAGCAGTGGTAGCTCGTCAGGCTCATAATCTGGAGGTCGTCGGTTCGAATCCGGCTCCCGCAACCAAACTTAATTCGTGCAACCAAATTAAATACAAAATATCGCGGGATAGAGCAGTGGTAGCTCGTCAGGCTCATAATCTGGAGGTCGTCGGTTCGAATCCGGCTCCCGCAACCATATTTTATGGTGAGATAGCTCAGTCGGTAGAGCAGTGGATTGAAAATCCACGTGTCGACAGTTCGATTCTGTCTCTCACCACCATGTTAAAAGTCCTGAGATAGGACTTTTTTGCTTTTATTATATCTTTTTATTATAATTTTTATAAATCAGGAAGCTCATCTATAGCACTTTTCTTTTCCTCTGTATCAACATGTGTATAGATTTGAGTTGTAGAAATACTAGTATGTCCTAATAAATCTTGTAAGACTTTTATATCTTTTGTCTGTTTATATAAAAGGGTAGCAAAAGTATGACGAAGTTTATGAGGTGTTATTTTAGACGATCTTTTTAATCCAGCAATTTTAGCATATTTTTTGACCATCAATTGTATTGTTCTAATACTAATTCTTCTTCCATGTCTTGATAAAAATAGAGCTTGTCTATCTTGTTGATTCTTAATTTTTATCTCGGTTCTTTCTTGTTGATAATCTTTAATTGCATCAATAACATCATTATGTAATGGTACATACCTTTCTTTATTACCCTTCCCATAAAATTTGATTGATTTATCTTGAAAATCCAGATCACTTAAATCCAAATTTACTAATTCGGAAATACGAAGCCCTCCATATAAGAAAAGCTTAGTTATTGCAAGATCTCTAAACATATTAATGCTATCATCTTGATGGATTGCGTCTAAAAATAATTTTGCTTCATTTAATCGCAAATATATTGGCTCAGCTCTTACATCAATTTTACTGGTATCAATTTTTTCTGTAGGATTAGTTTCTAATATATCATAACGAATAAGATATTTAAAAAATGATCTAATAGAGAATAATTTTCTATTTCTTGTCCTGGCTTGATTGTCGTGAATCAGTACTGCATCAGCCAAAAATTCTGATACCTCTAATTTACTTATTTGATCTGGAGAAAATTCTGTTTTAAAATTATGATTTTCAATTAAATAATTATATAATAGCAATAAATCATTTTCATATTCTTTGGCTGTTAATTTTGAGTATCCTTTTTCAACAAGCAAATATTTTTTAAATTTATCAATAGCTTGCAGAAAATTTAATGTATAAATCCTAATTACCTCCTTTTGTAGTCTGCATTATAAAATATTTCTTTGAAAATAGACAATTTCCTGCTTCTATATATAAATAATTAAAACCGTGGTTCCTGTTGGATCACGGTATTTCTATGTCTTTAAAATATTTAGTTGAATTTGACACTAATTAAATAATATATTAAAATGAATTTATGAATAATTAATTTAAATATTCATAAAAACTAGGAGGTCACATTTCATGCCCAGGGGTTTTACTGATGAAGAAAAAGAAAAAATTACAGCAATGTTAATTAGTGAAGGGGAAAGATTATTTAGTAGATATGGATTAAAGAAAACTTCAATTAAGGACTTAACAGAGACAGCGGGTATAGCACAGGGTTCTTTTTATAAATTTTTTTCTTCTAAAGAAGAATTGTACTTTGCAATAATTGAGACAAATGAAGCTGAGCTTAAGAGTGAATTATTAGATGAGAATATTCTAAGTGGTCAAATCAATAAGAATATTTTTCGTAATTTTCTAAAAAAAGCATTGGAACTTATAAATAATTATCCTCTTATTAAAAACATGTATAAGAATGATGAATATCAACAGATGCTTAATAAATTACCTGAAGAAATAATTAAAGAACATATTAATAATGATACAGACACTTTAACCCCTCTGTTAAAGCGCTGGCAAGCAGCTGGATGCCTTAAGGACTTTGATATTGATGCAGTTTCTGGACTTTTAAGAGCTCTTTTCCTGCTTACCCTACACAAAAAAGAAATAGGGGAAGAGCATTTTGAGAAAACTATAAACCTTTTTATTGATTTCATCACTGATGGTCTAATTATTAATGATTAATATAAAGCAAAGGGGAGGAATACAACAATGAATGATAAATTAAAAATTAAAAGAAAAACTTCAAATAAAAATCTTGAAAACATTGTTGATGTAGAAAACCTTAGTTTTACTTATCCAGGAAAAAATGAAAAAATTTTATCTAAGTTGAATTTTAATATAAAAAAAGGAGAAATATTTGGTTTTCTTGGACCTTCAGGTGCCGGTAAAAGTACTACTCAAAAGATTATTACTGGTATCTTGAAAGGGTTTCAGGGTAAGGTAAAGGTAATGAACCAGGATATTAGTAAAGTAGATAGTAAATTTTACGAAAATATAGGGGTTTCTTTTGAATTTCCTAATCTTTATCTTCGTTTTACTGCTAGAGAAAACCTTAAGTATTTTGCCTCTTTATATGAAGTGGAAACAGAGGATGCTTTAAAACTGTTGGGAATGGTAG
This sequence comes from Halanaerobiales bacterium, assembly GCA_016278485.1. Lineage (GTDB taxonomy): Bacteria > Bacillota > Halanaerobiia > Halanaerobiales > Halanaerobiaceae > JADQBT01. The sequence continues at coordinate 127,779 of JADQBT010000002.1, forward strand.
GTTTAGAAGAGGCAGTTGATATAAGAGTTGAAGAGTTTTCTAAAGGAATGAAGATGAGACTAAATTTTTGTAGAGCATTAATAAATAAGCCAGAATTACTATTTTTAGATGAACCTACATCAGGACTTGATCCAGCTAATGCACGGATTATAAAAGAAATAATTCGAGAAAAATCTAGACAGGGGAAAACAATATTTTTAACAACTCATAATATGCTAACAGTTGATAATTTGTGTGATAGAGTAGCTTTTATTGTAGGGGGAGAGATTGTTTTAATTGACACTCCACCGAATTTAAAAAGTACTTATGGAAGTAAAAATGTAGAGATTAGATACATAAGTGATAAAGATAGTAAGCGAAAGAATTTTAAGCTTAGTGGTCTAGGTAAAAACTTGGAATTTTTGAATTTACTCCAGCAATATGAAGTTGAATCAATTCATAGTCAGGAAGCAAATCTAGAAGAAGTGTTTATCAAAGTTACTGGGAGGAAATTAAGATGAGATTCCTACAGGCTTTAAAACATGATATTAAATATCAATTCCGCCATGGGTTTTATTATGTATATTTAGTTGTAAGTATCATTTATATTGCAATTCTTTTAAGGCTCCCTTCTGAAATTCAGGATATATCTACTGCTTTTGTTATTTTCTCAGACCCTGCTATGTTAGGTTTCTTTTTTGTAGGGACAATTATATTATTGGAAAAAGGAGAAAATATATTTGAAGGATTATTTATAACTCCTTTAAGGGTAAAAGAATTTATTTTAGCCCGTGTTCTCTCATTAAGTATAATCTCCCTCTTAACTGCTTTTTTAATAGCTATTATAGTAAGGGGTTTTAGTTTTAATTATATACTTCTATTTATAGGGTTAATTTTAACAGCGATTTTTTTTACTATTCAGGGAATAGCAATTGCTGTAAGTGTAAGGACTGTCAATGAATACTTATTATATTCTATTATATATTCTATTTTTCTAGTAATACCTTTTCTCGAATTCTTAAATATATTTGAAAGTATTCTATTCTATCTTTGGCCAACCAGGGCTTCACTAATTTTAATTATGGGAGCATTCACTGGCAATATAGGATTATTTGAAATTATTTTTTCTGTCTTTATTTTTGTTATCTGGATTTTTATAGCCTACAAATGGGCATATAGTTTATTTATTAATTATGTAATTCTAAAGATAGGTGATCAATGATGAAAAAATTTATTGTTTTGCTAAAAGGTGATTTGAAGAATATAGCCAGAGATAAAATGTTATTATTTATCTTATTAGCACCATTTTTAATGGGGATTGTTTTTAAATATGTTATTTCTTTTTTGGAAGTAATTTTACTAAACGAATTTTCTTTTCATCTGTCATCGTATTATTTTTTACTATTTATTTTTATTATAATATTAATCCCTATGGTATCTGGGATTTTAGCGGCATTTTTGATCTTGGAGGATAGAGATCAGGGGATATTAGCTTATCTCTCTATTACCCCACTTTCAAAAAATGGATACCTTTTATATAGATTGCTTATTTCATTTATAATAAGTTTTATCTCAGTCATCTTTGCTTATTATATTTTGCAGATAATACAAGTAAAGGTTTTATTTCTATTAGCTGTCTTAATGATGACAGCCCTTGGTGGGCCATTGCTAGTTCTACTAATTACAGCTTATGCAGATAATAAAGTTGAAGGGTTTGCTTTTGCAAAAGGTGCAGGAGTATTATATCTACTTCCCTTTACTGCTTACTTTATTGATAGTATTTTGAGATATTTATTTGCTATTTTCCCAAGTTTCTGGGTTTATAAATCTTTTCAAGCAATTGATAATGATTCAACTATCTATCTATTATATATTTTATTTGGTTTGTTAGTTCATTTATTTTTTATTTCATTTTTATTAAAAAAATTTAAAAATAGATATAATTAAAATTAGAAAGGATAGAGAATGATCCCCATAAGCCAGCAATGGATATGAACATTATTTGATAGAGATTGGTTGGGAAAGTCTTCGTCATATTTTTTAGAAATATATGTTATAATATTGTTACTGATAGAAAATATTAAATAAGGGGTGTTATGATGAAATTTTGCTGGACAACATTACATGTTAACGACTTAAAAGAATCCTTAGAATTCTATCAACAAATAGTAGGACTTGAAATTTGTAGAAGGTTCGCTGCTGGACCTGATAAGGAAATCGCTTTTTTAGGTAATGGTGAAACTAAGGTTGAATTGGTTAATGATGAAAAGATGCAAAGCGTAAATATAGGAGAAGATATATCTTTAGGATTTGAAGTTGATTCTGTTGAAAAAATGATGGATTTTGTTCAAAAAAAGGGTATTACTATTCACAGCGGTCCCTTTGAACCGACCCCACATATTAAGTTTTTCTATATCTTAGACCCCAATGGTTTGAAAATACAACTTGTAGAAAATGTAGAATAACCATAAATAAAGCATTTATGATAACAGGTACAAAAAATAAGTAGGTGAATTTATGAAAGATATAAGAATCCTTTTTGCTGATGATGAAGTTGAGATAAGGGAATTACTTGAAAAGTATTTAAGCAGGGAAGGTTACCATGTTGATACAGTTTCAGATGGGGAGGGTGCTGTAGAGTTATTTAAAAAAAGAGAGTATAATCTAGTAATACTGGATATCATGCTGCCTGGTACTGATGGTATTGAAGTTTGTAAATTGATTAGGGACAGGGCAAATATCCCCATAATTATGCTTACTGCCAAAGATAGTGAGGTTGACAGAGTTCTCGGATTAAGAATTGGGGCTGATGACTATATTACAAAGCCTTTTTCGATGGAGGAACTTATTGCTAGGGTTAAGTCTCAGTTGCGAAGGTTTTACGTGTTGGGAGGGAAAGATAGTAAAGATGGCAGTCAAGCAAATCAACTGCTTGAATTTTCTTCTTTAGCTATTGATCTGGATAACTATCAGGTATATAAAGATGGAGAGGAAGTCAGACTAACATCAACTGAATTTAAGATATTAAAATTATTTATAGCTGATCCAGGAAAGGTATATACAAAAAAACAGATTTTTAATAAGGTCTGGGGTGATGACTATCTTGAAGCTGATAACAATGTAATGGTACATATTAGAAGATTGAGAAAGAAAATAGAGGACGACCCTCAAAACCCTAATTTTATAAAAACTGTTTGGGGAATTGGTTACCGTTTTTCAGGGGGTGAGTAAGATGTTTAAACATGAGTTAGGTTTAATTTTTTTATCATTATTCTTAAATATAATGTTGTTATTTTTTTTAGAAACAACTCCAATATTACTTGTTATCATAATATTATTAATTACTATAACCGTCATTTTGTTATATCGGATAATTAAAAGGGAAAAAATTTATTTGTTGATAATTGATCATCTTGGAGATGTTTCAGCAGGAAATCTTAACCGACGCATACATATTGGAAATACGGGTATTTATTCAGAACTGATTGTAATTTTAAATAAAATAACAATAAAATTACAGGAAGAGATTATTAAAAGCAAAGAGGCTGATAAGGCACGTAAAAGACTTCTATCCAACATTTCTCATGACATCAGAACTCCATTGACTTCAATTCTAGGATATGCTGAGGCTTTAAGAGATGATTTAGCTTTAGATAAGGGAGAGAAAGAAAAATATCTTGGTATCTTAATTAATAAAGCCATAAATCTAAAAAAGATGATAGATGAAATATTTCAAATGGCCCGTCTTGATGCTGATGATTTTGAATTAGATTTTCAACTTCTTGATTTGGCGGAAATTGTTCGGGAGTGCTTAATTGAGTTTCTACCTGTAATAAAACAGGAAGAACTTGCTATGAAAATTGAAATACCTGATCAGGTATGTAAAATATATGCTGACCGTTTAAGTGTTGAAAGAATAATTGAGAATATTTTAAAAAATAGTATTGAGCACGGCAAAAATGGTGGTTTTCTTGGGATTGAATTGTCTTCTTTTGAAAAAGGCTTTATCTTATCTATCTGGGATAAGGGGCCAGGTGTAGAAGAAGAAGATATTCCTTATGTCTTTGCTAGGCTTTATATGGGAGATAAAAGCAGGAGTAAATCTCTAACAGGTAGCGGGCTTGGTCTGGCAATAGCAAAAAAATTGCTGGAAGAGCATGGAGGTAAGATCAGTTTAGAAAGTACTCCCGGGGAAAAAACGACTTTTAAATTATTTTTTCCAGGAATCTGATAAATCTATACAAATTTTTTCTTAAGGAAATTTTAAGGAATTATTAAGTACTTTGTAAAGATTAATAATATATAATGGAGACAGTAAAAGGAGGTATTTAATTATGGAAAGAATAATTGAAACAGAAAACCTTTCTAAACATTACGGTCTCCAGAAAGCTGTAAATAGAATTAATATAACAGTAAGACCTGGAGAAATATATGGCTTTTTAGGACGTAATGGGGCTGGGAAGACAACGACCATCCGGATGTTGTTAGGATTAATCAAACCAAGTGAAGGAGTAATTAAAATATTTGGTGAAGACTTTTCGGAAAATAAAAGAGAAATTTTAAAAAGGATAGGGTCTACAATTGAATTTTCAGGATTTTATAGTAATCTTTCCGCAGTGGATAACCTTAAGGTAAATACTACCTTGATAGGTATCAAGAAAAAAGATGCTATCAAAGACGTATTAAATATAGTTGGACTTTATGAAGAGAGAAATAAAACGGTAGGAAATTATTCCCTGGGAATGAAACAGCGGCTGGGAATAGCCAGGGCAATACTACATGATCCTGAACTTTTAATTCTAGATGAGCCAACAAATGGTTTAGATCCGGTAGGAATAAAGGATATAAGGAAACTAATTAAGACTTTAGCTAAGAAAAAGAAAATAACTATTTTTATGTCTAGCCATATCTTAAGTGAAGTGGAACAGTTAGCTGATACCATTGGAGTAATCCATCAAGGGAGTCTTGTGGAAGAGATTAATTTTGAAGAATTAAGGAAGAAGAATAGGAGATATATTGAGCTAAAGGTATCTGATGATGCCAGGACTGTTCTGCTGCTGGAAAATGAATTTGGTATAGAAGATTATGAGGTTTATCCGGAAGAGACTATTAGAATATATACAGACCATGATAAGGTAGCTAGGATAAATAAGGCCTTAGTTAATGAAGAGATTGAGGTAAGCGGAATTAGACTTAGTGAAGATAATCTGGAGGATTATTTTGTTAAATTAACAGAGGGTGAAGTAATTGGCTAATGTAATCTATACTGAAATATTAAAGATGAAAAAATCCAGGATGTTTCTACTTAGTCTGTTGGGAGGGATTGTATCTCCATTATTAAACTTTTTTATGCTACTTGCCTATCATCAGCAAAACCCGGATGAAACTCTTACTATGGAAAGTCTCTTTAATCAGACACATCTATTTATCGTCTTTTTAGTTGGTACATTGCTTTTTGCTTTAATCACAACCTATTTATTTAACAGGGAATTTGAGGAAGATACACTTAAAAATCTATTAACAATTCCAGTTGGACGGACACAGTTAGTATTGAGCAAATTATTTATTCTAATAATCTGGATTGAAATAATTATGATTTATTCCTTTTTCATGGTTATTTTATTAGGATTTATAGGGGGATTTGAAGGTTTTCAGACCAATTTATTATTCTTATCCTTTAAAAAATATATCTTCACTGGGTTTTTACTCTTTTTATTAACACCAGTAATAATCCTTATTACAATATTATTTAGAAGTTATATACCATCAATTGCCTTCAGTATATTTGCTACTCTGGGTACTTTGATTATCATGAACTCAAAATATATAGCCTTCTATCCCTGGAGTATTCCTGTTTTAATGACAATGAATAGTCAGCAGTCAGAATACCCAATTCTATTCAGTTGGCTAATTATTATTGGAGTTTTCATTATTTCTTTGACCACTACTCTTATTTATTTCAATAAAACAGATATAGATTAATCAAGTTCATATAATATTTTTTTAAAGGCTGGAAGTGAACAGAATGTTCATTTTCAGCCTTTAATTTTTTATTGAATAATATTATAAACGTTTATAAATAATCACTTATATAAAATAATATAACTACCAAATAAATTACCTTGACAGATATAGTAATCAATGTTATATTATACACAAGGAGGTGGGGTATTTGGCTGGGAAAATATCTTCGAACTTAATTAGGGGTCATACGGATACAATTATCTTAGGTTTATTATTGGAAGAAGATAGTTATGGTTATGCAATCTACAAAAAAATAATCGAAAAGAGTAATGGTTTATATGAGCTTAAAGAAGCTACTATTTATGCTAGTTTTAAGAGATTAGAAAAAGAGGGGTATATAAAATCATACTGGGGTAATGAGAGTCAGGGTGGTAGAAGAAAATACTACAGTATAGCATCACAGGGTATAGAGGTATATAAAGAAAACAAAGAGGACTGGGAGTTTACTAAAAAGATAATCGATAAATTATTATAAAGAGACAAGCGGAAACGCAAAGTGTATTAAGAATATATATAATTTATTTATGAAAGGTGGAAATTGAAATGAGTGAAAAATTAAGAATATATTTAGATAGTTTATTTGCTTCATATGAAGATAACAAGGCCGTTAAAGAAGTAAAAGAGCAGTTATTCATTGATTTACAGGAAAAGCTGAATGATTTGATAAATGATGGTTATGAGGAAGATGAGGCATTTAATAAAACTATTCAATCTATCGGAGATATATCTGAGATTGTAGATATTAGTGATGTTGAAGTTAAAGAGCTGCAGAAACTTATTGACTTTTCAAAAAGCCCATTAGAAGGTTCAGATTTTAGAAATGTTGATGTAGTAGGAGGTGAATTTAATCATAGTGCTTTAGAAGGAGCTGATTTCAGTTTTTCTAATCTAAACAAAAGTTCATTTAAAAAGAGTGATCTACGAAATGCAAAATTCGAAGGTACTAATCTGTCAGGTGCTGAAATAATAAAATCTGCTCTCAGGGGAGCAAGTTTTAAAGATGCTATTTTAGATAACACAGAATTTATTTCTTCTGATTTATCAGGGGTATCTTTTGATAATCTTAAATTAAATAGTACCGTATTTAAAAAAACAGCTTTAACGGGAACAAGCTTTAAAAATACTGTCTTAAAAAATGTCTCTTTCAAATATTCACAAGTAAAGGAAGCTGATTTTGATGGAGCATTGATGGATAAATTAACCTATGCACTTCTGGAGGGCTTTAAGGCTGACCTGGAAAATGCAACTGTAATATAAAAAGTCTATGTAATGACGACTACGGGGATGATCATGTAATTAATTTAAGTTGTTGAGATAAGTATGGTGGATTAGAAAATTAATATTTATTAGGAGGAAATGTGTATGGTTCCTACTGATACAGCAATTTCAGTCAATGGTCTTGAAAAATCTTTTAAGGACCTAAAAGTATTGAAGAAGATTGATTTTAAGGTTAAAAAAGGCAGTATCTTTGCACTGCTGGGACCTAATGGTGCAGGGAAAACTACGACCATTAAAATTCTGAGTACTTTACTCAAGCCAGATAAGGGCAATGCCCGGGTGTCAGGATTTGATGTTATCATACAATCTGATCAGGTGCGCGGAGAAATTAGTTTAACAGGACAATATGCCGCAGTAGATGAAATTTTGACTGGAAGAGAGAACTTACAGATGATTGGGAAACTGCGTCATCTGTCTGATGTAAATAAGAAAGCTGAAGAATTACTTGCCAGATTTGATTTACTAGATGCAGCAGATCGGCCGGTATCAACATATTCTGGCGGTATGCGCCGGCGACTTGATCTGGCAATGAGTTTACTCGGCAGTCCATCTGTTATCTTTCTGGATGAGCCAACTACTGGCCTGGATCCACAGAGCCGTCTAACTATGTGGGAGATAATCAAAAATCTTAAAGATTCAGGGATTACTGTCTTTTTAACTACTCAACATTTAGAAGAGGCAGATCAGCTTGCTGATCGGATAGCCATCCTCAATGATGGAAAAATAGTAGCTAAAGGGAGTGCAGCTGAATTAAAGAAGATGCTTCCCCACGGACATATTGAACTGAAATTTAGTGATGAAAAAGATTTACAATCAGTAGGGAATTTATTAGCTGATTACGAAACAAATTTAAACAAAGAAATACGAACACTTGTTATTGTTACAGATGGAAGTATAAAACAGATGACTGATATTTTGAAACAGCTTGAAACTGCCGAGGTAGATATTACTGAATTTACTCAAAAACCACCGACACTGGAAGATGTATTTCTATCAATAATCAGTAAAAAGGAGGGGAAATAATGGAGGTTATAAAGAAACACTTTTTCAGCGATATAAGTGTTATGCTTGGACGTTCCATGCGCCATATTTTCCGCAGCATGGACACCATCATCACGGTCACCATCATGCCGATTGCGATGATGCTGTTGTTCGTCTATGTGTTAGGCGGTGCAATTCAAACCGGTACCGATAACTATGTGAATTACCTATTGCCTGGTATAATGCTAATTTCCATTGCAAACGGTATAGGCTACGTGTCTTTCCGCCTGTTTACCGATTTACAACAGGGAATATTCGATCGTTTCCATTCCATGCCGATTGCGCGTTCGGCCCCGCTGTGGGGACATGTGCTGACCTCGTTGGTATCCAATGCGATTTCGGTTGTAGTAATCATTCTCGTAGCACTAATTATGGGCTTCCACTCGTCGGCAGGAGTATTGTCATGGCTTGCCGTGGTCTGTATACTCGCGCTGTTTACGCTAGCCTTGACCTGGATCGCGGTGATTGCCGCATTATCCGCAAAATCGGTGGATGGCGCAAGTGTAGTTGCCTATCCGCTTCATTTACTACCGTTAATTAGCTCTGCGTTTGTGCCGACCAAGTCAATGCCTTCGGCCGTTCGCGCCTTTACCGAAAATCAGCCAGTGACTTCGATCGTGGAAACCATACGCGCGTTGCTGTTAGGTCAGCCTGTCGGTAATGACATCTGGATTGCACTCGCGTGGTGTGTTGGAATTATGCTTGTGGCATATTTCTTCGCAATGAGGACGTATAAGAAACGGTTGTAAAATATAAAATTTTTGTATCGAACCTCTGAGCAATAAATGCATATTAATAAGTGTAGGTTTATTTAAGTTTTATTAAGAGTGATGTAGATATTTTTTTGACTAATTACTATACCAAATATAATACTATGAAAGATATATTAAAAATACCTGGACTCTGTAGTTTGGGGATTTTTTTGTACAATATAAAATTGAATTTAGAATATTCTTGTGCATTACGTTAGGTAATAATATATAATAATAAAAAGAAAGTATTCATGGATACGTAAATTAAGATCTCACATAACTGTTCAAGAAATATCGGAAAAATTTCCTTGACATTGACGTAACGTAAAGGTATATAGTTATATTCAGGAGGTGAGTCAGTATCGAATATACAGTAAAGGAACTGGCTGAACTGTCAGGTATCACTTCGCGGACAGTGAGATATTATGATGAAATTGATCTCCTTAAGCCGGCAAGGACTAATTCATCAGGATATCGAATTTATGGTTCAGCTGAAGTTGATAGATTACAACAAATACTATTTTACAGAGAACTTGATGTTGATCTGGATAGTATCAAGAAGATTATAAACTCACCTTCATTTGATGAAGTAAAAAAATTGAAGGAACATCGTGAAAAGCTTCTTGAGAATAAGGAGCAATTAGAATTATTAATTATGAATCTTGACAAAACAATTACGTCAAAAGAAAGGGGTATTATTATGAGTGATCAAGAAAAATTTCAGGGATTTAAAAAGAAATTAGTTGAAGAAAATGAGATAAAATATGGTAAAGAGATTCGAGAAAAATACGGAGATAAGGCTGTTGAAAGTTCAAATATGAAGATAAAGAATATGACACAGGAGGAATATAGCGAAGTTACTGAGCTTGAAAAGAAACTTATGGAAACACTTAAGGCAGCACTTGAGACTGGCGATCCCGCCGGGGAGCTGGGCCAGAAAGCAGCAGAACTTCATCGGCAGTGGATAAGTTTTTACTGGGATAGCTATAGTAAAAAAGCCCATGCTGGAATTGCAGAGATGTATGTTGCTGATGATAGGTTCAAATCATATTATGATAAAGAACAGCCTGGGACAGCAGAATTCCTGAGAGACGCCATTCTGATCTATACAGGTGTTTAAAATTAGGATAACTTCACTGCTCTCAAACCTCGGGCTTCCGCAGGCTATGCCGGAAATATTTCCAGTTAGGGTTTATTATTTACCTTAACTGGATTAATTAATGTTGAAGGAATGTATTAAACATTCAATATGAACAAATAATTTATGATTTAAATAGAGGGAAATTATAAGATGATGGGTAAATTGCTATCATCACAGGAGGGGAAAGCAAAAATTGAATAAAATATAGCACAAAATATAATAATATATCGCACAAAATGATTGCAACATTTTGTCTGAAGTAGTATAATATTACTGGAGGTGATTGAATGAAATCGATAAATTATAAAGAAGGTCTTGTCATAACTGCAACTGAACTCAAACAGAGTTTGGGTAAATATCTGGCTTTTGTAGAAGAAGAGAATAATGATGCAGTTATAACGAAAAACGGGAAAAAAATTGCTAGACTTACACCTTATATAACTGATATTGAACAGTATTTTACTGTAAGAGAAAATGCACTAGATTATCAATATGGGGGAAAAAGGGTTTCATATGAAGAATTTATGAAGATATCTGAAAAAAGTTCTTTGAGGATGGAATTTATTAATGGTGAAATACATATATTATCTTCACCTACTATTAGCCATCAGGAGATACTTGGGAGATTGCACCTTTTGTTTGCTGAATATTTTAGAGATAAGAAATGCAGAGTATTTTTAGCTCCTTTTGATGTACACTTTAAGAAGAAAGATCTTAAAGAACCAGATGTTATGCAGCCTGATTTATTAGTAGTTTGTGATCTGGAAAATAACGTTACCGAAAAAGATCGATATATGGGTACTCCTACACTGGTAATTGAGATATTATCTGAAAGTACCAGAAAAAAGGATATGGTAGATAAATTAAATACTTATATGCTGTCTGGAGTTGAGGAATACTGGATTGTTGACCCTAAACAGAAAAAGATCATGATATATAGTTTTAAGGATTGTGAAATTGATAAATATAAGATATTCGAAAAGGAAGAAATCTCTCAATCTTTGATTTTTGAAGCCTTATCAACTGATAATAAAAATTTATTTAATCAATTATTTTGAAATATTTGTTAAGATGAACGGAAAAGCAGGAACAGAATATATCTAGTGTTCTACAGAGGAGAAGAAGTACTATCTACTGGTCAAAAGAGGTGTTATTTATGAGTAAAAAAAAGAATAATGATTTAATTAAAGAGACTGCGAGTAATCGTTTATATACATATGGTGATTATTTGAACTGGTCTGATGAGCAGAGATATGAATTGATTAATGGCAAGATTTATCTATTGGCGCCTGCACCTTCTCGCAGTCATCAGGAAATATTGGTTGAATTAATCAGGCAATTCTCTATATACTTATTTGATAAAGATTGCAAAGTTTATGCTGCGCCTTTTGATGTGCGGTTACCTGAAAGGGAAGAGAAAGATGAACATATTCAAACAGTTGTCCAGCCTGATATATTAGTAATATGCGATGAGGATAAACTTGATAAAAGAGGTTGTAGAGGAGCACCTGACTTAATAATTGAGATAATATCACCGTTTTCAGGGGCAAGAGATAGAAAAGAAAAAAGAAACCTTTACGAAAAACATGGTGTCAAAGAATACTGGCTGGTGGATTATAATGAAAAAACTGTTGAAGTATATCTACTAGAGGAGAAAAATAATTATAGGAAACCATTTGTCTATTCAAGGGAAGATAAAGTTTCTGTGAATGTTCTTAATGGTCTAGATATAAATTTATCTTATGTATTTAAAGAATAGAAAATATTAAGACAATTCTGAAGTGACTATAGGTCAATTTGATTATAATAGAAAGGAATTTTTAAAATGAAAATAAGTAAAAATTATATGGATTTTGTTGTTGAACAGGTAGTTAATTTATGTGAAATTGCCAGTCCTTCTGGTTTTACTAAAAAGGCGGAATCTTATCTACAAGATTTTTTTACAAAGCTGGGTTTTGAAAACAGGATTTCAAATAAGGGTTCAGTTATAGTAGAATTGGGAGGGAAAGGAGACCCTCTTGCCCTGGCTGCTCATATTGATACAATTGGTGCTATGGTAAGATCAATAAAAGATAATGGCCGGTTGCGATTTACAAAGATTGGTGGATATCCAGGAAATAATATTGAACAGGAGAATTGTGTAATTCATACTAGATATGGAAAAGAATACAGTGGGACAATACAATTAACAAAACCATCTACTCATGTTTATAAAGATATTGTTAAGATTGAACGTGATGATAAAAATCTGGAAGTAGTATTAGATGAAGTTGTAAACTCGAAAGAAGATGTTGAAAAGATCGGTATAAGAACAGGTGATTTTATAAGCTTTGATCCTAGAACAGTAGTGACAGGGAGTGGATATATCAAAAGTCGCCATTTAGATGATAAGGCCAGTGCCGGAATACTACTTGGCTTTGCTAAATTAGTTAAAGAAGGAAAGATAGAATTAAAAAGAAAGACATATCTTATTTTTACAGGTTATGAAGAGGTTGGCCATGGTGGAGCTGCTGGGATTCCTAAAGATATTGTAGAGATGATCTCTGTTGATATGGGAGCTGTTGGTGATGACCTTAAGACAAATGAACATACCGTTTCAATCTGTGCCAAGGATTCTGTAGGACCATATGATTATGATGTAACTACTAGTTTGATTAAGATTGCAGAAGAAAAAGACCTTAATTTTGCTGTTGATATCTATCCTAGATATGGTTCTGATGTTGATGTTACTTTACGTTCAGGGTTTGATATTAAACATGGTTTAATTGGTCCAGGAGTTTATGCTTCTCATGGCTATGAAAGAACACATCTTGATGGCCTTGAAAATACTTTGCAATTACTTATTTATTATTTAGGAACTTCAAATTAAATATTTAAAGCTCCCCTGGTTGTTACTTTGGATGATAATAATGTAGTACAGCACTGGCTACTTGATCCTGCGGCATATATCCTGGAAGCATATATGCTTAAGGGAGAAAATTACCTACTGATATTTACAGGAGATCATGAAGATAAGTTTATTCACCCAGAGTTTCCAGAGCTACATCTAGATCTGAAAAAAAATTTTTACAAGCCTGATTTATGATGGTAGTCTTTGCAATAAATTCAGGTACGTATATAACAATATGTTATAGATTGGATTATATCAGAAAGAGGTAGATAACATGAAAAAAAATAAAGCAACCATAGTTGATGAATATATTACTGATTTTTCAGAAGATACGCAAGAACTTTTAAAACAAATGCGTGAATGTCTTCGTGAAGTTGCACCTGAAGCTAAGGAAAGCCTTAAGTGGGGTCAGCCTGCTTTTTCTTTTGACACAATCCTATTTCAATATGCAGCATTTAAGCATCATATTAGTTTATATCCTACACCGTCAGCAATAAAAGCCTATGCCAAAGATCTTAAGGACTATAAAACATCCAGTAGTACAATTCAATTTCCATTGAATAAGCCACTTCCTTTACCACTTATTCAACAGATTGCTGAATATCGTGTTAGGGAATGTATTGAAAATGATGTAAAATGGATGTAGGAAGTAATAGACTTTAGTTTGTATAATACCACATAATTGTGCACGAAATGTCGGATATTCAGATTATATTTTTGCTATTATAATTGGTAGAGGGGAGGTCAACTTAATGAATTCACTAAAAGAGATGAATGAAGCCTTAATCTATATTGAAGAAAATTTAACTTCTGACATTGATTTTGATGAAGTAGCAAGACGAGCAGTTTGTTCGGAATATCATTTTAAAAGGATGTTTTCTTTTTTGGCAGGTATTACTTTGTCAGAATATATTCGTAGCAGAAGACTTACTATGGCAGCTTTTGAAATTAAAGACAATAGTGAAATGAGAGTAATGGATCTGGCTATTAAATATGGATACAATTCAGCAGATTCATTTACAAGGGCTTTTAAAGGGTTTCATGGTATAACTCCATCAGAAGCCAGGAATTATGACAGTTCTTTAAGGGCTTTTTCAGTAATGACCTTCCAATTATCAATCAAAGGGGGAATATCAATGAATTACCGAATTGTAGAGAAAGAGGCTTTTAGTATTATAGGAATTATGAAACGAGTACCTATAGTTTTTAAAGGGACTAATCCAGAGATTAACTCGATGTGGAAGAAATTAAATGGTAAGATGATTAATACTTTAAAGCAACTAGCAAATATTGAACCACAGGGTATTATTCAAGCTTCTACAAATTTTTCAGAAGGAAGAATGGAAGAGAAAGGAGAACTCGATCATTATATAGGGGTGGCCACAACTAAAGACTGTCCCGATACTTTGACACAACTTGACGTTCCGGCTTTAACCTGGGCTGTATTTGAATCAGTTGGACCATTTCCAGATACCTTGCAGGATATATGGGGACGTATCTATGCTGAATGGTTTCCATCATCAAACTTCGAAATAGCTGAAGGTCCAGAAATATTGTGGAATGAGAGTAAAGACACATCATTACCAAATTATAAAAGCGAAATATGGATACCAGTTATAAAAAAAGTAGCTTGACCCATCTAAACTTGACCCATCTAAAATTAATAATTACTTGACCTTCTTTGACCTTTGTTGTATAATTTATACAGAAAGTAAATAAGGGGGTTTTCTATATGAACATGGAAAAACTAACAAGAAAAGCGCAAGAAAGTTTAGTTGAAGCACAAAATCTAGCTGAAAATTTAAATCATCAAGAAATATATACAACACATATAATTAAGGCATTTTTAAAACAAGATGATGGAATTATTTTGCCATTATTAAATAGAGCAAATGTAGATATAAATGAATTAGAAGAACAAGTTGATGCTTTAATGAACAAACTTCCTCAAGTATATCAACAACAAGCTGGACAAATATATATGTCTCAAGAAGTGCATAATATGATTAGAGAATCTGAAAAACTTGCAAATAAAATGAATGATAGCTATATTTCTACTGAACATTTTTTATTAAGTATAGTTGCAAGTAAAACTGATACAGCAAAATTATTAAATAAACATAATTTAAATTATGCTAGCTTAAAGGAAATAATTACTGAACTTAGAGATGGCAGTAAAATTGATAGTCAAGAAGGTGAAAATAATTATAATGTATTAGATAAATTCACAATTGATATAACCAAACTAGCCCGCTCCGGGAAATTGGACCCTGTTATTGGAAGAGATAACCTAATTAGGAGATCTATGCAGGTGCTTTCTAGAAGGCGTAAAAATAATCCTGTTTTAATCGGTGAGCCAGGTGTTGGTAAAACAGCAATAGTTGAAGGTCTTGCCCAAAGAATAGTTAATGGTGATATACCCGAAACACTCAAAAATAAGAAAGTTATTTCTTTAGATATGGGTTCTCTAATAGCTGGCACAAAATTTCGTGGTGAATTTGAAGAAAGATTGAAAGAAGTATTAAAAAAAATTAAAGAAGCTGAAGGACAAATAATATTGTTTATTGATGAAATGCACCAATTAGTAGGGGCAGGTGCAACTCAAGGTGCAATGGATGCAGCTAATTTATTAAAACCTGCTCTTGCCAGGGGTGAACTCCATTGTTTAGGGGCTACAACACTATCAGAGTATCGTAAATATATTGAAAAAGATGCTGCATTAGAGAGGAGATTTCAACCAATAATGGTTGAAGAGCCAAGCCTTGAAGATACTGTTTCAATATTACGAGGTCTTAAAGAAAAGTATGAGATTCATCATGGAATCAGAATCACTGATAATGCCTTACTATCTGCTGCAAAATTATCTGATCGTTATTTAACAGAAAGATTTTTACCTGATAAGGCAATAGACCTTATTGATGAGGCAGCATCTAAAATTCGCATAGAAATTGACTCAATGCCAATAGAAGTTGATGAGTTAGATCGTAAAGTAAGAAGACTTGAAATTGAAAAGGAAGCTTTAAAACAGGAAAAGTCTAATCAATCTCTTAACAAATTAGAGGAAATTGAAAAAGAAATTCAAGAATTAAAAGAAAAAAGAGATCCACTTAGAGCTAGGTGGCAAAATGAAAAGGATCTATTAAATAAAATCCAACAGCTTAAAGAAGAAATAGAACAAATAGAAATCTTAGCTCAATCGGCCGAGAGAGAAGCTAACTATGAAGAAGCAGCTAGACTTCGCTATGGTAAATTGCATGAGTTAAGAAAAGATCTTGAAATTCAAACAAATAAATTAGAAGCCAATCAATCATCAAAAAATCAATTATTAAGAGAAGAAGTTAATGAAGAAGATATTGCAGAAATAGTTTCTGCCTGGACAGAAATTCCTTTAAGTAAACTAATGGAGGAAGAAAAAGAAAAATTAATAAATTTAGAAACTGAACTTAGAAATAGAGTCGTGGGGCAAGAATCTGCTTTAAAAGCAGTTAGTAATGCAATTAGGAGATCACGAATGGGATTACAAGATTCAGAACGACCCTTAGCCTCTTTCTTATTTATGGGTCCTACAGGAGTAGGTAAAACCGAGCTAGCAAAAACACTGGCACAAAGTTTGTTTGATGATGAAAAATCTCTTATTAGAATAGATATGTCCGAATATATGGAGCGTCACGCAGTTGCCAAACTAATTGGTTCTCCACCTGGCTATGTAGGTTTTGAAGAGGGTGGACAACTAACTGAAAAAATTAGAAGAAACCCTTATTCGGTTATTCTACTTGATGAAATAGAAAAGGCACATCCCGATGTCTATAATATTTTACTACAAATACTTGATGATGGAATTTTGACAGATAGTCAGGGTAAAGAAATAGACTTTCGAAACACCGTTATTATTATGACTTCAAATATTGGCTCAGCCTATATTCAAGATTTAAATGATAATCAAAAAATATCAGAAAAAGTAAATGAAGCATTAAAAAATAATTTCCGACCAGAATTTATTAATCGAATTGATGAAAAAATAATATTCAATTCCCTTAGCAAAGATGATATAATGAAGATCATTGATATTCAAATTAATTATCTTCAAGCTAATCTTGCTGATAAAGAAATTGAAATTGATTTATCTAGGCAAGCTAAAGAAAAATTAGTTGAGCTTGGATTTGATCCAGCCTATGGTGCTAGACCTTTAAGACGTGTTATTCAAAATACAATAAAAGATGAATTAGCTTTAGCAATGCTCGAAAACAGAGTTAATGAAGGTGACCACCTATTAGTAGATGTTAAAAATGATAAATTGAATTTGTCAGTTCTAGCAAAATAAATATAACAGGAGGGATCCACTACTATGAAAAGAGTAGATTTTAGACCATTTTTACCTGAAGTAGATCGAGTTTTACCTGGCGGTGTGTTTTTAACAACCAAAAACGATAAAGAAATTAACACGATGACTATGGGTTGGGGAACAATCGGTTATATCTGGAATAAAGCAGTTTTTATGGTTCCAGTTAGAAAAAGTAGACATACTCACTCTATAATGGAAAATAGTGATACGTTTACTGTCAGTGTTCCTTTAAAAGGTCAACTAAAAGAAGAGCTTAGATTCTGTGGAACAGAATCAGGAGAAGATTATAATAAAATAGAGCATCTAGGTTTAAGTACTAAATTTATACCTGAAGTAGATGTTCCTGTGATATCTGGTTGTGAATTACATTTTGCTTGTAACATTATATATCAACAAAGCATGCAATTAGATAATTTAAAGAAAGATATTAAAACTGAATCTTACCCAGAAGAAGACCCACATACTTTTTATTATGGAGAAATTATTACAGCTTATAGAGAACAAGAGTAATAAAGATAATAATAAGGACAAAAAAGCCTGGTTTTTAGTTTTAAAACCGGGTTTTTCTTATTTTTAGATAAATCTTCGCAAAATTATTATTTTACGAAGATATTAAAATTGAATAATTATCATTATTTAGCTTAAGTTATCTTGCAATTATCCCAATTGTTAAGTTTTCTTGTGTTTTTGGGATAATAAAAAAATAAATAACTGATATTAAAAAATATCAGCAGTTTAAATCTTTTTATTATTTTTTAAATATTCCTGATAACGACGGTGTACTGTTGACTTTGAAACATCATATCCTAAACCCCGTAAAGTAGCTGCTATATCTTTAAATGTTAATTCCAATTTTCTAAGCCGAATTATTTCTTCGATAGGTATCTTTTTTCTATCTCTACCTCCTTGATCCCTATTTTTAAGATTATTAGCTGGGTTATAATTTCCTTCCTTAATTTTTCTTTGCATAGCTCTACTTATTTTTCGATTTGTTAACCTCTGTTGATATTCTTCAACAATTGCCAAAACTTCAATAATCATAGTTTCCATATCATTTAAAGCTAGAGGTCCTTGGTCAGCAAGTGTTATTATTTCACCACTCATCTTATGTATCTGATGTATTAGAGCCATTTTAGCGTTTCCTCGTCCAAGTCTTGTGCTATCTTGGATAAGTACATTATCTATACGCTTGCTTTTGAATAACTCAAGTATATTAAAGATTCCATCACGTTCTTCTAAAAATCCGCTTTCTTTTTCTTTAATTATTTTTATAATTTTCATTTCATTATTAAGAGCATATTCAGTTAATTCGTCTATTTGTCGATCTAGACTACTAGATTGGGACTCTTTCTCTGTGCTTACACGTGCGTAAATTGCTGTTTTTTTCATTTTAGAGATCTCCTTGTATAATTACTGATTTAATAAATTTGATATTAAGGTAAATTTAATGGGAGTTTAAGCTTTTGACCTGGTTTAATTAGTGCAGAATTTAAATTATTAACTTTAATAATATGATAAACGGGTTTTCTTAAATCAATATTATTACCATAATACATTTCAGCAATACTCCAGATAGTTTGCCCAGACTCAATTTTATGTTCTACAATTTCTAGATTATGTTCGCTATTTGAAATATTGCTTAAAATAAGAAGCAAAATGCTTGTTAAGATAATAATAATTAATGCTAAAAATATAAACTTACCCAAAGTTGATTTACCTTCTTTTTGCATAAGATATTGATGTGCACCACTATTAGCTACTATCATATTAACCCCTCCTAAGTCATAAACTCATGTTTAGTACATATGTTCTTCTTTAATTATATCTAAACATATGTTCATTGTCAAGGGTTGGGCGTACGATTGTTTGTTTTTTTTAAATTACTATGATATAATAATTATTAAGATTGGAGTGATACCAATGGAAGAATTAACAGGTAGACAAGAAATGATTTATAAATTTATTGTAAAAGAAATTAAAGAAAAAGGATATCCACCTTCTGTCAGGGAAATTGGTAGTGCAGTTGGCTTAAAATCACCGGCTTCTGTTCACAATCATTTGAAAACTCTCGAAAAATTAGACTTCTTAAGGCGTGACCCTTCAAAGCCACGGGCTATTGAAGTTTTAAAAGCAGGGGTTTATTCAGAGCAAAATAATGTTAATAAAGAAATGTTACAAATTCCTTTAGTGGGTAGAGTTACTGCTGGGGAACCAATTTTGGCGGATCAGAATATTGAAGATTATTTTCCAATTCCAGCTGATTATATTCGGGCAAGTAATAACGAATTATTTATGCTTGAGGTATCAGGTGATAGTATGATTAATGCAGGAATCCATGATTGTGATTACGTAATTGCTCAGCGTCAACAAATTGCACAAGATCATGATATAGTTATAGCTTTACTTGATGATGAAGCTACAGTCAAAAGATTTTTTAGAGATGAAAATGCAATTAGATTACAACCAGAAAACCCAGATTATAAACCAATCATTTCTACTGATATCAAGATATTAGGAAAGGTTATTGGTCTTTTTAGACGTTTTAGCATATAAAAAAAAGATGAAGGTCCTATAGTTTAGATAATCTATAGTCTACCTTCATCTTTTAATTTATTAATACGTTCTATTGATTTTTTAATCATTTTGAAATCTTTCCAAGAAAATTTCTTCATGCTTTTATTTCTTAACAAATATGCAGGATGAAAAGTTGGTAAAAAGTAATACTTACCTCTTTTAACCCATTTACCTCTTTGTCTAGTAATAGAGCCATCTTGATCAAGTAAATATTTCAATGCTGTTGATCCAAGTGGTATAATTACCTTTGGTTCAATTATTTTTATCTCTGCCATTAGAATAGGAGCACAACTTTCGTATTCGGAGCGATTGGGCACCCTATTTCCAGGCGGTCTGCATTTTATAATATTTGTTAAATAAACACTTTCCCTGTTAATACCAACAGCTTGAAAAATTTTATCTAGTAATTTACCCGCTCTACCTACAAAAGGTCTACTTAACTTATCTTCATTTGCGCCTGGTCCTTCTCCAATAAACATTATTTTTTTGGTCAAATTACCTTCACCCATCACAACTCCCTTGCAACTCTTCCTTAAATGGCAGCGATTACATTGAATAGCCTTTTTAAAGAGATCTTCAAAGTTTTCTGTTGGATAAGGGAATAAATTTTGGGCGGTAAGATTACCTTGTTGATCAAATAACATAACCAAAAGTCCTCCTGCATCTATTTAATCATCATTAATTAAAGCTTTAAATAATTCGCCTGATTTACCTGCCTCCAAAAGTGCTCTTATAATATTACCTTTTTCATAATGAATATATCCTCTAAGTAGGTGAGAATATTCATTATCCTTAATTTCCATTGCATTATCTAATTGAATTTCAGCCTTGTCATATTCTTTGAATTCAATATAAGCTGCGGCTAAATGATTTTTACTCCAAAGATTTTCTGGATCGATTATTATTAAATTTTCAAAAAATGAAGCAGCTTTTCTATAATCTTCAAATACTACAGCAGCAAAGCCAGCTAGATTATTATCTAAAATTTGTTTGTTTAGATTCCTTGTATTATTTAACTTTAAAAATCTTTCGATTTTATTTTTTTGTTTGCTACTAACCATATCTTGGTTTAACTCGTCATCTAACTCATCAAAAAAATCATAAGATTTTTTGATATCACCAATATTAGCTAGACCAACTGCATATTTAAATTTAATTGAAATTTCAGTTGGATTATTCCGATAATTTTTTTCGTATTTCGCAACAAAATCATGCCAATTGTATAATGATTCGGCTTGAACAGCATTTATATTTAAAATAAATACAGCAAAAAAGATTATAATAATTGTTGTATATATTTTTGCTTTAATTATAATCACCTCTAAAGAACAGTTCTAGAATAGCCTAGGAATTTTTAATTAATTTAAGGAAGCCTTCAACTTTTTCTACAGGAGCTATTGTTGAAATTGCATGTTTATAAATCATTTGATCTCTACCATCGCTGTGTAAAATAATTGTAAAATTATCAAAGCCAATTACCTTTCCTTTGAGTTGATATCCATTCACAAAATATATTATAACCTCTAACTTTTTAGCTTTAATATAATCTAAAATGTCATCCTGATAATTAATCTGACTTTTCATAATAATTTAGCCTCCTTTTTTTCTCTAATTGTAAATTTCAAGATATAGTTCAAAATTCCTGCTTTCTTTAAAAATAATATTTTAGTTGATAATATAAATCGTTTGGCAATCTCACTCCAAAACCAGTATAAACGACTTCAGCATTTTTAAAGATTTTAATAACTGGAACACTTGTTACTCCATATTGTTTAAACAAACTTTGATTTTGATTTAATTTAATTTCATATAAACTTAAATCAGGAAAATTATCTATAATTTTTTCAATGTTGTTTTTAGCAATTTGACAATACCCACAATTTTCAGTTGAAAAAAATAATAAGAAATTATCTTTATCTTTTATTAACTTATGCAAAATGTTTTGATCAATAATCATAAATTTTTTACTCATTTTATACTTTTTTCTCCTTAAATTCTAATTCTATTTTCTCCAAAATTAATTTTTCAACCTCTTCTTGATCTTGATCATCAAGATTAAACCATTGATATGCATCATCTCTTCTAAACCAGGTCAGCTGTCTTTTAGCAAAATTTCTAGTTCTTTGCTTAATATTATAAACTGCTTTATCAAGAGTAATCTCCCCAGATAAATATGCAAATAATTCTTTATAGCCAAGAGCTTGTCGAGCTGTTTTACTTAATTTTTCATATTTATTTTGCAAAGTTCTTACTTCATCAAGTAGACCTTCTGCAAGCATTGTATCAACTCTTTGATTAATTTTACGGTAAAGATTTTCCCGATCTCTTTTTAGACAAAATTTAATTGTGTGATATCTATTCGACTTTTCTTTTTGTCTTTTTTTGTAATATGTTTTTGTCTTACCAGTTAGTTGATATACTTCAATTCCTCTAATAACCCTACGCAGATCATTGGGATGTAATTTTTCAGCAAGAGGTGGATCAATCCTTGCTAGTTTACTATGAACAAATTCAGTTCCTTTTTCTTCTGCTTCCTTTGTGAGATGTTCTCTTAATTCATAATCTGGTTCCATTTCTGGCAACATAAAACCCTCAACTACTGATTTGATATATAAACCTGTTCCCCCCACCATTAGCGGCAGATGACCTCTTTCCTTAATTTCTGGTATTAATTGATCAACTTTTTTTTGATAATCAGCTACAGAAAAATTTTTGCTGGGAGAAATTATATCAAGCATATGATGGGGAATATTTTTTCTAATATTTTTTGTAACTTTATCAGTACCAATATCCATATCCTGATATATTTGCATTGAATCAGCTGATATTATTTCACAGTCTAATTTAGTGGCAATAGATAAAGATAAAGATGTCTTTCCACTGGCGGTCGGCCCAGTGATTATAACTAATGGTAATTTAGAATTGATCATCTTCTACCAAGCCCCTTTTCAATTTCAGACTGAGTTAGTTTAATCATTATTGGTCTACCATGAGGACATCGAAAAGGATTTTCCGTTTTTAGTAGTTGTTTAATTAAATTTAAACTTTCTTTTCTGTGTAATATTTTACCAGCTTTGATAGCAGTTCTACAGGAAAGATATTTTAACATTCTTTCTTTAATCTTTGATTTATTAGATATTTTACCATCCTCCAATAAATCAGAAATAAATTCTTCAATTATATTTCTGGTGGACTTGTTTTTTAAAAAATGGGGAATCTCTTGAATAAGGATTGTGTTACCACCAAAATCATCAAACATAATTCCCATATTTAATAATTCATCTTGGTAAAAAAGAACTAATTCTTTTTCTTCAGGTGTAAGTTCCAATTTTAATGGCATTAATAATGCTTGCCGATTATTTTCGTTTTGATCATAATTTTTAGCTAACTGATCAAAAAGTACACGTTCGTGAGCATTATGTTGATCGATAACGTTAAGTTCACCTTCATATTCAATAACTAAATAACTATTCATTATTTGACCTAAGAAGTTAAAAGAATATTCCTCAGCTACTAAATTATCGGTTTGTTCTTGTTTATAATTATGATTAACTATATATTGTTTATTTTGTGAATTCTCCTCAGTATATTCTTTATTTATATAATTACTATTTTGACCATAATTAGATTTATTAATATTATTAAAATTAAAATTTTTCCTGATCGGATTTGATTTCTCTTTTGATTTAGTTTTATATTCTGGAGCTGGTTTATCCTTTTTAATTATTGATCTGATAGATTTACTAATAACATCACTAATAATTTTGTTACGACTAAATTTTATTTCTCTTTTTGTAGGATGAACATTAATATCTACCAGTATGGGATTTAATTTAATAAATAAGAACACAAGTGGATGTCTTCCCGGAGGAAGTAAACCTTGATAACCGGTTTCGACAGCTTTAAGTAGATAATTATTATAAACACTTCTTTGATTGACAAAAAAATGTAAGTGGGTCCTATTTGATCTATTCAAATTAGGATTAACAAGATAACCAGTTAATTTGATATAGCGATCCTCTACATCAATTTCAATTAAATTATCGATTAATTCTTTATCATAAATCTTATAGATAGTATCTTTTAATTTGCCTGTGCCAGGTGTATTAATTACAGTTTGACCATTATGAACTAAGCGGAAGTTTATTTCTGGATAGGCAAGAGCCTCTCTACTGATTATTTTACTTATATGACCAAATTCCGTACTATTTGTTTTCAGATACTTATATCGGGCTGGAGTATTAAAAAAAAGATCTCTGACTATAATTTCAGTTCCTTGTGGACAGCCAACCACTTCTTTAGAAATATATTGGCCTCCTTCAATATTTAACTGATAACCGATTTTGCTTTCCTTTTGCTTAGAAAAAACTTCCATCCTAGCCACAGAAGCAATACTTGCCAATGCTTCTCCACGAAAACCCAATGTTCGTAACGAATAAAGATCGTTAATTTCTTTTATCTTACTAGTTGCATAACGAGAAAAAGCTAGTTCTAGTTCTTTTCCGTGAATACCCGAACCATTATCTTTGACTCTAATCCAAGTTTTTCCACCATCTTTTACATCGATGAAGATTCGATCAGCACCTGCATCAATAGAATTTTCAACTAGCTCTTTAACAACAGAAGCTGGCCTTTCGACTACTTCACCTGCAGAAATCTGATTAGCCACATTTTCAGGTAGTTGTATTATTTCTGACATATTAATTCCTTTCTTCTTTTAGGTCTTGTTGCAATTTATACAAAAAGTTCATCGCTTCCATTGGTGTCATGTTTAATAAGTCTTGCTCATCAATTTTTTTCAAAATAGAATTTCCCGCTTGAAATAGAGGTAATTGTTGATGTTTTTTATCAAATATAATCTTTTCTTTTTTTCTAACTGGCTGTTTGGATTTACTTTCAAGTTCATCCAATATATGTTGAGCATTTATAATAATTTCATCAGGTAGACCAGCTAATCTGGCTACTTCAATCCCATAACTTTGGTCAGCTCGTCCCGGAATGATTTTATGCAAAAAGTGAACACCAGAATTATCTTCTTCTACTAAAACATTATAATTTTTCACTCCATTATATTCTTCTTCCAAACGTGTAAGTTCATGATAGTGAGTTGCAAACAGAGTGCGAGCCCCAATTCTTTCTGGATTATTAATATATTCACTAACAGCCCAAGCAATACTAACTCCATCATAAGTACTTGTACCACGACCAACTTCATCAAGAATAATCAAACTTTTTTCAGTACTATTATTGACTATATTAGCTACTTCATTCATTTCAACCATAAAAGTACTTTGTCCAGTTGTTAAATCATCACTAGCCCCGACTCTAGTAAAAATACGATCAGTTAAACCAATTTCTGCTGACTCAGCTGGTATAAAGCTA
Organism: Halanaerobiales bacterium; assembly: GCA_016278485.1. Lineage (GTDB taxonomy): Bacteria > Bacillota > Halanaerobiia > Halanaerobiales > Halanaerobiaceae > JADQBT01. The sequence goes on from JADQBT010000002.1 coordinate 153,182, forward strand.
CCAATTTGGGCCATCAAAACAATTAGGGCAACCTGACGCATATAAGTTGATTTTCCTGACATATTAGGTCCAGTAATTAATATAAATCTATCTTCTTGTCTGTTCAAAAAAGTATCATTAGGGACGAAATTACCATCTAGCATTTTTTCAACGACAGGATGTCGGCCTTGCTTAATTATTATTTGATCAGATTGGTTTATTTGAGGAAGAGTATAATTATTTTCAAGGGCTAAAATTGCTAAACCGGCAAGCACATCTAACACAGCTATAATATGTGCAGTAGTTTTAATTCTCTCCACAGATTGGCCAACTTTATCTCTAATTTCAACAAACAAATTATATTCGAGTTCCTTAATCTTTTCTTCAGCTCCAAGAACAAGGGCTTCTTTCTCTTTCAGTTCAGGTATAATATATCTTTCACTATTAGTTAAAGTTTGTTTTCTTTGATAATCATCAGGAACTTTATCTAAATTTGCATTTGTCACCTCAATATAATAACCGAAAACTTTATTAAATCCGACTTTGAGAGAACTTATTCCTGTTCGTTCTTTTTCCTGTTTTTGCAATGAAGCTATCCAATCTTTACCTTGTTTAGTTGTATTACGTAACTTATCAAGTTTTTCATGGTATCCATCTGCAATTATGCCACCTTCTGTCAATTGAGTAGGGGGTTCATTAATTAAAGAGTGATCTAAAAGTTCAAAAATATCTTCTAAGTTTTCAAAATCAACTCTCATTTTCTTTAATAATTCACTGGAGAAATTCTCTAAGTAGTTTTCAACAATTGGTAAATGTCCCAGTGAACTTTTTAAAGCTACTAAATCACGTGCATTTGCTGATTGATAGGTAATCTTACCAAGAATTCGTTCTAAATCATATATTCCAGTTAGTTCATCACGAAGATTATTAAGCTGCATAAAATCAATCTGGATTTCTTCTAATGCGCCTTGTCTGGCTCTAATCTCTTCTAAATTAATGAGAGGTTGATTAATCCATTTTTTTATTAGTCTTCCCCCCATTGAAGTAATGGTTTTATCAATAATATCAAGTAAAGAACCATTCTTACTATTATCTCTAATAGTTGTTGTTAATTCGAGATTTCTACGGGTAGCAGAATCAAGTACCATAAAATCATTTAGTCTATATACTTGTAAACGATTAATGTGTGCAAGTGATCTTTTTTGTGTTTCACTCAAATAAAATAAGATTTCTCCAGCAGCTTGAGTTGCAGCAAACATTTCTTGACAACCAAAGCCAGCCAGTGATTTTACTTTGAAATGGTCTTTTAATTTCTTTTCAATCAATTCCAGATCTTTCTTGATAGGTTTATTGACAGTAAAATTATAAGTATCCTTAATTTCTTTATAATTAGACAGTTTCTTTAAAGAATTATTAATAATTAATTCGCGAGGTGCGATGCGGTGTAATTCATCCCAGAGTAAATTTATCTGTTCAAAGGGAAATTCAGTTAAATAAAACTCACCGGTAGATATATCAGCAAAGGAAAATCCAACTTTATCTTTATACCTAATGGCAGCTGTTAAATAATTATTTTCATTATCGTTTAAAATTTCATTTTCTATTACAGTTCCAGGTGTGATAACCCGAATTACATCTCTATCTACTATCCCAGATGCTTCAGCTGCATCTTCTATTTGTTCACAAATCGCAACTTTATAACCATTATTAATTAATTTAGCTATATAAGAATCTGCTGAATGATGGGGTACCCCAGCCATAGGTGTCTTTTCTCCGCCCCCCTTATTACGAGCAGTAAGAGCGATATCAAGTAATTTAGCAGCAGTTTTTGCATCATCTCCAAACATTTCATAAAAATCACCCAAACGATAGAATAAAATTGTATCATTATATTTGTTTTTTAAATTATGATATTGTTGCATCATAGGTGTTAAATCAGCCAAAGTATTCACCTCAGTCTAGCTATATTCTAAAACTAAACCTGAAAGTAGATACTTCCAGGTTATTAAAATCTTATTATTTTATGATCTTGCTTAATTTACCATCAAGAGTCCAACTTTTTGCTTCTAATATTTTTACTTCAACTAGCCTGCCAATTAAATCAGGTGTTTTATCAATAAAAACAAGTTTGTTGCCTCTGGTTCGTCCTTCTAACCTTTGTGAATTATTTTTGCTTTCACCGGTAATAAATATTTCTTGTTTAGTACCGATCAGCTTTTTATTCTGTAGATAACTTATTTCATTTTGTAAGTTCATCAGTCTTTCTAATCTTTCTTTTTTTACATTATCTTTTATTTGGTCTTCTTTGCGAGCAGCTGGTGTTCCTTTACGCGGAGAATAAATAAAAGTATAGGCCATATCAAAGGAACATTCTTTTACAAGAGATAAAGTAGCCTGAAAATCTTTTTCTGTTTCTCCCGGAAAACCTACGATAAAATCAGTTGAGATAGCAGCTTCAGGCATTTTCTCTTTTATAGATTCAATCAATTTAAGATAATAACTTCTTGTATAGCCTCTATTCATTGCTTTAAGCAGTTTATCACTACCTGATTGAACTGGTAGATGGAACTGTTCACAGATCTTTGTGGATTTTGAAATTGTATCTACTATTTCAAGACTGAAATCTCTAGGATGAGAAGTCATAAATCTTATTCTAAATAAGTTCTCAATCTTGTCCAGTTCTTTTAAAAGCTCAGCAAAGTTTTCCTTTTCAGAAAGATCCTTACCATAAGAATTTACATTTTGTCCAAGTAGAGTAATTTCCTTAACTCCATCTTCAACTAATTTTTTTACCTCTGTTACAATTGCAGAAATAGATCGGCTTCTTTCCCGCCCACGTACATAAGGGACAATGCAATAAGTACAAAAATTATCACATCCTTGAATAATTGATACCCAAGCTGTGTAATCTCCATCTCTTCTTGCAGGCAAGTCAGGAATTAGTCCTTCTTCTTCATCCCAGACTTCAACTAAACGATTACGATTTTTACTAATTTCTTCTATTAAATCAGGCAGATGATGTATATTATGTGTACCAAATATTAAGTCGACATGCTGATATTTCTTATATATCTCATCGACAGCTTCATCATGTTGCATCATACAACCGCCAATACCAATAATTAAATCTTTCTTTTTTTCTTTTAAAGGTTTTAAAGAACCTAGTTTACCATAGACTTTTAATTCTGCATTTTCTCTGATGATGCAAGTATTTAATAAAATAATATCTGCTTTATCTAGAGAATTAGTAGCTTGATAACCCATATTTTCAAGCATTCCTGCAAGTTTTTCTGAATCATGTTCATTCATCTGGCAACCATAGGTTATTATATTATAAAATTTATTATTATCATTCATTTAATCACTCCTGAATCTTAAAAATGCTTCATTTTATCGAGATTTTCATTCTTACCCATTACCACTAGTACATCTTCTTCTAATATTTTATCATTAGCACCAGGTGCGATAATTATGTCTTGACCTCTTTTAACTGCCATCACATTAACATCAAATTTGCCTCTAAGTCCAAGTTCTGCAAGTGATTTACCAACCATTTTAGAAGATGCAATAATTTCAACAACACCATAATCTGGTGCAAACTCAATATAATCAAGAACATTTGAAGAAATTAAATTATGAGCAATTCTAACACCCATATCTCTTTCCGGATAAACAACCCGGTCTGCACCTACTTTAGTTAAAACTTTTCCATGTAATGTATCTGGTGCTTTTACTACAACATAGGGAACATTCAGTTCTTTTAGAATTAAAGTACATAAAATATTTGCATGAATATTATCACCAATACTAATAATAGCAACATCAAAATTTCTAACCCCAAGTGTTTTTAGAGCCTCTTCATCTGTTGCGTCTGCTTCAACTGCATGTGTTACGGTATCAGCAATATTTTGGATTCGCTCTCCATCTATATCAATTGCAAGTACCTCATAATCATTCTCAGCTAGTGTTTCAGCTACACTTGAACCAAATCGACCTAGCCCTATTACTATAAATTGTTTCATTTTTAACCTCCTGTGTCACTTAAATATTATCTTAACCAACCATCACTTTTTCCTTAGGATAATGATATATACCTTTTCTTTTTTGTTCTCCAAATGCAACAGCTAAAGTAAGTGGTCCTACGCGACCTGCAAACATTGTTAAAGTGATTAATAGACGACCAATATCGCTTAACTCGTCAGTAATACCGGTCGAAAGTCCAACTGTTGCAAAAGCAGAAACTGTTTCAAATAATAATTCTAAAAAGCTCATATTCGCTTCTGTGACAGTGAGTGTAATAGTTACAATTACAACTAGACTTAAAGCTAAAAGAGTAATTGATAATGTTTTAAAAATAATATCCTTATCAAGACGGCGATTATATACTTCAATATCCTCATTAACAGTAATCATGCTTTTGAGTGTAATTAGCATAACACCAAATGTAGTAGTTTTAATTCCACCACCAGTTGAGCCAGGGGACGCCCCAATAAACATTAATATAATTATAAAAAATAATGTTGAAATATGTAAAGCACCTGTTGGTACTGTATTAAATCCTGCTGTTCTTGGTGTGACTGCTAAAAACATAGATGCTAATATTTTTTCAAAAAAGGGTAAAGTTTTTAATGTATTATTATATTCAAGAGCAAAAATAACTAAAAATCCAATAATAAGTAGAGATCCAGTTATAACTAGTACTATTTTTGTCTGAAGACTTGTTTTTTTAAATTTAAAATTGTTTGTTAGTTCAACAATTACCCCAAACCCAATACCACCTAAAATAATTAATCCCATGATAATGAGGTTAACAGCAATATCGCCAGTGAAGTTTTCCAGACTATTGCCAAATATATCGAAACCGGCATTGTTAAATGCAGAAATCGAATGGAAAACAGCATTATAAAATGCTTCCCAAAAAGGGCGGTCTTTTATAAATCTGAAAAACAACAAGAGTGCACCTGTTCCTTCGATAGCAAATGTAAACCCTAAGACATATTGTATTAGTCTTACCAAACCAGAAATACCAAACTGATTTAAATCTTCTTGAATAATTAGTCTTTCTTTAAGACTAATTTTCTTTCCTAAAACAAAAGCAATCATGGTAGACATTGACATAATACCAAGTCCACCAACTTGGATCATTATCAGAATAACAATTTGTCCAAATAACGTAAACGCTGTTGCTGTATTGACAACAATTAATCCTGTAACACAGGTAGCGGAAGTTGCTGTAAATATAGCATCTATAAATCTTAAACCAGAACTATTTGTTGTTGCTATAGGTAACATTAAGAGAAAAGCACCCGTCATGATGACAGTTAAATAACCTATAACTAAAAATTGGGCTGGTGTCAAACTGGACCGATTAAATTTCATAATAATCTCCCTCTAAATTCTTTGTTCATAATTCGAGACAATTATACTATAATATTATCTAAAAGTAAAGTTTAGCTAATCTTAAAAAAGTAAAAAACTGGGGTAAAAGCCCCAGTTAAAATTACTCTCTAAAATTTAATTTATATTCATTAATTGAGAGGCTCGAACATATCTTTGCCTACACCACATTCAGGACAAGTCCAGTCTTCAGGAAGGTCTTCAAAAGAAGTACCTGGTTCAATTCCATTAGCCGGATCTCCGTCTTCTGGGTCATAAATATACATGCAGACTGTACACTGATATTTTTCCATTAGAAGTCTCTCCTTCCTCTAAATATGTAATGTTTTAATTATAACATAAAAACTGGAAAAGTCAAGAAATTCGACCTTCTAAACAATTGAATTCAACAGGTGAATAAATTGAAATAATTTCATAAAACCGTTCTCAAATTAATTTGATAATTGTAGATTTCCAATAAAAATGAAAATCTACAACACTCTTATATATCTAATTTACTGGCTAAATCAGCATTATTAAAAATAAACTCTTTTCGTAAAGAAGCGTTTGATCCCATTAATCTAGAAAATATATCATCTGCCTCAAAATCGTCATCAATTTCTACCCTTTGTAGTTTTCTTGTTTCTGGGTCCATAGTTGTCTCCCATAGTTGTCCAGGATTCATTTCACCTAAACCTTTATAACGCTGTAAGGAAAACTTTTTATCTGGATGATTAATTCTGTATTTATCTAATTCTTTGTCTGTATAAATATACTTTTCTTCTTTTCCTTTACTAACTTTATATAATGGTGGTTGGGCAAGATAGATATATCCCTTTTCTATTAATTGGGGCATATATCTATAAAAAAGAGTTAAAATTAAAGTAGAAATATGAGCACCATCTACATCGGCATCAGTCATAATAACAATTTTATGATAGCGAATTTTATCAATATTAAAGTCTTCACCTATGCTTGTGCCCAGAGCAGTAATTATTGAAGCTATTTCAGTATTATTTAATATTTTATCTAATCTAGCTCTTTCCACATTTAAAATTTTACCCTTCAAAGGTAAAATTGCCTGGAATTTTCTATCGCGTCCTTGTTTTGCTGAACCACCCGCAGAATCTCCCTCCACAATAAATAGCTCACTCTTTTCTGCTTTACGACTTGAACAGTCAGCCAATTTTCCTGGAAGTGAATTTGAATTTAGTACACCTTTTCTCCTAGTAAGTTCTCTTGCCTTTTGAGATGCCTTTCTGGCTCTAACAGCTTGCATTGCTTTATCAATAATCGCTTTACCTACTTCAGGATTTGTATCTAAATATAGACTCAAATAATCATAAATCTCTGATTCAACAATACTCCGCAATTCACTATTACCCAATTTAGTCTTGGTCTGCCCTTCAAATTGGGGTTCTGGGAGTTTTACATTAAGTACTGCAGTTAGACCCTCTCTAACATCACGTCCCTTGAGTGAGGATGTTTTGGCTGTTAAGAGATTATTTTTTTTGGCAAAATTGTTAATTGATCTAGTTAAAGCTGTTTTAAATCCTGTAAGGTGATAACCACCGTCTATAGTATTAATATTATTGGCATATGAGAAAATACGCTCATTATAACCATCATGATATTGCAGTGCAGCTTCAATAAAATAATCATCTGGCTTTTTTTCTAAATATATAATATCATCATGTAAAATATTCCTATCTTTATTTAAATAACCAACAAATGCTTTAATTCCTCCATCATACTGAAAAACTTCTTTTACTGGATCTTCACTACGCAAATCTTCTAAAATAAGGGTAAGTTCTTTATTTAAATAAGCAGATTCTTGTAGTCTATGGGCTAAATTATCATATTTAAACTCAGTAACCTGAAAAATTTCACTATCAGGTTTAAATTTAATTATAGTACCATGTTTATCTGATTTAGCAACCTTTTTAAATTCACTTACTGGTAAGCCTTTTTTAAATGTTTGTTTATATTGATGTCCATGCCAGTGTGTAGTCAGTTCAAGAAATTCAGATAATGCATTTACTACTGAAACTCCTACACCATGTAGTCCACCGGAAACTTTATAACTATTATTATTAAATTTTCCGCCAGCATGTAGTGTAGTTAATACCACCTGAGCTGCTGGTAATCCTGTTTCCCGGTGAAGATCAGCAGGAATACCTCTTCCCCAATCTTCAACACTTATTATATTATCTGGGTGAATAGTAACTTTAATTTGATCTCCATGACCTGCTAAAAACTCATCTATACTATTATCAACAACTTCCCATACCAGGTGATGCAGGCCTCTAATGCCTGTGCTTCCAATGTACATACCAGGTCTTTTTCTTACAGCTTCTAGTCCTTCTAGAACTTCAATTTGATTTGCATCATAATCTGGTTCTGCGAATAACGACATCTAACTTCACCTTCCTTTATGTGATATATTATAACAGACTCTAAAAATTATTACCAGTTAATTCTTGCATTTCATATTTCTATTATGATAATATCAAAATGATATATTAAATTTAAATAATGTTTGAAAGGGGAAATCTTATGTCAGAGGATATTTATCCTGTCGCGATTGAAGATAAAATGCGTGATGCATATTTAAACTATTCACTTAGTGTAATTATTGGACGAGCTCTTCCAGATGCTCGGGATGGCTTAAAACCTGTTCATAGAAGAATATTATACGCAACTAAGGAACTTGGTCTGGTAAGTTCTAAGCCACACAAAAAATCAGCCAGAATAGTTGGAGAAGTATTAGGTAAATTTCATCCACATGGTGATGCAGCTGTTTATGGTGCTATGGTTCGCATGGCCCAACCATTTAATCAGCGTTATTTATTAATTGATGGCCATGGTAATTTTGGCTCAATTGATGGTGATAGCCCTGCAGCAATGCGTTATACTGAGGCTCGATTAGATCAGTTAGCTGAAGAACTCTTAGCAAATATTGATGAAGATACTGTAGATTTTACTGAAAATTTTGATGGGTCATTAGAAGAACCAGTAGTTTTACCAACTAGATTTCCAAATTTATTGGTAAATGGATCAAGTGGAATTGCTGTGGGAATGAGTACTAGTATTCCTCCCCACAATCTATCAGAAGTTATTGAAGCTATTTTACATTTAGTTGATTACCCTAATGCTCATCTGGATACATTAATGAAACATTACCTGCCAGGTCCTGATTTTCCTACTGGTGGTAAAGTCATTGGTAATGAAGGAATTATTGATGCATATCGGACAGGTAAAGGTAAAATTACGCTTAGAGGTAAGACAAAAGTAGAGAAAATTGGACGTAAAGAACAATTAATTATTGAAGAAATTCCTTATCAAGTTAATAAATCTAAACTTATTGAAGAAATAGCTGATTTAGTCAAAAAAGGTAAATTGAGTCATGTTACTGACTTAAGAGATGAAAGCGATAGATCTGGTTTAAGAATTGTAATTGAACTAAAAAATAATGCCGACACTCAACTTGTTTTAAATAGACTATTTAAATATAGTTCTCTTCAGGTTAGTTTTCGCATAAATCTTTTGGCTCTTGTTGATAATAAGCCTGTTGTATTAACATTAAAGCAAATTTTAAATGAATTCATTAAGTTTAGAAGAAATATTATTACACGATTCACAAAATATAATTTGAAAAAAGATCAGGATCGATATCATATTCTTGAAGGATTAGAAAAAGCAATTGATAATTTAGATCTTGTCATCCATATTATTCGTCATGCTGAATCGAGAGAAGAAGCTCGCGAAAAACTTAAAGATGGTTTAAGAATTACCGAAAGACAAGCTAAAGCTATTATGGAAATGCAACTTCAACGTCTAGTTGGTATTGAAATCCAAAAACTTCAGGCTGAGATAAAGAAGTTAGCAGAAAAAATAAAATATTATAAAGATATTTTAGAAAATAGTGATAAATTGAATGATGTTCTAAAAGATGATCTTAGAGAAATTAGAGACCAATACTGTGATAACCGTAAAACTGTAATAATTGAAGATGAGGAAGAAGCAATTATAAAAAAACAAGATCTAATAAAAGAAAAAGAAGCAGTGCTTTCACTCTCTTATCGTAATAATTTAAAAAGAAGTGAAGATTTTAACTCTCTGAAGGCAGCTAAAAACGATTATTTGATAGATTATGCTCAAGGTTCCTCTTTAGATAAATTATTGTTTTTCACTGATGCTGGTGAGGTTTATACTCAGGCAATTCATCAAATTGAAGAACATCATGGCTTATCTACCGGAGAGTCTTTGAATAATTATTTACAAATACCATTAAAAGAGACTATTCGAAAAATGTTAATAATACCTAAAAATAATATGGAAAATAAGTATTTTACATTTGTAACTAAACAAGGACAAGTTAAAAAGACTGAGTATGATGAGTATGATACAAATTATACACATATTAGAGCAATTAAATTAAATGAAGATGACCTATTAGTTAATGTTCTCCCAACAGACGGTAATAATAACCTTATCATCACAACTGCTAAGGGTTTTGTTATTAAGTTTACAGAAAGTGCAGTTAACCCAACCGGGAGAAACACGCTTGGGAGTAAAGGAATAAAATTAAGTAAAAATGATAAAGTTATAAATTTTCACAAACAGGATCAAGAAAAGTTTCTAATTTCCTTTACTAACTGCGGCCGAGCAAATAAAATCAATATAGATGCAATTAGAAAACAACAGAGAAATGGGAAAGGAATGCGTATTTTTTCAAATACCGAATATCAACTAGCTGGAACTATATTGGCAAATCCGGATGACAGTATTTTGCTTTCTTGTGAAGATAATCAGCTTTATACTATCAAAGCATCTGAAATATATGAAACTGCTCCTGGTGGAAATATGTATAATGCAATAAAGAAATTTAAAAGTAATAAAATAATAAATGTAAATAAAATAGTAAATGTTGAATCATAAAAAAAGATTTAACTTAAAAAAGGGTACTTCCGTAATGGAAGTACCCTTTTTAGATTATCCTAACTATTTTAAAAATACATGGTTTCCAATTTGAACAATTTTTGTTAATCTGTCAAAAAAGGATGGATTCCTTGATTTAACTGGATTATAAAAATATAAACTTCCTTTACTAGGATCCTTACCTGATGCTGCATCATAGGCTGCCCGGTAGGATTCACTATTAGGAGTTAAGTTGATCTGTCCATTTTCAACAGAGGTAAACTGACCTTTCTGATAGACTATTTCCCTTATTGAATTTGGAAAATCTGGACTAATCATCCTATTAACAATAACTGCTCCTACTGCCACTTTTCCTTGGTAAGATTCTCCTCTTGCTTCAGCATGAATTGCTTTAGCTAAAATATCTATTTCAGATTTATCTAGATTGATATTAATCGGAATTTCAGACTGGAATTTTTCTGGTTCATCCTCATCATTATTTGAAACAATCATTAAAAATAGAACTAAGCCAAGACCTTTGTAAATATCTTTTTCCTGAATACTACTTGCTGAAACGGTTTCCAAAGATCCAAAGGTTACTGGAATGAAACTGGATATTAGATAAATTAAGATAGTTAATAGAAATAATTTAGCAATTTTTTGTTTGTATTTAATCATTATTTTATCATCCCATTTTTAAAGTAGAAGTAGAAGTGCAGCTAGTGCACCAAGAATAACCATTGAGTTGTCCTCTTTTGGTTTGTTATTAGCCAATTGTTCATTCTCTGTTGCTAGTTTTGCTTCCAAATCTTTTATTTTATTTTCCAGGGTGTTAATTCTTGTTAGTGCAACACTCTGTCCGTCTTCAAGTTCTTGAATAGTTTTATTGGTAGCTAAGTTTTGATTTTGATTTTGCAATTGAGCTCTAGTAGTAGCCAAATTTGACTCTAGACTAGCAACTTTATTGTTCAATATATCAATTTCTTGTTGGAGTTCTTTGAGTTGAACTATATTATCAATAATATTTGATACTTCTTGTTCTATGTTATTTACACGATTATTAACTGTAGCCAGATCTTCATTTTGAATCATATTTTGTTGTTCAATTTTATTTAATCGCTCTTCAAAAACTTGTTGACTTTGAGCTACAGCAACTAGCTCATCTCTAAACTCTAAGGAAAGCTCTCTAATCACATCAACATCTTCATTTGAAAGTTGCTGTCCACCACTCTCCATATTATCTAACAATCTGGCCACTACTTCGGCCATTTCATAGCGACTTACTTTAGTTTTTCCACTAAAATTACCATCTTCATACAATGACAAATATCCTCTTTCAATCAATAATTTAACACTGTCATAAGCCCAGTGATCACGAGGAACATCCTGTAATTCAACCGCACTAACTGATAAAGAAAATACTAAAATAAAAGATAAAACTAATGTAAGAAATTTAAATTTACTAATCATATTTATCCCCCTAATTTAATTCTTGAATTTTAATTTTTATTTCATTACCCATTTCATCAAAACATTTGATATTGTCAATTGATAATTCATAATCATCTTCAATTTCTCTAAAATGAATGGTAGTAAGTGTTCCAGTTCCTTTGTTAAAAGGTAATTTTTCTGAAAACTTAATGATTCCATTCCCAGTTGCAACCGGACCATTGTAGGGTAAAAGTTTATTATCTTTTATAAATAAGTTGCCTCTGGAACTATAACTTAAATCTAATTGATCTTGATTATATTTTATTACAAAATCAAGTTGTTCTACTTCTCCAAGATTGGCAGCATTAATGTTTAAGCTCATATAATCATCACTTTTATTACCTGTCTTTTTTTGTAAGTAAATCATTGGAATTAAAGAAGGTAATTTCATTTTTTCAATACTTGTGGTGTTATAATCGTTAATACCAGAAACATTAACTGCAAATGGTTGCTCACCTTCTATTTTCAGTGCTTTTACAAGCCAATTTACATTTACCTTTTCTCCTGGTGCAAGTGACCCTAAATGCTTTAATGTAACTTCTTTTGGACCAGTAACTAATCCTGGAGGTAGTGAAAGATCTGCTCCAACACCGTATAAAGTTGATTCACCAGTATTAGAAATTTGTGCTTGAATTCTAAAAGGATTTGGCTGTAACTGTCCCAACTTAGATTTTACTTCATCAACTAATGAAATAACAGCATTTAATTCAGGAGGACCAACAAATGACACACTTCTTTCCACCTGGTTATTATCTGTATTAGCAGCTTCTACAATCACGCGGTAAGTAATATCAGAAGGAATTTTTGCATTAACAGGTCTTACTTCCCAGTTAATTTGAGCAATATCACCAGGTTCCATATTGCCTAATTCCCGAATTGGATTATTTGCAGCAAAACTGTCTGGTAATTGCAATGTAACTTTAACATCCTTGGCGTTGATTTCAGAAGTGTTTTCTAGATAGCCTACTATTGGAAAACTTTGCTTAGATTTATTTATAGTCACTTCTGCTGGAGATGAGACACCCAGAGATAGTAAACCTGGAACAATTGTAATACCACCAAGGCCATATTTAGTAATGTATGTTTTTACTTCACCTGGTTTGATAATTTCTGGAACCCAGTACATAGCAATTGCGCTATCAATTTCATATTCTCCTTTTCGAATAAAGTTCTGACCTGGATTAAAATCAAAATCCCAGACTCCATCCGCTAAGCTACCCCAGTCTGAAAAATATACTTTATCAGGTGGAGTAACATCATTGCCTATAAAAGTACCTTGTGATGTAACCTGAGGAGCAGCTAAACTGTCAAATGCTTGCCAAAAACTACTAAGCTGTTTTTTATAGTATAATTTATCTTCTGTAACAGCGTCTGCTCCAAGTCGAAAAGGGGCTCCATCATTCTCACCTAACATAGTATCAAGCATAGTCCTTAAACCCACTTTATGTTCAACATCACTATTATTAATAATTCTATATTGTATTTGAGCTGAGTCATAAAGACCAGTTGTTGAACTTTTTACAATAGATAAAATTTGTTCGACTGTTATATCATTAAATTTAGTTCTGGTAATTATACGGTTGTTACTTACTTCAGGTAATGTAATTAATTCACCATATTGACCATTCTTGCCGGCTCTTCTCTCAGTTTTTCCCCCAAAAACAAAATTTTCTCCGTCTATCCAGATAGTTGAATAAGATGTCCAGGGGTTTGGTCTTCCATAAACAAGTGGTTTATTATCATCATTAGTTCTTAAAGGAGCTCCTCCAGTTGTTTCAATAGCAAATCTACCTACAGCACTTGTTTGTTGGTTAACAACAAGTACTATATAATCATTACCTAATCTTAAATTATTATATTCATCTACTTTGGTAAATAAGTCATCTTCTGCAGCTACTATTCCAGTTAACAAAAACAGAACTAGAAAAAAAAGTATTGCTCCCGACCAAATTTTGTACATTAATCTGACACCTCCTGTTTAAAAACAACTTCTCCTAAACTTACGTCGATTTGTTCATTATTATTTTCATCTGCATAATATCTTACTTTAATTGGTATTAAATATGGTTGTTGATATGATTCAAATCTCCAACCTCTTTCTATTGTAAGCTCTGCAACGCGATCCATGGTTTTGTAGCCAGAACTCTTGATAAGCTGTACATTATATACCTGACCTTCAGTAGTAATAGTAACTTCAAGTTCAACCACACCACTGGCATTTTTATCTACCAGGTCTTTTGGAAAGACAGGTTGTTCCAACAAACTTACTAAATTACCTGAAGTAGGTGGTGGAGGTGGTGGTGTCGGTTCAATTTTCTCAACTTCTTCTGGTTCAACTTTTTCAGATTGTTCAGGATCACCAGATTTAGATTTTTTATTTACACTTTGATTATTTACATTTGTTTCATTTGCTTTCTCACTTACCTTAACTTCCATTTCACCCTGATCACTACTTAAAATATCCTCTACAGGCTGTTCAGTCTCTACAGGCTCTTTAGTCTCTACAGGCTCTTTAGTCTCTACAGGCTGTTCAGTTTCTACAGGCTGTTCAGTTTCTACAGGCTGTTCAGTTTCTACAGGCTGTTCAGTCTCTACAGGCTGTTCAGTCTCTACAGGCTGTTCAGTCTCTACAGGCTGTTCAGT